>NZ_JAGT01000001.1:2020000-2320000 GCF_000526795.1 Ruminococcus flavefaciens AE3010
CTTTGATAGTCAAAAGATGCCTTCCAACTATGTTATGAGGTATTACCATCCGTTTCCAGAAGCTATCCCTCTCTCTAAGGTAGGTTGCTCACGTGTTACTCACCCGTCCGCCACTAAGATATCCTAAGTAAACTCAAAATATCTCCGTTCGACTTGCATGTGTTAAGCGTGCCGCCAGCGTTCGTCCTGAGCCAGGATCAAACTCTTTATTAAAGTTGTATATATCAGTACATCTCTGTACTAAAATATCTGATCCAGTTCATAACGCTTGCGTTATTACTTCAAAGTGTTTTTTAGTCTTGTCTTGACTTTTCTCTCCTCAAGCCCTAAAGCTCAAGAAAAGGAATCTCAAGGGTCGTTACTTTTCTTATTCGCATTGTTCAATTTTCAAGATGCTGTTTACTCCCCCTCGCGGGACAGCTTTAATATTATATCACTATCTTTCAGGTTTGTCAAGCACTTTTTTCAAATTTCTTTAAGAAATTTTTAGCGCCCTCGCTTCCTTGTCGGACAGTAAATACATTATAACTCTTTTGTAAGAAATTGTCAAGTATAAACTTTTCAACTTTATCTCGTCGAAAATATTGAAAACTCCCTCCCTTGACAGCAAAAAGCAATAAAAAAAGCAGCTGCAAAAGCAGCTGCTTAATGAATCTTTTTATACGGACATATACATGTCATATTTTATGGAAGCGCTATACCCTTCATATCAGCAAGGCTAATAGTTTCAACTGAATGTGAACGAATGTCTTTTTCAGTTGCATCTGACAACTGATCAGCGCCCATTAATTTGGGATAAGTTCCCTTATACTGACCGTTGGATTTAGTACTGTATACAACAGACTGAACAGCATAATTATGTACATATATTTTATATGTACCCTCGGTTCCGCAAATATTATTTACTGCATTCGCAAATTTGGTATTTTCATTTTTCTTTGTTGTTGCGGTACTGTTTCCGTTTTTATCGATACTGTATCCGCTCTGTTTATCGCCGTCCCAGTAGAAATAAAAATCACCTGTACCAACATAAAGGGATTTATTTGCATTATCCTTTACAGTTGTATCTGAATGATACACAGGATCGCTTACATTTACTGTTGTACGCTCTCTCTGTGCAGTTCTTGTGATCTCTGTCTGAGCGGCATTGAAAACAACTTTTGCTTTTGAATTAGCAGTTCTTTCTCTGCTTCTTCTCATGAAATAGCCCCATGAAGGTATAACAATAGCACTAAGGATACCTATAATTGTTAAAACAATAATAAGCTCAACGAGCGTAAAGCCTTTTCTCTTGCTCTTCATAGAAAAGCACCTCCAAAACAATTTTCCAATTCTATTATATCAAAAAGTTCATATTTTGTCAACAATAAAAAAATCTTTATGCTCCAATTTTTTCTGCTGTTTATTGTGCAATTAGCTGAGAAGCTCAATGGCTTTCTCCAGCTGGATATCATCGTCTGTGCATCTGAATCTTTTCTCCATATCCAGAACAATGTCAGGTGTAATGCCTACCTTGTCATAGTTAGGTATATCATTTACATAGTAATATCCTGATACGATAGAATAAGTCGACATATCAGATAACGTGTACGTCTGCTGGAAGACTCCCTTACCGCCGGTCTGTGAACCAATAACAGTTCCTCTGCCCGTATTGCTGAACAGGGCTGCAAATATCTCTCCCGAGCTCAGAGTCTCCTCCGACACAAGGACAGCGACCTTAATATCTTTGATCTGGACATCAGCTGTAGTCTTATATATTTCCTTTTTCTTGGATCTTGTTTCCTCACATACAACATGACTTCCTTCTGGAGCAAAAAGATCAAAGAATCCGACTGCCTCAGACATTGCTCCTCCGCCGTTGCTGCGCAGGTCGAAAACGATGCCTTTTATCTCTTCTTCAGATGAGAAGCCGTCGAAGATTCGCTTAAAATTAGCTGTTTCTCCCTCGTCAAAGCTGTCAAAGCGATAATACAGTATGCCATTATCAAGGATCTCCTTATAAAGCGGCAGGAACCGCTTTTCATCTATAGAGCGGACATAGGTGATATTTTTCGTATCGCCGTCACGTTCTATGACAAGCTCGGCTGAGGTATCGCTTTTTCCAAGAAGCTCCCTTACGATATTGTCAAATCCTGTTTGTCTGACATTCTTCCCGTCGATACTGAGGATAATGTCCCCTTCTCTTAATCCGATATTTTCCGCATAGGATTCGGGAATGACCTCGGTAACCACCATATCGCCGTTGTTTTCATCCTTGCCTACCTTAAATCCAGCTGTCTGCATCTGCATGGAGGCATTGACGCTGATTTCAAGAGCTTTTGAGCTGTCGGAGCAAAAAGTATAGGTATCACCGAGTCCTTTAAGAAGTCCGCTTACCATATTGCGTTCATAATTCTCTTTATCGGCATCTTTATAGTAATCCTCGTCAATGTTTTCCATAGCTTTAATAACGCCGCTATAGTTCTCGCCAAAAGCTATTTCCTTTTCGTAATACTTTGTGACACCAAGGTAAGTAAGGCCTGCTACAGCACAAGCCCCAAAAAAGCCATACGTTAATTTAGTAAGGTCAAATTTCATTTTTCCTCCTAAAAAAATGCTCCTCCCAAATGGAAGGAGCATTAATTTTTAATTAGAATTTATAAGTTCAATAATTTAGAACTCATCAAGTCTTGTCTGTAGATGTCCAGCCGCCCTTTGTAGCTGCCTGTGAAGCGAGGTCGCTGAGAGCTGTCTTTGACTTAGACTCAAAGTTATCAACTGTGATAACACCACCGGGGCAAGTACCTGTGTACTTAGCATTAGGCTGTCTGAGAGCAACGCCTACACAAACGCCGCCGTCACATACTGCATAGAAATCATACTTGTAAACCTTATCCATGTAGTTTACGATCTTCTTGTATGTGTTTGCATCTGAATACTGAGAATCTGAGATAGCACCATCAGCAGTAACAACCTTACCAGCAGCTGCATTTGCACCGCTTGTACCTGTCATTGACTTGATCTTAGCAGCCTCTTCAGTCTCTTCATCAATTTCAACGAGAGCTGTGTTGATAGCCTTCTGGAGTGTGTTAGCAGCTGAGTTAGCGCTTGAAACCTTTGACTTCTTTACGTAACCGAGCATTGCTGGAACGAGGATTGCTGCGAGAACACCGATGATAGCGATAACAACGATGAGCTCAATAAGTGTAAAACCTTTCTTTGTAGTTTTCATAAGAAAACCCTCATTTAAATAAATTTTTGTGAAAGCTTTTACTTTCACACGATTTTTTTAGGTCCGGGGATTTTTTTCTCCCTTTCCCTTCCCTGTGATTATAGTATACCACCTTATTCACATAATGTCAACACTTTCAGAAGAAAAAATCCATATCTGAGGGCGATTTTTACATTAGAACGGTGAATCGGCATATTTTTTTTAGTGTTTTCGTCGAAGTGCACAAGATACTGTGAATAAATTAAATCTTTAATTTAGTATTTGTTATATTCACACTTGTTTATACTCTGTGTAAAGCGATTTTTGAGGCTTTTTCGGAGGTTTTTTGAACTTTTTTTAATGTCTTTTTTGAAAAATTTCCGATTTTGTGTTTCCAAAAATAATTTCTTGTCATTTGATCAATAGTCTGTTCATAAAAAATACCGTCGCACTTTTTCACGAGCGACGGTATTTTGATACATATAGTATTTTTATATGAAAATATTATTAACCCTGTACGCCGCCTCTGGGAGCACCGCCGAGCTGTGACAGGAAACGATAGAACTCCTGCTTGTCGAGGCACTTCTCGAGAGCGTCTACCTCGCCGATAACATTCTTGGATACGAGTCTTGCAAGCTCCATATCCAGAGACATCATGCCCTGCTGCTTACCTGTCTGGATAGCAGACTGAACGAGGTGGATCTTGTTATCACGGATCATAGCCGAGATAGCGTCGGTAACGTTAAGAATTTCCATACAAGCGATACGGCCTGAACCGTCCTTCTTAGGAATAAGTGTCTGTGAGATAACAGCTACGAGGTTGTTAGCCAGCTGTGTTCTGATCTGCTGCTGCTGATGCTCTGGGTAAACGTCGATGATACGGTTGATAGTATCAGCTGCAGATGTTGTATGAAGTGTTGACATAACGAGATGTCCTGTTTCGGCAGCGGTTACAGCAGCCTGGATAGTCTCGAAGTCACGCATTTCTCCTACGAGGATTACATCGGGGTCCTCACGGAGAGCAGCTCTCAGAGCAAGAGCGAATGACGGAACGTCGTCGCCGATCTCTCTCTGGTTGACCATACATCTCTTGTGATCGTGAACGTACTCGATAGGGTCCTCAACTGTGATTACGTGAGCGCTTCTGTTAAGGTTAACGAAGTCGATCATAGCAGCGAGGGTTGTAGATTTACCTGAACCGGTAGGACCTGTTACAAGAACGAGTCCACGGGGACGCATTGCGAAGTCAGCAAGTATCGGAGGAAGTCCGAGGTCCTCAAGTGTAGGGATATCGTTTCTCAGAAGACGGATAGCGATAGCTGGCTTGCCCTTCTGGAAGTATACGTTTACACGGTGACGGTAGCCGCTTCTTGTTGTGAACGAGAAGTCGGTATCCTTATGGTTGTTGATGCTTGTCTGCTGAGCGTCGTTTGTCATCTGATGAACGATGTTGAGTATTTCCTCCTCGTCCATTTCGGGGTACTGTGAACGCATGGTTCTGAGAGTACCGTTGAGACGTACAACAGGAGCGATCCTGTCTGTGAAGTGAAGGTCAGAACAGCCGAGGAGTCTTACCTCGTCAAGTATTCTATGAATTTCGATTGCCATATTAATAATCCTCCCTACAAGCCATTATACAGTAAATGTAGTTCTTACAAGCTCGTCAATTGATGTTTCGCCGGCCTGTACAAGCTCTGAAGCGTTGTCACGGAGAAGCTTGGTTCCCTGTTCCTTAGCTGCCTTTTCGATCTCTTCCTTGCTGCCGTTAGCTGCGATGATAGAAGAAACCTTATTTGTACAGTGAATGATCTCGTGGATAGCAGTTCTTCCTCTGTATCCTGTATTATTGCATGAGGGGCATCCACCCGGCTCATATATCTGGATAGAATGGTCGATACCCATGAGCTCGTTCTCTTCGGGAGTAGACATTCTTGGCTTTTTGCATGTCGGGCACAGAACCTTGAGGAGTCGCTGTGCGATAACGCCGATGATAGAAGTAGCAACCATGTAAGGAGCTACACCCATATCAACAAGACGTACAACTGTTGAAGCAGCGTCGTTGGTATGGAGGGTCGACAGAACAAGGTGTCCTGTGATAGCGGCACGGATACCGATATCGGCTGTTTCGGTATCACGCATCTCACCGATCATAACTACGTCAGGGTCCTGACGGAGGATAGAACGAAGGGCAGCGGCAAATGTCATGCCTGCCTTTACGTTAACCTGACACTGGTTGATACCGTCGATAGCCTTTTCGACAGGGTCCTCAACGGTTACGACGTTTACGTTTGGCTTAGCGATCTCACCGAGAGCCGCATAAAGAGTTGTTGTTTTACCTGAACCGGTAGGTCCTGTAACGAGGATAACGCCGTGAGGAACACGAAGCATTGACTCGAACAGTGTATAGTTATAATCAGACATACCCAGATCGGTGATCTTACGAAGAGCGATCTGACCTGTTGAAAGGATTCGGATAACGATCTTTTCACCATGTACCATAGGAAGTGAGGATACACGGACATCAAGAGTAGTTCCGTCAACGACCTGTGTGAAACGGCCGTCCTGAGGGATTCTCTTCTCGGCGATGTTCATACCGCTGATGAGCTTGAAACGTGTAGTGAGTGCGCTGTGAACTGCACTTGAGATATTCATGAGTTCAACGAGGTCGCCGTTTACACGGATACGGATCCTTGTATACTTATCGAATGGCTCGATATGGATATCGGTAGCGTCTGCTCTGTAAGAGTTCTCAACGATAGTTGTTGCCAGCTTAACAATAGGAGCACTCTCTACTCTGTCCTTAGACTCGATGTCAGCCTCAGACATTTCACCGAGGTCGCCGCCCATAGCGGAAACGCCCTCAAGAACACTGTCAACGTTCTGCATTGAATAGCACTTACCGATCGCCTTGTTGATAGCAGATGTTGTTGCAAGAACAGGAACGGTGTCCATACCTGTGGAAACCTTGATATCCTCGAGTACGATGAAGTTTACAGGATCATTCGTTGCAACTGTAAGACGCTTACCTTGTACATTGATAGCAATTACGGTATGCTTTCTTGCCAGAGCCTCGGGAACCATCTGAACTGCGTCAGTATTGATCTCGATATTGTCAAGGTCAACGTACTGAACTCTCAGATTTCCTGCCAGTGCTTTTGCGAAATTGACTTCAGACATAAAGCCGAGTTCAACAACTACGTCGCCGAACTTCTTTGCGCCGTTTGACGCTTTCTGAGCGTCAAGAACCTGCTGAAGCTGTTCGCTTGTGATCAGCCCTTGATTGACTAAGTAGTCACCAATTCTCTCGTTTCTCATAAAAAACCTCCGCTTATTTTCTGAATGCCGTGCTGTATCCGTCATACAGTCAGCATTCTAAAATTTTACTTGAATTTTCCATAAATTATGTTATAATAATATTATGTACATTAATATTTATGAAGGAGGGGTAAAATCATGTTCGGATTTGAAGATATGCTCCACAGTGAATTTACCGAGCTGCCATTCAAGATCATGTTTTACGTCGTAATTTTCCTATTCGGCATCTGCATCGGAAGCTTTCTTAATGTTGTTATCCTGAGACTTCCAAAGGGCGAATCTGTTATCGGCCTTAAACGAAGCAAGGAGGATAAGGAAAAGGCTTCCCACTGCATGACCTGCGGCGCAAAGATCAGACCCATCGATCTGATACCTGTTTTCAGCTGGATAATGCTGAGAGGAAAATGTCACAACTGCGGTGCAAAAATATCACCGCGATATCCAATAGTAGAATCCCTGAACGGTATTCTCTATGTTCTGACGTTTTACGTCCTGGATATAAATGTTAAATCCATAATAACCTGCGTTCTGATGACTTTTCTTATTGTCATCGCATTCATCGACTGGGATACGAAAGAAATATTTATCGGCATGGTAGCCATTATACTTCTTCTTGCTTTCCCGCTTGCTTACTTCTACTCTCGTGAAAACGGAGATGTTACACTGAAAAGCCGTATCATTGGAATGTTCGTTATCAGTGTTCCGTTCTTCATCATCGGCGAATTAAGCCGTCCCATCATTAAGAAGAAATTCGGTGAGGATTTCAGAGCCATTGAGCTTGGCGATACATATTTAATGTTCGCAGCCGGCGCATTCCTCGGAACACAAGCTGTTATCGCTTCAACATTTATTGGAATCATTACCGCTGCCGTTGGTGGGATTCTCGTCAAGGCAGTTACAAAGGATTCAAAGTTCGCCTTCGGACCTTTCCTTGCTATCGGAATTGCCGTCGGCTCGTTATGGGGTAATCAGATAGCTCAGTGGTATCTTAACCTTCTGGCTACCGAATAAAAACAGTGAAAAATAAGTACAGGCAGCAGCATTGAACTGCTGCCTGTTTTTTTACTTATTTAAGTTCATCTGCATAAGAGAATACAAAGTAAATATCGTTTGTGAAATCTACCTTTGTATTGAACTTAGCACGGAATGCCTCTCCGCACTCGGGAGGTGTTGTATTATCCTTCTGTAATCTTAATGTATCCTTTGCTGTTGGATCATTATATCTTACTCTCGGAACACCTGTCGGGTTAACACCTGTTCTTGAGTTGATATTTGTAAGGGGCAGGTTTGCGATCTGTACTGCAACAGGAGACTTGAAAGCTCTGTAGCTGTTTGCTCCTGATACATCAACATAACCCTGTCTGCTCGGATCCTTGTCAAGAACGATTGATATCGAAAGATTCTTTCGTGTTATACCGATGTCTGTGTTATTCTTATCGGTCTTCAGTGCCTTGTAGTAAGAATCACTGTCGCCGCCTGCAGGAACAGGAGCACCAACGAGCTTTGAAGCACCAAGTGCATAACTGAAGCTGTAGTTTGAATCTCCTGCGTCAAAGTATGTGGAATTGAGCATAGGAGTTTCAGTAACATCAGATGTTATTTCCTGATTGTTCTCAAAGCGGTACTCACGAAGTGTGATCTGTCCTGCCGGGATGCCCTTTGCAGCATCAGCATTGTTCATAAGACGCATTATATAGATCTTGCCTCTGACAAATCTGCTGTTTGAACCGTCATCAGAAGTAACGAGTCCGTCATAATGTGACTTTCTGTACTCTTCAGCAAGCTTATACAGATCTGTAGAATACTCTGTACCAAGCTCATCTGATGTATAGATATACAGGTTATCGGCATACTCAAGAGTACCCTGGATATATTCCTGTATATTATGTGACAGCGAGTACGTCTTTTCTGACAGCGCCGTATTCTTGTACATATTCGATACAGGCGTTGTAAGAGCAAGTGCAGCGGTCATAAGAATTGAGAAGATCGCCATAACAACAAGCAGCTCTACAAGGGTAAAGCCCTTGAGCGTTGATTTATTTTGCTTTTCCATATGACCACCTCACTTACGCCGTAGTTGTAGTAGTTGCTGTTGTGGTCGTTCCGGTCGTAGTAGTTCCTGTAGCCGTAGTTGTAACCGGCTCGACCTCAATGAACTGAAGATTCAGGTTACCGTTGGCCTTTTTCTGTACAGCTGCCTTATCGGCATCGCTGAGACTGTCGGTAACGAGATCCTCTGTAGCATACTTCTTTGCCTTCATCTTTACGTCTGAGCTGCCGACCTTGACCTCTACCTCAACATCGCTTGCGGGCAGTGTTGCAGGCTGATTTGCCTTGTTGGTATAATCCTTGATCTGATTAGCAGCGTAGGGTGACTCAGTGGATACCTTGTTTTTCAGAACATTTGTAGCTCTGTTTGTGGCATCGATGTGAGTACCTACAAGTATGAGCAGTCCGCCCATGATCGCAAAGATAGCGATAGAAATTATCATTTCAACCAGAGTCATGCCCTTGAGTTTTTTATTAACTTTTTTCATAAGAACACGCCTCCCTTATACTCCTGAGAAGTAAAGTATATCAAATACACCCTCGGAAGTAGTAACCTTTGTATTGTTGTTTGAGTTGCCGATAGCGCTTCCGCCCTGACCGCACTGTGTATAGTACATACCGAATTCATTCATGCCAAGATCATTTCCGCTTGAATCCTGCTGGAGAACGTCCTTGAAGAGAGCGTTACCGATGATAGGCGGTGCACCACTTGTAAGATCAGCTCCTCTGGTCTGTCCGCCTGCCTTCTTTGACCAGTCAACACCATACTCGTCAATATACTTAACAGTCCATTTACCCTTCTGCATACATGCAAAGTTAGTATAAGGACATCTGAATGCACCTGTTATAGTAGACAAGTTTGTCATCTGGATAGTTGAGCCGGGGATACCCTTTGAAGTATCCTGCTCAGTACCGTAGAATTCCATGCCCCAGTCCTTGGTGTAATCGAATGTGTCACTTGGGCAGTTCTTGCAGAAGTATGGACCGCCTGTAGTAACTTCCTTGTTAACTATTGAGTTCTGATTTGACAGGTAAAGCATACCCTTTACAAGGAAGCAAACCTTTCCTGCCTCGAACTTGTTGCCGGCGTCATCAGTCTGAATAAGATCAACAAAGATATCTGCACCATTCTTCATGGTAACATTTTCAAGAATGACCCATATGGTCTTGCCCTGTGGATTGATCGTTATCTTTACGTTATCAACATCATTTTTGATAGTACAGCTCTTTGTGATCGTTGTATTTCTCTTTGAAGCATCGCTTCCGTCATATTCAATATTGCCCTCTGCATCAGTCTTGTAACTTGCAGGAACATCCTTTGGATATGACTTTTCGAGATTATCAAGATTCATTTCTTCTCTTACTTCGGTAAGAGTTCTTACGATCTTGGTCTTTTTGCTCTTGTCTGCATAAATTGCAGTTCTTTCCATCTTTACAGGATATGCTGGCTCACCGTATGAAGCATATTTGTAAATGTTGCTGTTTACAACTGTCTGCTCTGTTGGTGTAGAAGCTCTTCTTACATAATCCGCATCTACTATATTATGCGGCTCTGTATCACTGTAAATTGTTGTTGAACCTGAAACTACTGTATTTGTTTCCTGTCCGTCATAAGTAACTAATGTGTAATACGGAAGCTGAGTAATAAACTTATGGTCTGTATTGCCTTCAACGATGTAATAGCCCTTTTCGGAATCTGTTCTTATTGAAGTCTCACGGAAAAGAGGCTGACCGCTGTTGTCATCGCGGACATACTTAGGCATTACGTAATACCATGTTCTTGTCTCACCGTCCACCTTAGGAAGCTCACTTGAATATATAGGCTTATCTAAGAATGTCTTAACTACATCTGTAGTTACATCATCTCTGAGGAATGACTCTGATGCCAACAGAGCATCAAGGGTCTCGTCAACTGTTCCGACAAACTCATAGCCATCTTCTTCAAATGTCTCATCGCCATATATGTACTTGAATGTTCTCAATTCCTTGTCCATATATATCTTCATGCCGGGAGCGTATTCTTCCTTCCATGAATAGTAAAGAACATATGAATCATTTGCCTCGTTGCCGTCTATAAGCATCATATTGCCTGCTGAATCTTTATGAGCAGCAGGATCCCATACGAAGAAGCTGCGCTTCGGGAACTCTACCTCATAAGCAGAAAGCTCGCTGAGGTTATTTCCGTATGGCTTGAGCTCATCGGGGATATGAAGAGTATTATTTACTGTAGTGAATGTTTCAGCTGTTACATTACCGGATGTACCGCCGTATGTACCAACATTGTCGCAGAAGATTCTTCTTGCAGTCAGAGAACCGTTAACATGGAGAGCTCCGCCGACAACAAGGTCGCCCTTGATAGTTGTATTGCCGTCAACATAGCAATCACCCTTTACGCGGACATCGCCCTCAACATAGTTAACATTTGAAATGTGAAGTCTTCCGTTGCAGTACATGCTGCCGCCGTATGATTCATTCTGGTTTATTGTCTTGTTATATACGGAATTAACCCACTTATAAAGATATGATGTTCCGCCGTTGCCGTAGTAGTTATCACCCTTGATAACGTCTCTTTTAGCAGGAAGAATATCATTTTGATTTGTTGACTGATTCCAAACATACTGCTCGCCAAGGAATACATCGCTGTATACGTTATCGTCGCCTGTGTACTCATCCATCATATAGAGATCGCCTGAGTCACAGCGATAATCGTTTCTGTTAGCCATTAATGTACCCACAAAGATATTGTACGGTGACTTGTGATCATTGTCGGCAGCTGCAACTAATGTACACTGTGAACCGAATGAGAGAACACCGTCAATATAAAGGTAAGGTATCTGCTGCTGTCTGTAATTACTGTTCATCTTATAATTCAGCTGTACCAGAGGATTTGTTGCATCCTGACCGTTTGCCAGATAAAGGTTACCGTTGATGATAGTCTCTGACACGGGTCTTTCGCCTGAATCATGAACATCAATAGCAAATGTTGATGTACCGGCTCTTACATCGCCGTTAATGAATGTAAGTGTAGTGTCGATCTCGCAAGCATTGTGAAGAACATATTCGTTCTTGACATTTGATTTAAGGCCGATACCGAGACCGCCTGTAAATCTGCCGCCGTTTCTGAAGTTACCGTCACCGACGGTATTGAATCCCTTGATTCCTGTAGGAAGCGAAGGGCTTTCAGTATTCTTCTCTTCAGGTCTCTTCTTGATATAAGCAGTAACAGTTGCTTCTTCCTTTGCCACACGGGCAGTAGCTGTTATCTTTACCATATCGACCTTGACCCACTTGCCGTAGGTCTCGGAGCCCTGCTTGAGATCATAGTAATACTGATCTGTGCCTGTGCTGTTGACCTTCTCTACGATGATCTTGTTATCCTGCCATTTGCCGTTATTGTCCCAATAACCGATCAGACCAACGCTCTTATCCACAGCGCTGCCCTTATTGATCCTTACTTCAGGATATATTACAGAGGGATTTGAATCTACACCAAGAGACACAACAGTTTTTGCAATGTTGCTGTCTCTTGACATAGCCTCTGTAAAACCTGAAATAGCTGTTTTAGCAGTATAACTTGCCTGTGATGACGAGTAGGATTTATGCGCTCTGTTACTTGAAGCTGTTGCAAGCGCAAGAGTACCCGTCAGAAAAATTATAAGAAGTGCCATTACAGCGACTACGGTAAACAGTACCGTGCCGCGCAATTTGTTTCTTTTCTCTGTTTTCATTTCCCTAACCGCCTTTCAAGTTACATCTTTCTCATAACTGTAGCGTTTGAAGCAGGTTTTTTCTTCATTATTACTTTAATTCTACGTCAGGTTCTTCCATTTCAATTACTGAATAAATTGATATAACGATCTGTACATCAGATGTATTCTTTATCTCTTTTCCTTCTACCTGAACAGAAACCTCTGCTCCATCCTCCGGAGAATCCGGCATCTGTGTGCCTGCCCTCTTGGCAGCGTCCTTACCGAATGTGAAATCGGAAATACTTACTGAATTGATAACTACTGCGCTGTCGATCTTCTTTATAGCTTCAAGATACTTCCATACATTCTTCTTTGTACCGATTATCTTTACGCCATACTGATTCTTGATAACGTTTTCCTTAGCTCTCTGTGACAGTGCTACGCTCCCTGCTACTGAAGCATCGTATTCTGCCTGAAGATTTCCGTTGATGTCCGCCTGACTTCTGATACTCTTGAACTTATCCTGTTCATCTAAGAAATAGTAATCAATAGGAGAAACTGTTGCTTCCTTCAGATCAAGGTTCAGGATTCTTACATGGCAATCATCTGCACACTTCTGCAGATACTTATCTACCAGGATCTGATTTTCAACATCTTCAACAGGAACAAAGATCTTAGTTGTATCCTTTGCACTGTTGTAAATGCTGCGGATAGATTCCTGAAGCTTCGGGATCTGTGCTATCTTCTTTTCGTAGTCTGCTTTTACTTCTTGTCTTTCAGCAAGAGTTGCCTTATCGGCCTTATTCTTTTTGATCTGATTCTTTACAGGTACAAAGAAGCCTACAAGCAATATGATTATTGCTAACAGAACACCTGCAATGATCTTGTCTCTATAATTTAATTTCATTGTTACTTCTCCTCCTCTGAACTATTTCCAGAATTAGCAGTTATGTCGTTAGCACCGACAAGTCTTACGCTTGACTGGAATGCTATCGATACTCTGTCTTCCTTGCCCTCTTCCTTAACAACAGCGGCACTGTATCCCTTGTATCCGGCTGCTTCAAAGAGGTCGCTCTCAAGAAGGTTCTTTACAAAATCAGCAGGCACTTTCTGTGCATAATCATCCTTGACTCCGTCACAGCTTACGTTAAAGCTTATTATACCGTCGCTGTACTGTGGCTGAACGATCTTGTCATTATCTTCCTTAAACTCTACCTTTGCATCTTCAAGAGTCTTTTTAAGGATCTTCTCGATCTCATCATAAGCCTTACCCTCTATCTGAGGCATCGACTTATATGCATCACTTGCATTGGTCATCTTGGTGGCATAAGCCTTAACTGTATCCTCTACGCCGAGAAGTCTTGCCTGATGCTCGAGCTTCTTCTGTGTATCAGGGCTTTCGATGAACTCATTGCACTCCCTGATATCCTTGTTGATGCTGTTGCCCTTGAGCTTCAGAACGCCCCATGTACCGCCTACTACAAGACCTGCAACGAGAAGCGAAGCAAGAAGTATAATGCTTCCCATGCTGTCGTTGTTCTTGCCGCCTACGCGGTTCTTAACAGCAGTACTGAAGTCTGTGTCAAGGAGGTTGATCTTTTCGATCTCTCTGTTTCTCTTGAACATAGCGCCGATAGCGTTAGCATAAAGAGAGAACTCAAGATTTTCATGTCCGTGTATCTGTGGAGGAACGTTGATAAGACTTGTCTTGAGGTCGAGTTTTTCAAGCTCATCTGTAAGTCTTACATACTCATGGGTATCTCCGTAGAAGATAACGTTCTCAATGGACTCACCTGTGTTACGGCTTCTGTGGAACTGAAGCATACGGAAGATGTTCTCGTTAACTGCTTCAAATACGTAGTCATCGGAGTAGCCGTAGTCGGCAGCATCGATGGAAGCGAAACGTGAGAATGAAAGCTGTCCCTGCTCATAGAGGTTGAGTGAGATGAAGTTGTTGTCGATCTGTACAGCAAGGAGAGGCATCTTTGACTTGATCTTTGTATCAGCAAGAAGAACCTTTGTGATACAGTTACATCCGATCATTACTGATCTGAGTGAGATGCTGAGGAGCTTGAACACTTCTCTGTAGCTGTTTACGATCTCATAAGGACAAGCTGTAGCGAGTATCTTGTATGATGGCTCGTTAACATCTCTGCTGTCTGCATCGCCTACTATGATATAGGATACGCTGTATGAATCGTCGAGGTTGAGCTCTGCCTGCATCTGGAGCTTAACTGTCTTCTGGAGATCCTGACCTCTGCCCTTGGCAACTGTCATTTCCTTGAAGATCGTAAGGTTGGAGGAGATCGAAACGATCGCTTCCTTGTCAGGCATTCTGTGCATTTTAAGTACGTTGTTTATAAGGGTAGCAACTGCTGGAACATCCTTAACGTGTCCGTTAACGATAAGTCCTTCCTCAACGTTTACAGTAGCAGCGGAGCTGATCTTGATCTTACCGTTGCTTTCAACGCCCTTAACAACTCGTATATTTCTATCAGTGATATCAAATGAAAGCATTTATCTTTCCACCTTTCTTTATTAACCGTTTTCCAAGTTTTCCATAGCACCGTAGAGTGCAGGATAGATTCCACATACGACAAGTCCGATGATTACGCCCATGAATATAAGAAGTATAGGCTCGATCGTACTTACAAGTCGCTGAACGGCTGAATCTGATTCATCTTCATAATAATCAGATGTTTTCTCAAGGATCGTGTCAAGTGCACCTGACTCCTCGCCGACATAGATTACCGAGCAGAACATCGGCTCGAATATCTCTGTACGTGTGATTGCAGATGAAAGAGTCTCGCCCTGTTTTACCTCGTCGATAACGTCAACGAACTTCTGATCGACATAAGCATTACCAAGGATAGATGAAGCTCTTTCAAGGCATTCAACCATCGGAAGACCGCTTGAGTAAAGTGAGGAAAGAGTTCTTGCGAAACGTCCTGTGTAGATTTTTGTGATAAGTGGGCCGAAGCCGGGACCTTTGATAAGCATTCGGTCAAATTTGACACGGATCTCGGGATTCTTGAGTGCAAATTTAAGACCAAGTACTATTGCAATAAGAAGAACAACAAGAATGTACCACTTCTTAGTCAGGAAGTCACTGATTCCCGCCATAACTCTCGTCAGAGCAGGCATGTCTTCCTTGCTGTCGAACATGTCGATGAAAGTAGGCATGATGACCGTGAAGAGGAAGATTACGATAACTACGCAGAGCACCAGAAGTATGATAGGATAGATCATAGCGCCTCTGATAGTATTCTTCAGCTTGTTTTCCTTAGCGTAGTGGTCAGACATTCGGTTCATAATAACATCCAGAGAACCTGAGCTCTCGCCCGCGCCGACCATTGAGATGAGGAAGTCTGGGAAAGAACCTGAGTGCATTTCCAGAGTTGACGAGAAGGATTCACCCTTCTGTACGTTCTCGTAAATGTCCTGCCATATTGCTCTTGCCTTTTCGTTTTCCTGTTCTTTTGTCAGGATATCAATGGCTTTTACAAGTGTAAGACCTGATGTGAGCATCGCTGCAAGCTGTCTGCAGCAGAATGCAAGCTCGGGGGTTTTAAACTTGTAAATTGATTTTGAGTCGTCTGAATCGCTCTCCTTGTAATCCTTGACATACAAGCCCTTTTCCTTGGCTCTCTGCAAGAATTCCTGCTCATTCTCCGCATTTATGATTCCCTTGACCTGTCTGCTTTTCGCGTCCTGAGCAACGTAGGAAAAACTCTTCATGAAACCACCTCCATAATTAATTACTTGTGATGAACGTTTCTCACTGCCTTAATAATAACAATTATAGCATTTATAGTGTTACTTTTCAATCGCTTTTTTGACATAAATAATCTACCGTTTTTTATCAATATTTACCAAGATTTATACTATCGGTAATATCAAGATATTCAAACGGCTCCTATTTAACGAAAAATTCAGCGAAAAAAGGCAGCACAACATGAGGTATAGCACACTGATACCAAACATTGTTAAACTTCCACAATAATTATATCACACCCGCTTTCAAATTGCAACATAAAAGCTCATTTTTTTCGCGAATTTTTACAGAATTGTAAACTGCGGCAATTTGCATATTAGTAATTTAGTGATTTTGACTGTTCTGTCCAAAAATTTGAATACTACTATACAAAAAAACGCTGCATTTTCTACAGTATAGTTTATTTATTTTACTATAAGTACCCCGTTTTTGAATTTCGGACGGCGTATACTATTATAATATACTGTCATTATTTACTGAATATTCTCGGGGCTCGTTTACATCTCGCGGACAGCTCTCCAGAGCTCCTGTGCCGTCTCCATATTTACTCCTGCCGCAGCAGCTAACTCCTCGGGAGAAGCCTCCCTCAGCTTAGCTATGGTCTTGTATCTCATGAACAGCTTCGCAGCCTTTTTCTCGCCTATTCCTCGTACTTTCAGCAGCTCCGAGCTGTAGGTCTTTTTCTTGTGCTTTGAGTGCATGAAGCTGACAGAGTAGCGGTGCACCTCGTCCTGTATCCTCGTCACCAGATCAAATACTGATCTCAGGCTGTTTATCTGTATCTCCCTGCCCCCCGTTGCTATGGCGCGGGTACGGTGCTTGTCGTCCTTGACCATGCCGAAAAGCGGGATATCCAGTCCCAGCTCCCGAAGCAGCGGAGCTACGGCATTTACGTGCCCCTTTCCGCCGTCAAGGAGTATCAGGTCGGGAGTCCTTGTGAAAAACTCGTCCCCCTCTCCTGTGACGATATGCATGAGCCTCCTTTTCAGCACCTCGCGCATGCTTCCGTAGTCGTTTTGCAGCTCCTGCTCTTTGACGGTAAAGCGCTTGTAGGCTTTTTTCAGCGGTCTGCCGTCCTCAAATACTACCATTCCCGCAACCATTGACTCCGACGACAGATTGGAAATGTCGTAAGCCTCGATATATCGGGGCGGCTTGGCAAGCCCCAGACTTTGTCCCAGCTGCTCCAGAGCAATGACCTCTTTGCCTGTGCGGTCGTTTTTTATTGCGGCATATTCCGCACTGTTATTTTTTGCAAGCTTCAGAAGCTCCAGCTGTCTGCCCTTCTGAGGCACATGGAGCTTCACCTTGCGCCCTGCCTGTCCCTCCAGCATCTCCGTAAGGAGCTCCGAGTCCTCCGGCATATGGTCAACAATGACAGAGTGCGGTATATCAGGCTTTTTATAGTAAAATTGCAGCATGAACCAGCTGAGAATGTCGTCGCCCTCATCGGGCAGCGGAAACTCAAAGACAGCCTTGTCGAAAAGTCTGTTTTCGCGGTACATGAGCACAGAAATATACAGTCCGTCATAAAATTCGGCAACGCCGATAACATCTGCGGAGTCCACGCCGCTGTTGATTATTTTCTGCTTTTCGGACGCCTTTCTGACGGCGTTTATCCTGTCGCGGAGCATAGCCGCTTTCTCAAATTCAAGGGCTTCCGCAGCTTCGTTCATCTCCGCCTCCATGCGCTCCACGGACTGTGCGCTGCCGCTCTTTATGAACTCCACAGCCTGCTCGACAGCGCTGCGGTAATCCTCGGCGCTTATCCTGCCGCGGCACACTCCCATGCACTGTTTGATGTGGTAGTTGAGACAGGGACGGCTTTTGCCGAAATCCTGCGGAAACTTACGCCTGCAGGTGGGCAGCATGAACACGCGGTTCGCCTCGTTGACGGCTTCCTTTGTGATGAATCCGCTGGTGTAGGGACCCAGATAGCGTCCGCTCTGCTTGGTGTTTTTCTCGTTGGTAATGCGGGGGTATTCCTCGTCGGAAATGCGTATATAGTGGTAGCCCTTGTCGTCTTTCAGGAGAATATTGTACTTTGGCTTGTGCTGCTTAATGAGACTGCATTCCAGCAGGAGAGCCTCATATTCGCTGTCCGTAACGATGAAGTCATAGTCATAGACATTGGACACCATTGCGGCAACTTTCGGCGTATGGTCGGGATTCTCGCGGAAGTAGCTGCTCACGCGGTTGTGGAGATTTTTCGCCTTGCCGATGTAGATTATGGAGCTATCCTTGCGGCGCATAATGTATACACCCGGGGACGCAGTCAGTTTAGCAGTTTTTTCGCGCAGATACGGCAGTCTCGGATTCATAAAATCTCCCCTTTCTCAAAAAGTAAAATGTCCCTATGAATGGGATTCCAAAGGGACTGTGTTCCTTTGGCGGAGTGACTCCCCATAAGATGGGGAGATGTCGCGTAGCGTCAGAGGGGACGTACCAGTAAGGTCAGAGGCAGCGCCTCTGGTCGCTGTTCCCAGCTTTCAGAGAACAGTGAAACTATACGAAGGCGCTCCTAACAGGAGCGACGACCCTCTGCCCTTCGGGCATCTCCCTGTACTACAGGGAGTCACCGCAAGGGTGAATTCTAAAAACAGTCCGGTGGACTGTTTTTAGAAGAGGGACGCCCTGCAAGTGAGGGCGTCCCTTTTATCAAGGCTGTCGAGGACGCCAGCCCCTACAAGGCGTATTTAACAAGCAGACGACCAATGGTCATCCCTACATTGAAATATTTCGGGCGGATAATATCCGCCCCTACTAACGGCTCTTTCTCACTTGTCTGCGGATATAGCGGAACACCTCGTCCTCGCCCTTGTCACGGAGCATTGTCAGCAGGAATTCCAGCTTCGCCGCTGTTGTCTTTTCAATAACACGCCGCGGCTTCGCTCTGAGAAAATATTCCAGCGGCATTGAGTCGTTGTAATTATCCTTGTTGTAGGTCTTTGACGCCGCAACACGGTCGCAGAACATCTCAAATATGAATATATCGGGCATTTTCACAGGTTCAAGCCTTTTCGTTTTCATGTTGTAGTCCGTCCAGTACTCGAAGTGATGGCGGTTCCTGCCCTTGTGATGCATCCAAGCCTTGGAAGCTCCGTCCACCTCACGCTCACGCTCGTTTGGACTTCTGTCTCCCTGAAAATAGCGAACTCCCGGGATAAACTCCGTAGGTGAGAATTTGGACAGGTCGTGGAGCAGTCCCCTCAGCGGTATGCCTGCCTTGACGCAGTGGATAAACACCTTGTGGCGGTGCTGGAGCACGGTCCGCAGGTGTCCGAAAAAATTCTCAATAAGCATTGGAACGCTCCTCACTGTAGCTTCCGCTTATGTCAAGCACGCTTTCTTTTTCGATGAGCTTTCCGCTGATTATGCGGCGTCCCTCCCTGTATTTCGGGTCTGCAAGCTTCTTGACCATAATTTTGACCGAGACCTCCGCCATTTTCGCAAGGTCCACCTCAACTGTCGTTATAGTCGGTATACAGATACTTGATACGGTATAATTATCGTAGCCCACCACACTTATATCCTCGGGAACGCGGACTCCCTTGGTCTTTAGCGCCGATATTACGCGGAATGCGGTCTCGTCGCAGTTGCACACGAAAGCCGTGGGCATCTCCTCGGGGAAGTCTATCTTTTCGTTGAGTATACCCTTTTCGTTACGGTCGCCGATTATCCATTCCCTGCGGAATTCCAGCTCATTTTCCATTATGCACTTGACATATCCGAGATAGCGGTCGTTGATGCTGCTGGTGGCGTTGAGAGTACCGAAAAAGCCGATTTTGCGGTGTCCCTTTGACACGAGGTAGTCGGTGAGGATATATCCGCCGTTGAAGCTGTCGGAAATTACGGAATCGATATCGTATCTGTTGTCGTAGAAGTCCACGAACATCAGCGGCATGGTCAGCTTGCTGAGACATTTTATGTAGCTCCTGTGGACCTGTCCGATGACGATAACGCCGTCCACCTTTCCCTCTGCCACCATATTCGGCAGTATGCCGTTGGTCTCGCTGTCTGCCGTAACGCACTCATAAACGGTACATACGTTATGCTGCGAGAGCTGATTTGAAATGCTGGCAGTAAGCTCCCAGTAGAACGTACCTCTTGCACCGACAAAGCGCTCGGAGGTAAGGATACCAACATTTTTGCTCACCTTTGACATTGAAAGGCGCTTTCTTTCGCTTTTGGTATTTGATGGCTTATAGCCCATTTTTTCCGCTGTTTCACATATGCGTTTTCTCATCTGCTCGCTGACTCCGTCACGTCCCGCAAGAGCATTGGACACTGTTACCACGCTTACGCCCAGCTTTGCGGCGATGTCCAGCATTTTAACTCCGTTTTTCATATGTCACCTCTTTTAAGTATTCGACGCTGCTGCAATTTAGCTGATAATACTGTAAGTTCTGAGTTTTTGCCTTAAATTAACAAGATATATTATATCATGTTTTAAGTAAAAAATAAAGATATTTTTTGAATTTTGTTAAAGCCATACAATGAGCAGTACGATTTTTGTGCATATAAACAAGAGCCGAAAAGTCGGATAAAACTAAGAAAGGGATTCCAAAGGGACTGTGTTCCTTTGGCGGAGTGACTCCCCATAAGATGGGGAGATGTCGCGTAGCGTCAGAGGGGACGTACCAGTAAGGTCAGAGGCAGCGCCTCTGGTCGCTGTTCAAAGTTTTCAGAGAACAGCGAAATAATACGAAGGCGCTTCGCAAGGAGTGAATCAAAAAACAGTCCGGTGGACTGTTTTTGAGAGGGTGACTCCCCACGGTGTGGGGAGATGTCGCGTAGCGACAGAGGGGACGGGCACGATTAGTGCCGCCTTGCAAGTGAAGGCATCCCCTATTAAAATCGCGTTATTTCTTATCCTTATTACCGCCATATTGGTGCAGGAACGGGTATACCTCATCATAGGAAGCTCTCTCGATACTGTCCTCTGCGGAATAAGGGGTAAGTCCCGTCGTATTGCCCCATGAAGCCGACGGGCAGATATACTCCTCGTCGTCTTCGGGATCGGGAACGGGTATCTTTTTCTTGTTTTTGCTCATAAAAAATCATCTCCCACAGCTATTATCTGCGGGAGATGAACTATTATTCATTATTCTTCTGGAGAATCGTTCACCGTCCGGGTGATATCGGGCTTTCCGCCCTCCTCCTTGTCAGGAGCTCCGATCTTTGCATCGGGCTCGTATTTAAGTATGATCTCCTTGACCTTCTCGTCACGGGTAAGTCCGTAGGTCATTTTCAGAGCCTTCAGCGCATTGGGGATATCCTGATCAATGAGATAATTCGCAGAAAGCTGAGCCGCTACAGAGACAACGTCCTCATTGGGACCGAACTCAAAGTCATACTTCTTCATGACCTCGGCGATCTCCTCCTGAGTGGGCTGCTTGATAGGGCTGCCCTTGCGGTTTGCGATATCTCTCAGTTCATATGGAATGGCAGGATGCGGTGCAAAGAGAAGACTTGCTGTAAGGAAAGCCACAGCGTCATCAAACTCGCCCATATCCGTCAGGATATAGCCTACATTGGCGTAAACTCGCGCAATAGCCGCAGGTGAGGAAGCGCATTTAAGAGTATCTCTTGATGTTTCAAGGGTCATTCTCTTGTTTTTCAGAAGCTTATACACCTCAGCAAGCTCGAATCTGGGTCCGCAGTCCACGGGGTTGTACTCGATGGCGTCCTCAAGAACGGGGATCGCGTCAACGGGTGAGCCCGTATCTACCAGCAGATAGCCGTATGTAGTGATGTATGTAGCAAAATCGAATGGAGTACGGTTAAGTGTTTTCTCAGGCTTGTATCTCAGCTGATACAGATTGTCCTCAAAGGGATTCCTGAGAGAAACGAACTTGTTATTCTCGCCGTCCTTGTAATCCAGCTTTATCTTCTTGTAGAGTCTCTCCGCAAGAGATTTAGCCTCGGCGATATTCTTTTCGCGTATGAGCTTGATTATCTTTTCATGCATGCGGTCAAGACGCATACCGTCAAGGGTGATGAGTCTTTCTATCTCGTCCTTCTGTGCCTGCGGCATAAGCTCGAGAAGGAGCTCAGTTGCGGCGTTCACGCCGTCCAGATCTTTCTTCTCGGCAAAGCGCTCCGCCTCAGCACGAAGGAACTTGTTGTCCTCTTCGGCAGAGCCTGTGAGCTTAGCCCTCAGCTCTTCGAGGATCTTGTTTTCTGCCATTGTTTTTCCTCATTTCGTTTATATCTGACAGGATCAGAAGCCTCTCTTGTTCATTTCCTTTCTGAACTTGGCATCGATCTTATCCTGCTTCTTCTTAGCCTTCAGCTCGGACTTTGTCATGTAGCGAACGTCCTTGTCGTATGACTGCTGAGTTCTTACAGGAGAATTGCCGCCTCTTCTGTTGTATGATGAAGCAGGAGCCTTATACTCGTCGAATACAGGCACATTCTGCTGTGACTGAGCCATCTGTCTCTTCTTTGCGGAATCATCGCCCATTGTGGAGAGAACGTCCTCAACAGAATTGAGGATAGGGCTGTTAGCCTGAAGTCCCTGTGTCTCGATGAGGTTCTTGTCAGCGTACGCTCTTGAGCTTGAGATAGCATTGATGAAAGCCTGTGATGTTGACTTAGCATGTGGGTTTACAGCTATCTTTGAGATATTAGCCTGTGGAACGCCTGTTGTGGGAACGGGCTTCTTGGGAACGATAGACTTTGCGGGAGCCTGCTGTGCGGGAGCAGGAGCTGCTGCTGCCTGCTGTGCCTGAGCTGCTGTCTGCTGTGCAGGAGCTGCTGCCTGCTGAGGCTGAGCGTTAAGGGGAGCGAATACAGGCTTGCCGTTCTGGTCATAGCCCATAAGTCTCATTGGAACGTACTTGTATACAGGCTGATTGTTTGCGTCATAGCCTGCGAACTGGGGAACCTTTACGATCTGGGGCTGAGTCTGCTTTGGCTGCTCAGCGTTTACATCCTGTGCCTCAGCACCGGGTGCTGTATAATTATTATAATCACTCATGTTAAATTCAAACTCCTCTTCTGCCATATAAGGCGCATTATAGATTGGTGCGTTTATATCATCAAGCACAGGTGCCTGCATATAGTCAAGACCTTGTGCCGCGATGTCATTGTAAATTGGGATCTCATCAAAGTCAGGTGCGGTGATATCGTCTACCATAGGTGCACCGCTGAGAGCCTCTGCCGCAAGCTGTGCTGCGGGTGGGAGCTCGTCGAACTCGGGAGCTGCGATATCATCAACTGTAGGAGCTCCGCTGAGAGCCTCTGCTGCAAGCTGTGCTGCGGAAGGAAGCTCATCGAACTCGGGGGCTGTGATATCGTCAACTGTAGGTGCTCCGCTGAGAGCCTCTGCCGCAACGCTTGCAGCAGACGGGAGCACGTCGGTTTCGGGAGCTACGATATCCTCAACAAGCGGGATATCGCCGTACATATAAGCAGTATTCGGATCTATCGGCTGACCGTAAACGGGAGCATTCGCACTGTCCGCAGCCTGGATATTTTCAGGAGCAGGAGCATTCATGCCGCCTGAGGGTACTCCGCCGTAGGGCTTGGCAGCTGCTTCGATGGCAGCATTGATGTCGTCGATAACGGGAGCTGAGATATTCTCTATTATCGGAACTGAAAGCTCTGCCATTTCTCCCGGCTGAACGTTTTCATAGCCGTCGGGTACAGCAGGAGCCACACCGTCGGCAGCCACCTCACCGCCGAAGAACTGGTCTGCCACATAATCCCACGCCGTATCCTGTGGAACGTTCATTATAGGAGCGTCAGCATACTCGTCAGCTGTAACAGGCATACCCTGTATAAGATTGCCCTGAGCATCGTAAAGTGGCTGGCTTCCGTCGTAAATAACAGGCTGTCCGTATGCAGGAGCTTCCTGAACGGGAGCGTTATTTATGGAGAACAGGTTCATTATGTCCTCATCGCTGTGTATGGGCTCAACAGGAGCAGGTATTGAGGGCTGCTCGTATCCGTAGCCTCCCACAGGCTGCTGAGGCGCATTATAATAAGGTTCTGTATCTGTATTCTGTGTTTGTTCCGGAGTAGGTATAGCGAACTGTGCAAGGAAATCATCCTGTTGCTGAGCCGCAGCAGTGGGAGCAGGTGCTGCTGTCTCACCGGGTTTGTTTATTGCGAACTGTGCGAGGAAATCGTCCTCGGCAGCAGGTGAACCTGCGGGTACAGGTGAAGGTGCAGGTGCCTGTGCTTCATTTTGCGGAGCATTTATAGCGAACTGTGCAAGGCTTTCGTCCATTGCGATGCCCGTACCGGGGATATTGTTATCAGGCTTGCCGTTGAACCGTGCATAGAGCTCCTGCTCTTCGGCTTCCCTTGCTGCTTCCTCGGCAGCTCTTTTCTCCTCCGCAGCTTTTCTCTGCTCTTCCTGAGCCTTTCTTCTTGCTTCCTCTTCTTTTCTCTTGGCATCTGGATCTCTTGTGATCCTTGCGGTAGTATTTCCCAGCGGAACGATGCCTGCGTCGTTCATGCCGAGCTTCTCACGCTTTTTCTCTTCCTTGAGAAGAAGAGCCATTTCCTTTTTGTCAGCCTTTATAAGCTTTTTCGCCAGGCTGGCTTTACATTTCTCACAGGTTATCTCCTTCAGATCCGTCATCTGTGAAGTTCTGTGGAAACGAGTTACGTTTTCAGGCTTAAGAAGGTTGATACCACAGCCTGTTTTCTTTTCGTTTTCGGTTCCGTGAACCAGCTTGTCAAACGAAGATGTTACCAGTGTTATATCCATATTCCTCTCTCCCAACCGCAGCAAACGCCGCTTTTTCCGCTTTTACGGCAGCGGAACGCCGATTTCCCACATCATCACGGTACCTTGCTCTGTCTGTGATCTCCGACCACCGCCTGCGGAGTGTCCGTGACGCGAACAACTATACAAGTATATTATACATGACATTTCAAAAAAAATCAACACTTTCTTCAAAAATGAACGCAAAAATTATACCGATTTTAAAATTTTCGGTGAAAATAACAAATCGTTATTGATTTTTTTGTCAGAAATTCCATACTTTGTTTAAGGTAAATTATACAAATAATATCATGCCCGGAACCGCCTTATATCGCGTTTTTTTGCGTTCCCGCATCATTTTCTGCTCCCGCCGCGACTATCAGATAGTCCAAAAACAGCGTCCTTATGTGCCATTATTTTACATAGGTGTAAAAAATTATGAAATCATACATTTTGCTATTGCATTATCACTGATTTTGTTGTATTATTAATAGTGTATTGGCAGATACGGAAACGCCTTTCCCGCCTCTGCCCAAGCTTCTTTGAAGGAGGAAAAAACGTGAAACTCGTTTCAGTAGTAGTTCCATGCTATAATGAGCAGGAAGTCCTGCCCATGTTCTACGAAGAGATAACCAAGGTCTCCGACCGGATGTCAAAGGATTTTCCCGAGCTCACCTTTGAGTATCTTTTCATCAATGACGGCTCAAAGGACACAACTCTTGACATTCTCCGCTCCCTGTCGGAAAGGGACAAGCGGGTAAGATATATTTCGTTTTCCCGTAATTTCGGTAAGGAATCGGGCATGTACGCAGGTCTGAAGAACGCAAAGGGCGACTTCGTCGTGGTCATGGACGCAGACCTCCAGCACCCCCCTGCTTTTCTGCCGAAGATGTACAGCTATGTGCGAAACGGCGAGTACGACTGCGCTACAACGCGCCGCGTCAGCAGACAGGGCGAATCAAAGGTCCGCTCATGGTTCGCAAGGCTTTTCTATAAAATAATGAACAAAATTTCCCAGACCGAGATAGTGGACGGCGCTCAGGACTTCCGCTTCATGACAAGACAGATGGTGGACGCCATTCTCGATATGTCCGAGTACAACCGCTTCTCAAAGGGCATATTCAGCTGGGTAGGCTTCAACACCCGCTATATCGAATACGAAAACGTAGAGCGTCCTGCAGGCACCTCTTCATGGTCCTTCTGGGGACTATTCAAGTACTCTCTCGAGGGCATTATGGCATTCTCAACAGCTCCGCTGGCTATCGCCTCCCTGCTGGGAATCATAACCTGCCTCATAGCCTTTGTACTGATAGTCATCACTATAATCAGGTCGATGTTCGGCTGGCTCGACGCTCCCGACGGCTATCCCACCATGCTGTGCCTCATATTCCTTTTCAGCGGCCTGCAGCTTTTCAGCGTGGGAATACTGGGACAGTACCTTTCCAAGACATACCTTGAGACGAAAAATCGTCCGATCTATATAACCAAGGAGACTGAGGACATCTACCGCCAGCGCAAGGCTGAGGCTCAGAATCCGGCTCCTGTCAGCGAATCGGAAAATGAAAGCAGGTAAACGCGGGGAAGGGACGAAAGTATTGAATAAACAAACGAGACTCATAGTCTCTGTGCTGTTTATCGGTATCATCGTCCTCGCAGTCGCTATCACGCGCTTTTATTCCAGAACGGAAAAAAGTGCCGTAAGCAGCGGCTCCCAGACCATAATCGAAAAGAAGCTGGGCTTTGATTCGGCAGGCAACCGCGCTTTTCAGAACAGTGAGGGACTTGTGGGCATCATCGACAGCAGCGAGCATGTGATAGTCTCACCCGAGTGGCAGACCATAAAGTTCACAGGCAACAGTGACAGGTGTATTGCTTCAAAGCATCTGCACAATAAAGAGATGTACGGCTGCATCGACTACGAGGGAAACATCGTAGTGCCTTTTGTCTATTCGGATATAAAGCAGGCTGCCAGCCCCGAGCGCGTACTCTACATTGCCAGAACAGATGATAAAAAGTCCTCTGTGGTCTACAACAGCAACTTCGATCCCTGCTTCTCAAGAGCATGGGACAACTGCTCATACGCCAACGGTGAGCTCAGCGTCACATCGGGCAGCAGCACCTATACCTACCATGTCACGAGCTCGGAATTTATTTTCGATCACGCTGTCATAAACGGAACATGCAAGAACTGTCCCTACAGCATGAAGATCACAGCTCAGGGACTGACGATCCCCATGATGGAAAAAATAAGAGACACCGTCGAAAAGTATCTGGAGTTCGCTTACGAAATGGACGACGCGAAAGCACTGAAGCTTCTCGACGAGCTTGGAAATGCTCCCGAAAACGCTTTCCGCAGACTGTTCCCCGATGAGAAGAACATCACGCTAAGGAAGCTTATAGCTCTGACCGAAATCAGCGTCCAGCCCAAAGAATCCAACGATAAGATACCCCATTATGAAGCTTCTGTGACCGCAGATACAGGTATCATCTATAAGGATCAGAACAACCAGCGCAATAAGATCAGGGACGATTACAAGGCTGTCATAGAATTTACAGGCAGCTCCGATACCGACCTCAAAGCGGTATCAGGCGCCTTTGAACAGGAAAAGCCGAATTATCACGAGACCGAGCCTGAGCCCGAAACTCAGCCCGATGTCCCGCAGGGAGCTTTGCCGCAGGAAAACTGACATAGAGGAAACAATATGAAAAAGATACTTGCATTCATCGCTGCGGCTGAACTGCTCATATCGGCAGGCTGCGGAAGAACGGCCGATCCTGCCAATGAGGCAGAGGAAAGCACGACTGTAACAGAGGCTGAGACTGCTGCCGAGGAGGACACTACTACCACCACCGACAGCTCAGAAAAGTTCGGCACAGAATTCTTTATGCTCCAAGATATAAGGCTTGGCATGACCGAGGCGGAGGTAAAGGCGTTAATAGATACCGATTTTGAGCGCAGCGAGGAAAAGGTCAACTCTATCGGTCCCGATGTGGTTTATTACAATATCCCCTTTGACAGCTTTCCGTACCTCGGTATCGACATGGAGGGATATGAACGCTTGGCGTTTGTTCCCGACGGCGAGCTCATAAGCATGGCCTGTCATTTCGGAGTTACCGACAATGACTACACCGTAAAGAACAAGCACTCCGAGAAAGAAATAAAAGCCGTATACGACAAGCTTTTTGAGCAGATACATGAGCATTACGGCGACTATTTCACCACTAATGATAAGTTTGACAATTTTATCGGCGACGCAGGCTGGAGCAACAGCTTCGGCAGCCTGTCCCTCACGGCTGTATATCTCCCCGATAAGGAGACAGGCGACGTTTACATGCAGGATATGTCAGACGAAGCTTACGGCAAGCTGCTTGCAAGTGCAAAGAAAAAAGCGCAGGAGACCACAACAGACAGCAGCAATAAAACTCTGCTTGACGGAGAGCTTATATCCGAGGGAAGCCTGTTCTCTCAGCTGGATTCCAGGTTCACAATAGATCAGGCGCTTTCCTTTATCGGCAAAGAACCTGCCTACAGTGAGGAAAGGATCTCTTGTCCGTTCTATGAGTGGAATTTTGACAAGGACGATGCCTTCGGCACGGAGCTCCCTTTCACACTCTATGTTGAATTCGACAAGTCAAAAGACCGTATCAGTTCCTATGGATACGAACTTGGCGTGCACCGCATTGACGGCAGATATGAAAGCCTTTGCGACAAGGACGAGATCAAAAAGATATTCAAAGCTCTCACTCCGAGGTTTGAAGCCGAATACGGCACGAGAAGCAATGAAGACATCGGCAGTGACAGCATTTATATGTGGGATGACCCGAATCTGACCCTGTTATTATTATCAGACAGCGAATCCACCGATATTATCGGCAGCAACTTCATATGCATAGCAAGGTCATATGAATAAATATAAAGAAACGGAGAAATGAAAAATGTCTAAGAAAGTTGCAGTTATCATGGGAAGCGACAGCGACTTCCCTGTTGTAAAATCAGCTCTCACTGAGCTCAAAAAGTACGGCGTTGAGTTTGAGTGCCGCGTAATGAGCGCTCACAGAACTCCCGCACAGGCTTGCGAATTTGCTTCAAATGCAAGAGCAAACGGCTTCGGCGCCATAATCTGTGCCGCAGGCATGGCTGCTCACCTTGCAGGCGTTGTGGCAGGTCACACAACTCTCCCCGTTATCGGTATCCCCATGAAGTCCAAGGCTCTTGAGGGAGTTGACGCACTTCTGGCTACAGTCATGATGCCTCCGGGAGTACCTGTTGCTACAGTAGGTATCGACGGAGCGAAGAACGCTGCCGTTTTAGCTGTACAGATGCTGGCTATCGCCGACGAGGAGCTGGCTGCAAAGCTTGCTGCCGAGAAAAAGTCAATGGCTGATGGCGTTATCGCAAAGGACAAAGCTTTACAGGAGCAGATAGCTGCTCTCTGAGCCGTAAATATAACATAAAACAACAAAAGGAGGTCTGACCATGACACCCGAAGAAAGAAAAGCAAACTCCGAGAAGATACTCACTCAGAAAGGCATAGACTTTCAGGAAGAGCTTGAGCCTATAAAGTCTGCCGATCAGGTAAAGCTCAGAAGCTTTGACGAGATATGCAGGCGTGCAGTAGCCGCCCTGCTCTCCACACAGGCTGCTATCGAGCTCAACGACAACAATCCCGAGGGTATGGAGAAATTCAAGCGCCTTATGGTTTATTTCGGCGTTGAGAACGATCTCAACTCATATGAGACCCGTGTCATGGAGAACAAAGCCTCCGAGCAGGACTTGGTAGCGGTAGTCTGGGAATACGAATGCTGCTGGGCACTTTTCTGGGCTCTGGGACTTCTTGACGACATCACAGATGCCGCTGAGATATGCGACTGCAAAACGGCTATCAACTTTGTTTCACAGTGCGAGAGCATGGAGGACTTCAAGAGCCAGTGCAGTCTCAGAAGTGCTGACGAGATACTTGATATGGCTGACCTCTATTTCCGCTATGACTGGGCTTGCGATCATCACGCCTACATTGACAGCGACTGGAATATCGGCGGTCTTGACAAAGACATCGTATACGAGCGCAGACTCGCTATCGAGTGGACAATGAGCAGTACCGACGACTGGTTCAAAATGAGTCTCGACACATGATAAGTAATTTCGATACACTTTTATTCGATCTGGACGGCACTCTTACAGACTCCACCGAGGGCATAGTCAAGTGCCTTGAATACGCCTTAGAGCGCATGGGCTACGATATTCCCGAGGATACCAATAAATTTCTCGGGCCGCCGCTGTACACCTCCTTTGCGGAGTTCTGCGGCATGAACGAGGAGCAGGTCAACGAGGCTGTAGGGATATTCCGCGAGAGGTACTCCACCGTGGGACTGTTCGAGAACCGCGTCTACGACGGTATCCCCGAAATGCTGAAAAGGCTTCAGGACGGCGGCAAAAGGATAATGGTCGCCACAAGCAAGCCCGAGGTATACGCAGTGCGTATCTTTGACAGGTTCGGGCTCTCCCCTTTCTTTGAAATAGTGGGCGGAGCCAATATCAACGGCACCCGCAACAACAAGGACGAGGTCATCGAGTACGTTCTCGAAAAGGCAGATATTTCCGACAGGAGCCGCGTGCTCATGATAGGAGACCGCAGACAGGACGTTCTCGGCGCTCATAAGACAGGTCTGAAATGCATGGGTATACTCTGGGGCTTCGGCTCAATAGAGGAGCTCACGGAAGCAGGTGCTGACTACATCGCAGAAACACCCGAAAAAGCAGCGGATATGCTTTTATAGCTATTAGCCGTGAGCCATTAGCCGTTAGCTAAAAAATGTGTCTTCTCCGCAGACTGATTTAAATTTCCCGCCGAAGGCGGCACAACAGGCTAAGGGCTAAAGGCTAAAGGCTTAACAAACGAATACAATTCCCGTAATGCTGCGGGATTGCATATATAATCATTTATATAATTCTCAAGGAGGAATTTTAAAATGTCAAACATCGAAAAGAAGGAACAGCTCTATGAGGGCAAGGCTAAGAAGGTCTATGCCACAAACGATCCTAACCTCGTAATCGTTGATTACAAGGACGACGCAACTGCGTTCAACGGTGAAAAGAAGGGCACTATCACAGGTAAGGGCGTTATCAACAACAAGATGACAAACTTCATGTTCAAGATGCTCGAAAAGGAAGGCGTTCCCACTCATCTCGTTGAGGAGATAAGCGACCGCGAAACTATCGTAAAGAAGGTTTCCATCGTTCCCCTTGAGGTAATCATCAGAAACGTTGCCGCAGGCAGCTTCTCAAAGAGAATGGGCGTTGAAGAAGGCAAGCAGCTCCTCTGCCCTATCCTTGAATTCAGCTATAAGAACGACGATCTCGGCGATCCCTTCATCAACGACTACTATGCACTTGCTCTCGGTATCGCTACAAAGGAAGATATCGACACTATCTCAAAGTATGCTTTCAAGGTAAACGAGTTCATGGTTAAGTTCTTCAAGGGTCTCAACATCGACCTCATCGACTTCAAGATCGAGTTCGGTAAGACTGCTGACGGCACTATCATCCTCGCTGACGAGATATCACCTGATACCTGCCGCTTCTGGGATTCCACAACTCACGAGAAGCTGGACAAGGACCGCTTCCGCAGAGATATGGGCGGCGTTGAAGAAGCATATCAGGAAATCATGAAGAGACTTATGGGAGAGTAATATATGGGCGGTTTTTTTGGTGCAGCCTCTAAAAACGACTGCGTTACCGACGTATTCTTCGGAACAGACTATCATTCACATCTGGGCACAAGAAGAGGCGGTATGACCTCATGGTCGGAGGAGAACGGATTCCAGAGAAATATCCACAGCATCGAGAATTCTCCCTTCCGTACAAAGTTCGAGAATGATGTTGTAAATATGAGAGGCAAGCTCTGTATCGGCTGTATCAGCGATACAGACCCTCAGCCTATCCTTGTGCGCTCAAAGCTGGGTATCTACGCTATTTGCTCTGTAGGCATCATCAGAAACGCAGACAAGCTGGTAGACGAGCTCCTTGAACAGGGCTGCGCTAACTTTGAGTCAATGAGCAGCGGCAATATCAACTCGGGCGACCTTATCGGCGCTCTCATCGCTCAGAAGAGCTCATTCGTTGAGGGTATCCGCTACGCTCAGGAGAAGATAGAGGGAACTATGTCCCTTATCATACTCACAGATAAAAGTATCATCGCCGCAAGAGACCGCTTCGGCAGACTTCCTATAATCATAGGCAAGAGAAGCGACGGCTTCTGCCTGTCAACCGAGTCATTTGCTTTCCAGAAGCTTGGCTATGCCACATACAGAGAGCTTGACGCAGGCGAGATAGTAGAGCTCACAGCCGACGAATGTAAGGTACTGGACAAGGGCGATCCTTCAAAGATGAAGATATGCACCTTCCTCTGGACCTACTACGGCTATCCCAATGCCGTATACGAGGGCGTAAACGTTGAAGTTATGCGTACCCGCAACGGTGAGATAATGGCTGAAAACGACATCAAGAACGGCAGACTTCCCGATGTTGACTACATCTGCGGAGTTCCGGATTCAGGCACTCCCCACGCTATCGGCTATGCAAACAAGAGCGGTATCCCATTTGCAAGACCGTTCATCAAGTATACTCCCACATGGCCAAGAAGCTTCATGCCCACAAACCAGAGCATGAGAAATCAGGTAGCCAAAATGAAGCTCATTCCCGTACATGAGCTCATAAACGGAAAGAAGCTCCTCTTCGTTGACGACAGTATCGTAAGAGGAACACAGATGAGAGAGACAGTAGAATTCCTCTACGAGCACGGCGCAAAAGAGGTACATATGCGCTCTGCCTGTCCTCCTATCATGTACGGCTGCAAGTACCTCAACTTCTCACGCAGCACCTCCGAGATGGAGCTTATCGCACGCCAGATAATCGACGAATTTGAGGGCCCCGTAGGCGTAAGACACATCGAGGAGTACAGCAATTCCGCAACTGAAAGAGGCCGCAGACTCAGAGATGAGATATGCAAGAGGCTCCGCCTTACCTCACTGGAATTCCAGACCCTTGAGGGCACAGAAAAGGCTGTAGGTCTCGAAGCCTGCAAGCTCTGCACATATTGCTGGAACGGTAAAGAATAAACTTATATTCTGTCTCCCTGCCTGCGGCAGGGAGACAGGCAACTATGGAGGTATATTAATGAACAACAGTTTTTCCGAAAGCTACAAGAAGGCAGGCGTTGACGTTACCGCAGGCTACAAGTCGGTTGAGCTCATGAAGGAGCATATCGCCCGCACTATGATAAAGGGCGCTCTCTCAGGCATAGGCGGCTTCGGCGGTCTCTTTGAGCTGGATATGACAGGTATCAGCAAGCCTGTTCTCGTTTCGGGCACAGACGGCGTTGGTACAAAGATCAAGCTCGCTTTCATCATGGATAAGCATGATACAGTAGGTATCGACTGCGTTGCCATGTGCGTAAACGATATCATCTGCTGCGGCGCAAAGCCACAGTTCTTCCTTGATTATATCGCCTGCGGCAAGAACTATCCAGAGAAGATAGCTACTATCGTTTCAGGCGTAGCAGAGGGCTGCGTTCAGGCACAGTGCGCTCTCATCGGCGGCGAGACTGCCGAGCACCCCGGTCTTATGCCCGAGGACGAATACGACCTTGCAGGCTTCTCTGTAGGTGTTGTCGACAAGGACAAGATCCTCCGGCCCGATACTCAGAAGGCAGGCGACGTTCTCATCGCTATCAAGTCCAGCGGCGTTCACTCAAACGGCTTCTCTCTCGTAAGAAGAGTATTTGACGTAAACGAGCAGAACCTCAATATGCACTTCGACGATCTGGGAACTACTCTCGGCGAATGCCTCCTCACACCTACACGCATCTATGTTAAGGCTGTAATGAGCCTTCTCGACGCTGTAAACGTTAAGTCTATCTCACATATCACAGGCGGCGGCTTCTATGAGAATATCCCACGTTCTCTCCCCAAGAACCTTGCAGCAAAGATCGAGAGGAACGCAGTACAGATACTTCCTATCTTCGACCTTATCAAGAGAACAGGCGATATCCCCGAGAGAGATATGTTCAACACATTCAATATGGGCGTCGGCATGATAGTATCAGTTGACAAGAACGACACTGACAAGGCTATAGCAGCTATCAAGGCTGCAGGCGAGGACGCTTACGTTCTGGGCGAGCTGGTCGAGTCCGAAGAGGGCGTTATCATCTGCTGATAAAGCAAACGACTCTTTAAACATCATAGCAATAACCGCAAAAATGTCCGAATTCAATGTAAAAACTTCAAGCACCACGGGATATGGGATTTGGAAATTTTAAAAAGACGGTGATGTTTATGAAATTCGTTAAAATAGCGGCTGTGGGAATGGTATGTGCCATTCTTGCAGTATCGCCTTTATACGGCGGAGCTGCTTCACAAATAGATTTTGACTATAACTGTGACGGCAGAGTGGACAGCTTCGACCTAATAACTGCACGAAAAAATGAGGAGATATCAAGAGCTGAGCTCAATGCTCTCCAGAAATTCGTGCTGGGAGTAAACGGCAAGGCTCCCACAGAATTTGAGATACCCGACCTGCCCATTGACGAGGACTGTATCCTTGAACCAAAGGGCACTGTACATACCGGCGAGGGCACCTTCTACGGCGGCGGATACACAGGCGGTCACGCTATGCTTGACCCTGTGTCCCATGACTACTGGATAGTCGCAATGAACCATTACGACTACAACGAGGCTCAGCTTGCAGGGGCTTATCTTGAAGTTACAGGTGAGTCGGGCACTATAAAAATGCTGGTAACGGACGAGCTCCCCGAGGGCAAAAAGGGCGACCTTGACCTCTATACGGACGCTTTCCCCCTTATCGCTCCCGTTGAGAAAGGCAGAGTTCCCGTAAGCTGGAAGATAATCCCCCTTGATACCGCGGAGAATGCTCCCATATGCTTCAAATACAAAGAGGGCAGCACGGAATTCTGGTGCGGAGTGCAGGTGCGCAATCACCGCTATCCTATAACCAAGCTTGAATACCTCAATGCAGACGGCGAGTTCGTGGAGATACCACGCCGTCCGTATAACTATTTCGAGTCAAGAGATATGGGCGCAGGTCCTTTCACTTTCCGCATAACCGATATATACGGTCAGGTAGTCATCGACAAGGATATCCCCCTCTCATACGACGATACCGAAATAATACAGGGACACGTTCAGTTCCCCGAATAATATTCGCTCTTGCGATAAAATAACAGGAGGAATACACAATGAAGAATATAGTCGTGCTCGTTTCGGGCGGCGGCACTAATTTACAGGCTCTTATCGACGCCGAAAAGTCGGGCGTCATCAAGGGCGGAAAAATAACCTGCGTTATCTCCTCAAAGGAGGGCGTTTACGCTCTCGAGCGTGCAAAAAACAACGATATTCCCACAAGAGTTATCCCCCGTAAAGAATACTCTGACAGCGTGAGCTACAGCAAAGCCATTCTCGCGGCACTTAACGAGGAAAAAGCCGACCTTGTGGTACTGGCAGGCTTTATGACTATCCTCGATGAGTGCGTCACAAAGGCTTACGCTTATAAAATAATAAACGTACACCCTGCACTTATTCCCTCATTCTGCGGCGAGGGCTTCTACGGACTTAAAGTTCACGAAGCTGCTCTTTCCTACGGAGTAAAGGTCAGCGGTGCTACCATACACTTCGTAAACGAAGAAGCCGACGCAGGAGCTATCATACTTCAGGGCGTTGTCAGCGTGGAAAAGGACGACACTCCCGAGGTGCTTCAGCGCCGCATAATGGAAAATGTGGAGTGGAAGCTTCTTCCACAGGCGGTATCTCTCTTCTGTCAGGACAGGATAGACATCGTTGACGGAAAGGCTTACGTAAAATAAAATCATGGCAAAGATAAAGGAATTATTGGAAAAACAAACTATTCAGAAGCTGTTTCTCTGCTTCTGGATGTATGCGGTAATGGGCTGGTGCTATGAGGTATTCCTCGAGGTAGTGGTCTATAAATGGGGCTTCCATAACAGGGGCAATATGTTTGGTCCTTACTGTCCCATATACGGCGTGGGAGCACTTCTGTTCCTGCTGTGCTTCGGGTGGCTCATGCGGAAGAAGAACGTGAAATGGCTGAATATAGTCAAACCGCTGCTCATCTTCCTGGGGTGTATGGCAGTCGCCACACTGGTGGAGCTGGCAGCAACTTACATACTTGAAGCAACAACGGGCTCGTGGCCGTGGCAGACCTACGCGCGGTACAAGTACAACTTCCAGGCGCGTATCGCCCTGAGTACCTCTGTCCGCTTCGGACTTGGCGGTCTGCTGTTCATGTATTTAGTACAACCTTTCTTCGACTGGCTCCTAGCAAAGCCCAAGCCCAGAACACTCAATATCATCGCACTTGCAGTGCTGGTGATAGTCCTTGCGGACTTCATCTTCACAAAGGCTACGGGCTACACACCGAAACTGGCAGAAGCCGCAATGTTCATTCATCATATAGTATTTATACATTAATAAACCATTATCCGAAAGGAGTATTTATTATGAAAAAGCTTGACTTAGCAAAGGAACTCAGCACAAACGCTTACCCGGGAAGAGGTATCGTCATCGGTAAGAGCGACTGCGGAAAGTACGCTGTAACTGCTTACTTCATCATGGGCAGAAGCGAGAACAGCCGCAACCGTGTATTCATCGAGGACGGCAAGGGTATCCGCACAGAGGCTTTCGATCCTTCAAAGCTCACCGATCCCCACCTCATCATTTACGCTCCCGTAAGAGTTCTCGGCAATAAGCTCATCGTTACAAACGGTGATCAGACCGATACTATCTACGAGCTCATGGACAAGCAGTACACCTTTGAGCAGGCTCTCCGCACAAGAGAATTCGAGGACGACGCTCCCAACTACACTCCCCGTATCTCAGGTATACTCCGTTTCGGCGATGAGGGCTTCAACTACGCAATGTCTATCCTCAAGAGCGCTAACGGCAACCCCGACTCATGTCAGAGATACACATTCAGCTACACAAATCCTATCGCAGGCGAGGGACACTTTATCCACACCTATATGGGCGACGGTTCTCCCCTGCCAAGCTTTGAGGGCGAGCCAAAGCTTGTCGGCATAAGCGGAAATATCGACCAGTTCACAGATATGCTCTGGAACAATCTCAACGCAGACAACAAGGTATCTCTTTTCGTTCGCTATGTGAACCTCGAAACAAACGCCGAAGAAACACGTATCGTAAACAAGAACAAGTGATAACGTCGCCTTTCGGCTTAATCATTATGAAAATATCATTTGATCTTGATGAAACTCTGTTCGTAAATCCTGCGGAAGTCTCCACAGAGCCCGAGCTTAAATTCCCGTATAACAAGCTATACAAGGACAAGCTGAGAAAGGGTGCTGTGAAGCTTCTCACGGAGATAAACAAGTCCGATACAGAGCTGTGGATATACACTACCTCCAACAGAACGGAGCGCTATATCAACGGTATATTCAAGCATTACGGCATAAGGATAGACAGCATAGTCAACGCCGTCCGCCACGAAAAAGAAGTGGCAAGGGGCAGGGCGAATTTCCCGTCGAAATACCCTGCGGCTTACCGCATAGACCTCCATGTGGACGACGAAAAGTCCGTCTACGAAAACGGTATCGCCAACGGCTTCCGTGTGTACCGTATAAGCAACGACGATGCAGACTGGGCTGACAATATCCGCAAAGAGCTTGAAAGGATAAGAAAAGTCAATCAGGCAGATCAAAAGGCATAAGAATTATGAATTATTATAAGGAGGACATTAACAATGTCAAATGAAATGCAGTTAAAATACGGCTGTAACCCCAATCAGAAGCCTTCAAGAGTTTATATGGCTGACGGCAGCGAGCTCCCTATCGAGGTGCTCTGCGGCAAGCCGGGCTATATCAATCTCCTTGACGCATTCAACGGCTGGCAGCTCGTTAAGGAGCTGAAGGCTGCTACAGGTATGTGCGCAGCTACCTCATTCAAGCACGTATCTCCCGCAGGCGCTGCTATCGGCAGACCTCTCAGCGACGATCTCAAAAAGATCTACTGGGTAGACGATCTGGGCGAGCTCACTCCCCTTGCAAGCGCTTACGCAAGAGCAAGAGGTGCTGACAGAATGTCCTCTTACGGCGATTTCATCGCTCTTTCCGACAAGGTAGACGTTTGCACAGCAAAGATGATACAGCGCGAGGTATCAGACGGCGTTATCGCTCCCGACTACGATCCCGAGGCTCTGGAAATACTCAAGTCCAAGAGAAAGGGCACTTACTGCATACTCAAAATGGACGAGAGCTACAAGCCTGCTCCTATCGAGACAAAGCAGGTATACGGCGTATCTTTCGAGCAGGGACGCAACGAGCTTGACATCAACCGTGAGCTCCTCGCTAATGTAGTTACTGAGAACAAGGATATCCCCGACGACAAGAAGGACGATCTCCTTATCTCTCTCATCACACTGAAATACACACAGTCCAACTCCGTTTGCTACGTAAAGGACGGACAGGCTATCGGTATCGGTGCAGGACAGCAGTCCCGTATCCACTGCACACGTCTTGCAGGTCAGAAGGCTGACAACTGGTGGCTGAGACAGTCCCCGCAGGTAATGGGACTTCAGTTCGTTGACGATATCCGCCGCGCAGACCGCGACAACGCTATCGACGTATACATCGGCGACGAGTACGAGGACGTTCTCCGTGAGGGCGAGTGGCAGCGTATCTTCAAGGTAAAGCCTGCTGTATTCACACGCGAGGAGAAGAAGGCATGGCTTGCTAAGAACACAGGCGTTTGTCTCGGTTCGGACGCATTCTTCCCATTCGGCGACAACATCGAGAGAGCTAAGAAGTCAGGCGTTGAGTACATTGCAGAGCCGGGCGGTTCTATCCGTGACGACAACGTTATCGAGACCTGCAACAAGTACAACATCGCAATGGCATTCACAGGCATTCGTCTGTTCCACCACTAATAAACTATCGGCTGCGGTCAGAGATGACCGCAGCCTTGTCTATGGAGATAAAACATGAAAAATAATTCCCTGAAAGCTGTTCTTGCAGCTTCCATGCTGCTGTTTACTCTATGCAGCTGTACCGATCCCTACGGTGTCACCCCTCCCTCCTCGGAAATATCAACAACTGAGGCATCAGCAAATACCGTGCTGACAGAAAAGGTCAGCACCAATGCCAAGTACGAAAACGGCTCCTACAGCGGCGAGGGCTTTTCCCTGTACGCAGATCCGAATATCTGGAGATTCATCGGCTCTCAGTCCGATGCACCCTATGATCTCCAGCTCATCACCGACAAGGATATAAATACCTGCGGCATAAGCGTCTATGTCTCCGACGACGATCACGGCGGAAAGAGCGCTCAGAATATCGTAATGGAAGCAAATAACTCTGACATAATCTTTACAGGTGCAGCCGCTACTGCCGCCATGACCTTTTACTACTACGAATGGGCTATAGACGACGAGACCCACGGCAGAACATATTTTGCCGACTATGGAGACAACAAGTACCTCTGCGCCTATGCGGAAAGCAATAACTTCGGCTATATGGACGGCAAGATCACAGACCTGCTCAGCAGTATAAAGCTTACCGAAAACAATCAATAAATATCTTGCAATATTCCTTTGATTATGTTATACTATACTTGTATAGGCAACAGATACGGATAAATACTGCATGTTATATTTTTTCGGGGGGGAAAGATCATGGGCAGCTATAATTCTATCAAGCTTGAAAAGCTTTATATAACCGCAGCCATTTTCTGCGTTTTTTACATCATTCTGTCCATTATTTCCTGTTTTTTATCGGGAACGGTGTTCAATGCAGCCGCAAGCGACGCTTTCAAGGCTTCTCACCCCGAAATGCTCATCTCGGGCAAATGCAAAGCTCTGCTCTGCACAGCCGAGGCAGTATGGCTTCCGTTCATCATATACATAATGAGCTGTGTGGGCTGGGCTTTTTCTGCAAAGAGATGCAAACGCACCCTTAAAGCCGCTCCTGCTCTGTGGATATTAGGCTTTCTTGCAGAGCATATCATAGCACTGCTCATTTCCCATTCTTCTATGACTTCATACACATCAGAGAGCTGGCTCATACAGCGCACTGAATATATCAATTTTTTCTTCGGCATATTCCTTGTGGGAGCCCTTGTGCTGGTATGCACGGCTGCTGCCCTTGGTATCGACGAGGACAGACACGTTAAACATCTGAAATACAAATAAAAAGGAGATATAATGTCAAAACCAAATATACTAAGAGTCACACAAATTATCGCAGTACTTTTCTCCATCACAAAGCTGGCACTGGACATCTTTTTTGTACTGAACGACCACTATTCGGTGCATACTGCCCTTTTTGGCGAAAATCTGCAAAAAGACATCCTGCCGACTGATCTGAAGTTAGGGCTCATAATTGAAGCCCTAATAATTTCTGCACCTATAGGTATTGTTTCTGCTGTGAACTACACAAAGACCGATCTGAGAAAAAAAAGAGGGGTAGCTACTGTTATTGCGGCAGGGATAATGTTTTTCATGGACTTCGCCGCTTCCATATTCCTGCACCGTATCGTACTGATACAGCTTTCAAAGAAGTACGGCGAAAAAATAATATCAATGGTATCGTCCATCAATTCCATAAGAAGCTTTACAGGTCTGCTAAGCTGTATGGCTCTGGTGATGATATGCTGCTGCGGAGCTGTGGAGATATACGGCGGAGATAAAAACGTTTCTAAAAACGCCTCTGAAAAGGCTGCATAAAGGATAAACTTATGAAAAAAAGAGAAGGTATAAAAAACGCATTGACCGCAGCTATAGTTTTTTTAGCAGCAAAAATGCTTCTGGACACAGCTTTTATATTATGCGATCCATTGGTGGAGCTTTCAAAAAAGCTGTACCATATTTCCAATGACAATACCACTTTGTCTGTTCAGACCAAGATCATTCTTATGCTGGCTATGCTTATCGCATTTGTTCCCAAGCTTGTCCTTGCTGCCTTTAACCGCAGCAAGCCCGATCTTGTAAAGCGCAGAGGTACCATTACTGTAATACTTACAGCAGCCTTTGGCTTGATATCCTCTGTTGTTTCTGTTCTGTCGACCAACGTTGTATATTACATCGCAGGCAGCACCCAGGTCTTTATAATATCCTCGCTGAGCAGAATAAGAGCTTATACAGGCCTGCTCAGCGGCGCTGCGACCATACTCCTTTACTGCTGCGGAGCTATAGAGATATACAACGGTGCTGAGAATAATATTTATCCGCCTGTAAACGGCGATTTCAATAACACAGAAGATACTTTATCTTAATATATCAGGAGGAATTTTCCAATGAAGAACATATTAGTAGTAGGCGGCGGCGGACGCGAACACGCCATTATCATGAAGCTGGCTGAAAGCCCCAATGTGGGTAAGCTTTACTGTACTCCCGGAAACGGCGGTATCTCAAAGTACGCTGAGTGCTTCAATGTTGGCGCTACAGACGTTGACGGCGTAGTCGCTCTGGCAAAGGAGCTCAGACCCGATATGGTAGTAGTCGCTCCCGATGACCCGCTGGTACTCGGTATGGTGGACGCTTTGCAGGCAGAGGGCTTCATGACCTTCGGTCCAAAGGCAAATGCAGCTATAATCGAGGGCTCAAAGGTGTTCTCAAAGGAACTCATGAAGAAGTACGGTATCCCTACTGCTTTCTATGAGGTATTCACCGAGTCAGACAAGGCTATCGCTTACCTCAAAGAGCAGAACAGCTACCCCGCTGTTATCAAGGCTGACGGACTTGCTCTCGGAAAGGGCGTTATCATCGCTCAGAACGAGGAGGAGGCTGTTGCAGCTGTACATGAGATGATAGACGAGCTCAAATTCGGAAAGAGCTCTGCAAGAATAGTTATAGAGGAATTCCTCACAGGTCCCGAGGTATCGGTACTCAGCTTTACTGACGGCAAGACTATCGTTCCTATGATATCATCTATGGACCACAAGCGTGCTCTCGACGGCGACAAGGGGCTCAACACAGGCGGTATGGGCACTATATCTCCCAATCCCTGCTACACAGAGGATATCGCCAAGGAGTGCATGGAGAAGATATTCATACCCACTATGAACGCTATGAACGCCGAGGGACGCACATTCGAGGGCTGTCTCTACTTCGGACTTATGATAACTCCAAAGGGACCAAAGGTAATAGAGTACAACTGCCGCTTCGGCGACCCCGAGACACAGGTAGTTCTCCCCATGCTGGACGCTGACCTCTACGAGATATTCGAGGCTATCTACAACCATGAGCTTGACAAGGTGGATATCAAGTGGCATAAGGGCAGCTGTGCCTGCGTAGTAATGGCAAGCGGCGGCTATCCCGAAAGCTATCCAAAGGGCATCGTAATGAACGGCTTCGACGACAAGGGTCAGGTAGAGGGCTGCTTCGTATACCATGCAGGTACAAAGCTCTCCGAGGACGGAAAGTTCCTTACCAACGGCGGACGTGTCATCGGCGTGACAGCAAAGGGCGACAGCTTGCAGGCTGCTCTCGACAAGGCTTATGAGGGTGTTGCCAAAATAAGCTTTGAGGGCGCTCACTACAGAAAAGATATCGGACAGAGAGCTCTTAAAGCTCTCGGTTAAGGAGCGCATCATGCATGAACGTCTAAACAGCGGATTAATATTCTGCCTGATCGGTAATATCCTGTTTCTTATTTTCAGCCTCATATGTCTTGCATTCTACAAGACCTATAATGCAGGGACACCATTATCAAAGCTGCTTGAGCTTCTGGCGTATATCACCGAGTTCACAGGCTTCGGAGCATTTATATTCGGTGACTGGCTGATAGCTTCATCAATAAGATTCAGAACCACAATGAAAGTATGCCTTACCCTTTATATAATACTTGAAGCTGTAATGATGATACTGGAAATAAACGCATACAGGTTTGAATTCTACAAGCCGTATTCACGCCTGCTCGCAATGGTACATTCATCAGTTTCGGGCTTTGTGTGTCTGTCATTTTTACAGCTTGACAAGGACAAGAAAAAGCTTGAAATGATGATAATCATCTGCATCGCCATGATGTTTGCGGGAATGCTGGGAAATATTCTTGGAATAAGAATATATTTCAGTATCCTTACAAACGCCATCGCATATTCGGTACTGTTCTATTCACTCAAAAGACTTATCAGAAACGAAGATATCGAAGTGGACTGCTACGGCGACCGTGCCCGTGTTGCGGAATACAAGAGTACATTTGTTGATGATTAAAAAAACGCCTGCACTTTCAAGTGCAGGCGTTTTTTAGTAGGGGCGGATATTATCCGTCCTCCAATAAAGAAGTGCTGTAAGCGATGTACGAACAACGACATTGATGATCGTGAGCGAGTGAAACATGCGTCAACGCTGCAAAAAAAGGCGAACCTTTCGGTTCGCCTTTAGCATTATTTTACAGATGGGAAGAGGTTTGCTCTCTTGTGGAGGAGATACTCCTGGATAAAGAGCGCATCATTTGAAGTGATTCCCTCAACAGCTCTGTCAACGTCACCCTGATTGGAGCCAAGCTCTGTAAGGTGGTTCTTGTCAGTGCCGTTTATGCCGTACTTGTTAGGATTAGCAAGGCTCTGCATGATAATAACAACGTCGGACATATCAACATTTCTGTCGCAGTTAGCGTCACCGTAGAGGATACCGTCAACAGGTTCGTCGTTTGGACCGCTTGCAGCACCTGCATACTGTGGTAGCTTGCTTACAGAACCCTCAATATATTTTACAAGAATATCAACATCTTCTGCTGTAATCTTATCATCGCCCATGGTAGAAACATTTGCGTTCTTTGCCCCCTGTTCTGTAAGTGGATATGCTGCTGGGTCTGCAATATAGTTTCTAAGAAGGTCAACGTCTTTCTGATTTACAGTGCCGTCCTCATTTACGTCTCCGAAAGCGGTACCGTTAACAACATAAGGCTGTCTGCTATTGATTGTTGTAGTAGCTGTTGTATCTGCATCAGTAACTGTCGTAGTTGTAGTACTCCCTTTAGAAGTAACTGTTGTTGTAGCTGTTGTAGTAGTTGTAGTAATGGGCTTTGTAACTGTTGTTGTGGTGGGTCTTGGAGTATCGCTGCCTGTGCCGCCGAGACCGTCAGCCTTTGTGCCGTCGGGCTCTTCGCCGTAGTAAAGCTTGCCGTTTACGTATACAGGAACATAAGGTGTAACTACGCCGACAGCTGAACCGTCAGTGCCCTTTGCTGTCTTGCCCAGATCCTTAGCGGAGAAGTCGTTTGATGAATCCCAGCCGCTGCCGTAGTCGGGCATTACGATAGCAAGAAGTATCTCGCACTGCTGCTGTCCCTCGGAGATAGGAAGAACAACTCGTCCGTCGGGGAGATTTACCTCGATGTAGTAGATATCGCCGCTGTACTGCTTTGGCTTGGATATCTCAGCTGTCTTGTAGCCCTTTGCAGCGTACATAGCGGACTGGTCGCGGTCGCAGCGGATAACGAGATCCTCAGGGTTCTTGCCTGCTGCCTTGACCTCGCTGAGGTCCATGTAGTATCTGAATGAGATGTTGTCCTGAACTCTTGCAGGCCATGCGGAGTGGTTTGTTACCTTGAAGCTGATAGTCTGTCCGCTTGCGTCGCCGCCCTTTGAGAGCACCTCAACGTAGAACTCGGGACCGTCGTGTACCTCTGGCTGAGGGAAGCTTGCGTCCTTGGTTCCGCCGTACTTGTCGATCATCTTGCAGAGCATAGCTGTGAAGCCTGCGTTATAGTCTGTAGCGACCTCGTTATTGATGAAGTCCTGACGGTCGTCGTTGTATGAGCCGTCCTGATTGGGACCTCCTACGAGAGCGCCGTAGAGGATATGTCTTGTCTTATCGGGTATCTTCAGATCGTTCTTCCATGAGCCGTGAGCTGTACGATGGTGGGGGTTCTGAGGATACTTGTCGCCGAAGCCTACAACGTAGCTCTGCTTCAGCGGGTTGTCGCCGAGAGCGTAGTTCACCTGAGCTTCAGCAAATTCTGTGTACTTTGAAGCCTCTGATGTGAGGATAGTATCACCTGCAACAGTTGCAATGAAAGCAGCTGTATTAGCGTATCTGAGACAGCCCCAGTTGCTGAGCCAGCGGAGACCGCCGTCGATTATCTTAGCCTCGTCGCCGTTTACCCAACGGTCGCAGTGCTTCTTAACGTGAGCGATAGCGCTGGAGTCATTGGTATTTATAGCGTAGAGGAGCATAGCGCCCTGCATATTGTCGTCCCAGCAGTGAGCCCAGCCGTAAGCAAGGGTATCGCCCTCGCCCAGCATCTTGCCAAGGTTTGGCATGAAGCTCTTTGCGTCTGCAAGGTAGGCGTCGTCCTTTGTAGCGATGTAGAGCCAGTTTGCTGCATAGAAGAGCTCGTCGTAGAAGTGGCTTGACTGATAGAAGCCCTGAGCGTCGCTCTTATTGTAAACATCGTCGCTTGGAGATGTCTTTGCTATCTTGTATATGTTCTCTGCGTGCTTTAAGTAGTCAGCCTTCTTGGAAGCGTCGATGTCGCCGTCCAGAGCTGCCGCACCTGCTGCAAGAGCAGCTGCCATTTCACCGAATACAGCGGAGCAGCCCTTTGAAGATTTCAGGCATGCTCTTGCCTCTTCAACGGAGTGACCGTTGTCCTCCATACCGTATTCAAGAAGCTCAACAGGACCCCACCATGTATGGTCGTGCTTACCGATACCTACCTGATAGATTATCTCTGTGCCCTTATCGCACTCTGCGAGATAATCAAGGACAAATTCGAGGTTGTTGACGTAGGTCTGCTTGAGACCTGCCTTTTCCACGCCGTCGGGGTACTGATAAAGTCCCCAAGCCAGCATTGAAGCCGAGTAAGACATAGGCAGATTGAACTTTACGTGGTCACCTGCGTCGTACCAGCCGCCGAGAACGGGGTCGCTCATAGCCGAGTCAGCCTTCCATTCAACTCTGTTCCACTCAGGGAGCGGACCTGCCTGCTGTGCCTCATAGAAGAACAGTGACTTATCCAGTGCGTCAGCGTAGTTGAACTTGCCGTCAGCTGCGTTAACTGTTGTCATAACACCTGCGGGCAGAGCCGAAACGGCGGACGATGCCAGAAGGACGGCGGAAACGATACCGCCTGTCAGTTTTTTTAGCATTGTAAAACTCTCCTCTCATAATATATTGCTCCGCGGAACGGAGCTTCCTCACGAGTATACATAGCTATACAATGTTATTATGCCACAAAACACCGTTAATGTCAAGGCTTGGAGGTTCATTTTATAAAGATATCCCTTTGTTCGCAGATACTTCCCTCCAGTCTGTAGTTAACGGATAGTGTGAGAGTGTCAGCAGACTTTTCCGTGGTCATGCTTCGGCTGAGTATATCCGTGCCCTCGCCGAGAAAGTTGTTCTCGTAGAGGTAGACGCGCTCCATTAGCTTTGCGGTAAGCTCCTCCTCGGTGTACTCCTTTTCGGTGAGAACTGTTTCCGAGAGCGTTTTTGTTTTTATTCCGAGAGGCAGCTCATGCCCGAAAATGACTGCGTTTTTCTCTTTTGTCTCCGAGGTACTGCTTTTGTAGCCGCTGTTCCCGAAATACAAGGGTATATCCAGACTGAAAAGCCGCAGACTGCGCTGAGTGTCGCTCCTGCCTGTGGGAGATATCTCCTCGGAGCGGAACGGTGCGGAGAAGCTGATATTTTCCTCATAGATACCGCGGATATCTCCCATGGCGTGGTGGATGAAGCTCCTGCCTGCTTCGTTTTCGGCAACTCCGCTGATAAGGATAGTCCCCTTGGGGACGTAGTCTCCCACGATATGGCAGAGCTGTCCGCTGCGCACAAGCACGGAGCTTATCTCAGCGTCTCGGCTGGCAACTATATTGCAGGGGACGCGGTCGCGGAGCATTTCGGGGACTTGTCTTACCTCGGTTACCTGCACCACCAAGCGGCTTCCCGTATGGCGTATGCCTGCCCATGCCACGTCATCTATCATAAGGCGGAGTCTGTTCTCGCAGTAGGGGATATTTATCCTGCAAATGGGCGTTCCCGCCTTTATGTCAAGCTCATCGAGGGCTGCGAGTATGACCTCATCGCTGACGGCAGAGTTTCCCTCAATCTCGATAGTCACCACCACCTGTGAAAAGTAAAGAGCAGCTGTAAGCACAAGCAATATGCCGATGATGATGCCAAGGCGTCGGCGGTAGCGGAACAGCCGTGCAAAAAGGCTGTCGTACTCGGCAGCTTTCAGCTCTATGCCGTATTTCTCGGCTATATCATGGAGCTCCTTTAAGTCGCGGCGGTATATGTCGCAGTAAAAGACCTCGCTGCGGCAGTACTGTCCGCGGCAGTCTATCCTATGCTGATGTATGGCGTTGATGAACTTATTCAGCTGCTTCCCCTGTGCGTTTATCCTTATGCTTCTCCTCATTCTCAGGCTCATGGCGTCTGCTCCTTTCTGTGAATTCTATATTCTCGATGCAGCCGCGGATAACAAGTCCGCCTGTACGGAAGTCGTAGGCTCTCAGACCGTTCCCACGGATATTTATGAAAAGTCCTCCCGACAGCAGCCTCATGAACACCTCGTTGTACTCCTCTATTCTCTGGCAGTTGTCAATGATGAGCTCGTTGTTTCCCGATATATGTATGCTCGTATTCAGATAGAGCGTTTCCCGTGTCAGCTCTGCAAGCCATTCAAACATAAGCTTCACTCCCGTATATTTTTTCATTCCCAATAATATGATTTATGGGGTGATGATTATGAAGAAATATGCCGAAAAAGCCATAAAAGCCGCGAAAATAGCGGCGCTGTCGGCTGCCTTTCTGTACTTTCTTACCGATGTTGGAGCAGCTGCGGAGGCTGTGGAGGAGAGCATACAGCGGTGCATAGATATAGTTATACCGTCCCTGTTTGCAATGATGATAGTGTCGTCGCTGATAACGAGGAGCGGTATGCTTACTTGTTTGCCCAAGCGGCTTGAGAAGCTCAGCAGGCTTGTTTTCGGCATGGAGGGGAGCATTTTTCCCATATTCACATTCGGCATGATAGCAGGCTATCCCGTGGGAGTGAAAATGCTCTGCGGGGAGGTCGCAGCAGGCAGGCTCACAAAGAAGCGAGCGGAGCTCCTTTCGGGACTGTGCTTCGGAGCAGGTCCTGCATTTATATTCGGCTGCATATCGCGGCAGCTCTACTCGTCGCGGAATGCGGGACTGGTAATACTTGTATCTACGGTCTCCGCAAATATTATCCTCGCTCTTATAATGTCGGTGCCGCTGCGCAGGACCGCTGCGTCAGGCCGCAGCCCCCGCAGTGTGAGCATATCCGCGGATATGCTCACTGACTGCGTATTGCGCAGCGGCAGAGCCATGGGGGATATATGCATTATGATAGCCGCGTTTGCAGCTGCGAACGCGGCATTCGCCCGAACGGGCGCCACGGCAGCAGCAGGGGAGCTTCTTGGGAAGCTCCCCTGCCTCGACCGCATAAGCGGCGAGGCAACAGTCGCCGCACTGTTAGATGTGACGAATATCAGCAAATTTCCATGCGGCGACTGGCTGCTGCTGCCTTACATAAGTGCCCTGACCGCATTCGGCGGAGTATGCGTAATATTCCAGATAGCCGTGCTGACCGCAGGGAAGCTGTCCCTGAAGCCCTTTATAATAATGAGGAGCGCAGCGGCGGTGCTGAGCTTCTTCATATGCAGGCTCATAATGCCCTTTTTTATGACGGGAGAAGTTACAGAAGTCATGTTGCCGCGGATAAGCAGCGCAGGGAACAGCTCCCCTGTGCCGTCGGTAATGCTTATAATAATGACAGTTATGCTGATATTGGAATTTGGCGGCAAAAGCAGCTTACAGCACACAAAAAGCTGCTGAAAGTTGAATTATTTGTATATAGTGCCAAAAATTGTGAAAGCTTGCAGAAAAGGCTTGATTTATTGCAAAAAGGTGGTAAAATATAATTAGCACTCAAAGATAAAGAGTGCTAAACTTGAATTGCTTATTAATTTTTAGGAGGTATATATCATGACTATCAAACCATTACAGGACAGAGTTGTAGTTAAAATGGTCGAGGCTGAGGAGACCACAAAGAGCGGTATCATTCTTTCGGGCTCGGCAAAGGAAAAGCCTGAGGTAGCTGAGGTCGTTGAGGTAGGTCCGGGAACCTCTGACGTTAAAATGGAAGTTAAGAAGGGCGACAAGGTGCTCATTTCCAAGTATTCGGGCACTAATGTAAAGCTCGAGGGCGAAGAGTTCATCATCGTTAAAATGGAAGACATTCTCGCAACAGTTAAGTAATGCATAATGAGTTGAGAGTGGAGAGTTGAAAGTTAATGTATTGGCTTACGCCGATCAATTAAAAAGACTTTTAGATTTGTCCCCGTAAGGGGACACCGCAACTCTCAACTCTTAACTCTCAATTCTAAACTATATTATAAAGGAGTTTTTTACAATGGCTAAGGATATAAAGTACGGCGAAGACGCAAGAAAGGCTCTTCAGGCAGGTATCGACAAGCTTGCTGATACTGTAAGAATAACAATGGGACCAAAGGGCAGAAACGTAGTTCTCGATAAGAAGTTCGGCGCTCCCCTTATCACAAACGACGGCGTTACTATCGCTAAGGACATCGAGCTCGAGGACGCTTTCGAGAACATGGGCGCTCAGCTCGTTAAGGAAGTTGCTACAAAGACCAACGACGCAGCAGGCGACGGTACTACAACAGCTACTCTCCTCGCTCAGACTATCGTTCGTGAGGGTATGAAGAACATCGCAGCAGGCGCAAACCCAATGGTTCTCAAGAAGGGTATCGCTAAGGCTGTTGACGTGGCTGTAAAGGCTATCGTTGAGAACTCAAAGGCTGTACAGGGTACAGAGGATATCGCTAAGGTAGGTACAGTTTCTTCTGCTGATGAGAACGTTGGTAAGCTCATCGCTGAGGCTATGGAAAAGGTTACAGCTGACGGCGTTATCACTATCGAGGAAGGCAAGACTGCTGAGACCTACAGCGAGGTAGTTGAGGGTATGCAGTTCGACAGAGGCTACATCTCACCTTACATGGTTACAGATACAGACAAGATGGAAGCTGTTTACGACGACGCTTTCATTCTTATCACAGACAAGAAGATATCTTCTATCCAGGAGATACTCCCACTTCTCGAGCAGATCGTAAAGATGGGCAAGAAGCTTGTTATCGTTGCTGAGGACGTTGAGGGCGAGGCTCTCACAACAATTATCCTCAACAACCTCAGAGGCACATTCAAGGTTGCAGCTGTTAAGGCTCCAGGCTTTGGCGACAGACGTAAGGAAATGCTCAAGGATATCGCAGTTCTCACAGGCGGCGAGGTAATTTCTTCTGAGCTCGGTCTTGAACTCAGCGAGACAACAATCCAGCAGCTCGGTCAGGCTAAGCAGGTAGTTATCCAGAAGGAGAACACTATCATTGTTGACGGTGCAGGCGATAAGAAGGCTATCGAGTCAAGAGTTCACCAGATCCGTGCAGCTATCGAGACTACAACATCTGATTTCGACCGCGAGAAGCTTCAGGAGAGACTTGCTAAGCTTGCAGGCGGCGTTGCAGTTATCAAGGTCGGCGCAGCTACAGAGATCGAGATGAAGGAAAAGAAGCTCCGTATCGAGGACGCTCTTGCAGCTACAAAGGCAGCTGTTGAAGAGGGTATCGTAGCAGGCGGCGGTACAGCATTCGTAAACGCAATGCCCGCTGTAAACAAGCTTGTTCCCACACTTGAGGGCGACGAGAAGACAGGTGCTAAGATAATCCTCAAGGCACTTGAAGCTCCTGTACGTCAGATTGCTGAGAACGCAGGTCTTGAGGGCAGCGTTATCGTTGACAAGATCATTCGCTCACGTAAGGTTGGCTACGGCTTCGACGCTTACAACGAGGTTTACACAGACATGATACCCGCAGGTATCGTTGATCCTACAAAGGTAACAAGAAGCGCACTCCAGAACGCAGCTTCTGTAGCTTCAATGGTTCTTACAACAGAGAGCCTTGTAGCTGATATCAAGGAGGACACACCTGCTGCTCCTGCAATGCCCGCAGGCGGTATGTATTAATTAATGCATAATGCATAATTAAAGGCGAACCTGAATCGGGTTCGCCTTTTTTTGTGTAGGGAACGGCGTCCTCGACGTCACGCTGCAAAAAGCTCCGAAGCATAAAGCTTCGGAGCTTTTGTGTATTATTCAGATACCGCAATCCTCATATTCCTTCCATCTCTCATAGTAGAGCTTGTTGCTTCTGCTGCGTAATAGTAAGTATGATGCTGATACGAGAACAAGGCATATCGCACCTGTAACAGGCAGCGAATCCCTGAAAGTTCTTTTTGCGGAATATTCTTCTTTATTCTTGCGGCTCATATTGTTTAGTCCTTTACGTTTATTTTATTCTGCGTCCTGAGAAGCAGCTCCGCCGTTCATCTCAGCCATAAGTCTCTGGAGCTCTGCGTCTACCTTGGCGTCAGACTCGATCTGTGCAAATGAATCTCTGAGGTCATCGCCGCTTCCGCCCGAAAGAGCGTCGCCTGCGATCTCGGAGAATGCGTCAGCCTCAGCTTCCTTGCGCTCGATCTTATCCTCCATTCTCTGGAAGGTCTCAAAAGACGAGTTGCCTGAGAAGCCGCCCGCAGCCTTAGCCAGATTCTTCTTTGTATCAGCCATCTGTGAACGTGCGATGAGCATTGCCTGACGGCTCTTAGCCTCTTCAAGCTTTGACTTGAGCACCTCTACCTGATCGCCGATAGCCTCGGTCTGATCTGAGATTGACTCATACATCTCCTTATAATTAGTAACGTCCTCGTCAGCCTTGACCTTTCTTGCGAGAGCCTGCTTAGCCAGATCCTGATCGCCTCTTGCGAGAGCTGCCTTAGCCTTGGACTCCCAGTCAGCAGATATCTTTTCAGCCTCAAGGTACTTCTTCTCAGCAAGGCGCTCGCTTGCCTTAGCCTTGCCGTAGTTCTGAGTAGCCTTTGTGAGCTCGGTCTGCATATCGATGATGACCTGCTTGACCATCTTCTCAGGATCTTCTGCTCTGTCGATAAGGTCGTTTACGTTTGACTTGAGAAGGTCACTTAATCTTGCAAAAATTCCCATAATTATAATCCTCCTGTTTCATGTAAGAATGCTTCATGGACACACCCCTTGTGTCACAAGACCATTATATGGTATAATGATTTACTTGTCAATAAAAAGGGTATTGATTTCATCTGATTTTCATTTATCAGCAATATCTGTGAACGCATTATTACAAAATTATTCCCCGTTTTTTTCTTATTCGTTAATACCGGGAAATTTTTCAAGGAGATCAGGTAATTATTTCCTTTTATCAAAGGTATGTGCTTCAATGCCTGTCATATCATTTTCAGATATCACGGAAAGCTGCCCTTTCAAAAAATGATCCCCGACTACTATTTTAACTTGAATTCATTGATTTGTCAATATTTTTTAGTGAAAAAGCTATACAAATAAACTGTGCAAAATTCTATGCTTCTGTGTACAAAAGCTCTTTTTCAGCGTTAATACGTCGAATTATCAATGTATACTCAGCACAAACCGCTTCAATTAACGCAAAACATTTTACAAATAATTTGACAAAATAATACGGGTATGATATAATGTAATGGGTATATGATTCTCATATATCAAATTTGGTTTTTCTGAAAAGGCAATACATTCAGAAAGGTAAAAAAATGGACAAATCACTAAAAATCAAGGAATCGGTTATATCACTCGCTTTTATAGCCGTCATATCTGCATTAGTCGTTGTCGGGCTGTATTTCCACGAACCGTGGTTCGATGAAGCTCAGGCATACCTCATTGCAAGAGATGCTTCATGGCATGATATACTGTTTTTCTGGACTCATTATGAGGGTCACCCTCCCCTTTGGCATATTATCCTGAAGTTTACCATAATGCTCGGGCTGCCATATGAAACGGCGCTCAAGTCAGTCAACTTCATTTTCTTTGAGGCTGTACTTTTTATTATCGAATTCCGCTCACCGTTCAGCAGGATAACAAAAACTATCATTCCGTTGAGCTACTACATGCTTTATCAGAACAGTGTGATTTCACGTCCGTATATGCTGCTGATGCTTGCTGTTCTCCTTACAGCAATGTTCTATAAAGACCGTTATAACAAGCCTGTAAGATATTGTCTGTCACTCATGCTGATGTGCGCACTGCACTCCTATGGTATCGCGTTTGCAGGCGGCATAGTTATTGCAGACCTTATAAGTGACGCTGTACACGAACACAGCATAAAAAAATGCGTGTTGCGAATTGCAAATAATAAAAAGCTTTTAGTGTTCTACACCGTTCTGCTTGCATTTGCAGTTTTTCTGATGATCGATATAATACCGAGAAATGATGCCTATGCACTTCAAAAAGAAAAACACTACAGCTATTTCATTTGCTATCTGTTAAGCTTTTTTTTTATTCCGTCTGAAACTCTGTTCACATCATTTTCTTCCAATGTTGAGCTGATGCAAAGTGAAATAAATCCTTTATATGAGGTTTTAAGTGCAGCTCTGATATCATCCGTCATCTGGATATGCCTTTTCGCTGTTTGTAAAAAGCGAAAAATGCTTTGTGAATTGTTTGTTCCGTTTTGCTGCATTGCGTTCCTGACTTCTGTCTATGCAATGCCGCGTCATTATTGTATATTCCTTTATTTCTCCTTGTTCATACTATGGACCGCTTCCGATAAGGAAGCTGTTGAAATAAGCGAATTCGGCGAAAAGCTGAAAAAAATCGGCATATCACCAAGCCTTACAAAAAAAATCGCCGTTGGCGCAGCTGCTGTTTTCACTGCTGTTAATCTGTATTGGAGCGGTTTCTGCTATTACTCCGATATAAAAGGCAAATACTTTCCGGGAAGAGATTTTGCCGAATGGATAAAAGAACACGATCTGTCAGAAAAGTGTTTTTTAGCTGCGTGGGATCAAACTGTATCAGGCACTTGTATATCTGCAAATGCATATTTTGAAAATGTCTTTTATTATGCACCTTTTGACGAATATGCTTTTCTAACGCATATTACCCACTCCAATGACGAAATAAAGCATGAAGTTGAAGCAATAAAAGCAGAAGCCGAACCTGATTTTATAATTTGTGAAGCACCTGCTCAATGGATAGATATACGGAATAAACTTGATTTAAAAAACAAATACACAGCTGTTGCTTTTTCAGAAAACAGCTCCATGGTTTATAAAAATAAAATCGAAACGATAGAGCTATATGTTTTATGCACAGATGAGACCTATAAAAAGCTTTATGGTAAGGAGTATTCCATTTTATAAAACGTATGAAAGGATCTGAATAAAACAAATGAATGAAGTCAAAAAAAGGCTTTCGGATTTTTTTGAGCTTATTACATCAGAAAAATTCTTCTTCTACTATATCATTCTTGTAATGCTCTCTCTCCCTGTTACAGAAATACTGGATGAAAATCATTCTCATCCTTTTGCTAGTCAGCCGATAATCATACAAATCGCAGGATATATCGGAATCTTTGCATTTATAGTACATTTTCTGAAGCATCAAGACATAAAATATTACCTTTCAGATCTTCTGTATCTGTTACTGTTTGCTTTTGCTCTGTTGTCAGCTTTGTTCACTCAGAACAAGAATGCCACATGGTTCGGATTTGATTATGATGAATGGCTATCTAATTTTATGGGCTATTTCAGTTTAATGCTGGCAGGTACAATGATAAAGCAAAAGCAGCTCAGAAAAAATATCCTTGTTGTTTTTGTTATCGTAACTCTTATTCAGGTCACTGTTGCAGCTATGCAGACATTTGGTATACATTTGATCGATTGTTATTATGATGATGGTTATATAACTGCACAGAATATAAGCTATGGTCTGATACAGCATTCAAACTGGTACGGCGGATTAAGCGTACTTATGTTTGCCTGCACGGCAGGTATATACCTTTATACAGCAAATAAATTTATCAGAAACAGTATGTATATCCTTTCCATGTTCTGTTTTTACACTCTGATCTCGGCAGAAGCAAGACTGGCATGGGTCGGCACATTCGGATTCATTGTCTTTATGATATTTTCAATGATGGTAATGAAACATATGGGCTATGATAAAAAGAAGCTCAGCAGCATTCTGAAACGCTTTTTATTGCTTATGGCAGGAATGGCAGCCGTGATAGCTACATGCATATTGGTATTTGAAAGGATAACTTGGAAGATTGAGCTCACCTCAAATGAATTGAATTCTGATATTGATAAATTAGGTTCACGCAGAGTTGTTATCTGGAAGCAGGGCTTAAAAGCTGTCCCTAAATACTGGGCATTCGGAATAGGGCTTGATAATTACAGAGACGTCTTCTATAAAGATCCTGATTATCATGATACCTTTACACAGGGCAAAGGCCATAACGAATATCTTCACTACCTTGTAACTCAGGGAGTATTTCAATTCATAACATACATGACACTGCTCGTATATGCAGCAAAAACTGCTGTAAGGAACGTCATACATAACGATGACAGCGAGGAACGCTTCATAAACTGGATATTGCTTGGTATGTTTTTCGGTTATGCTGCACAGGCATTTTTCAACAGCAGCATTGTAAATGTTGTTCCGTATTTCTGGATCACCATAGGAATGTGCCTTACTCAGAAGAACCAGCATTACTTCGGATATTCCAGAAAGAACAAGACCGTTTCGGCAAAGAAATGACCTTTTCACAGGTATTCTCGCATCTTATTATCATGATATAGGGGGAACATATTATGAAAAAATTCTTTAAACTCATACCTTTGATCGCACTGATACTGGGACTCGTTATCGTGCCTGTCCGTGCAAGAGGTCTGGACTTCGGTGATTTCTCGGGCGATTCCGACTTTGGCGGCGGCTGGGACAGCGGTGACAGCTGGGACAGCGGCGGCAGCGACTGGGGAAGCAGCTGGGACGACGATGATTACTCTTACAGCGGAGGCAGCTACAGCGGCAGTTCAAGCTCCGACGGTGACTGGATATTCATTCTCATATTCCTTATACTCATAATCGGTCCTGCTCTGCTGAAATCAGGCAAAAGCACACATAACAGACCAGTAAATACTCCTCACATACAGCCAACTCCAACAGCTTCTCTCAAGAGCGTGGCTTCGTATTCGGGAGTTGATCCTACCTTCTCGCCTACAGAGTTCAAGGAAAAGCTGGCAAACCTCTATGTGCGCTTCCAGAACGACTGGCAGGCAAAGAACATCACCGAGCTTCGCCCCTATCTGTCCGACGCCATGTTTGCTCAGATGGACAGGCAGCTTGACGCTCACCGCAAGAATTTTGAGACCAATTTCGTTGAACGTATAGCAGTTCTCGGAGTAGAGCTTCTTGGCTGGAAGCAGGAAAACGGCTACGATATAATGATAGCCAAGCTCAATACCCGAATAGTCGACTATGTTGTGGACGACCGCACAGGCAAGGTAATACGCGGAAGCAAGACCAAGGAGAAGTTCATGACCTATGAATGGACCATGGCTCGTACAACAGGTGTTGTAACCTCACGCTCAACAGGTACTACCTCACAGACCTGTCCGTACTGCGGCGCTCATGTTGATATAAATCACTCTACCGTATGCGAATACTGCCAGTCTGTACTCACAACAGATACCTTCGACTGGGTAGTGACAAACATCAGAGCAATTTCACAGCAGACAAGATAAAGCTTGTTTTTCTTCGGGGAACATAATATGAAAAGGCTAAAATGTTTAATACCGCTGCTGATAATGATAGTCAGCCTCCTTGTAATGCCTGTAAACGCATACGCCACCGAAAAGGATTTCGGCAATTATGCAGGTGACGAGGATTTCAGCTATGACAGCAACTGGCAGGTGGAAGAAGAAAAGCCTACCTCTGCCCAGTATACAGGCAGCAATTCCGATAGCAGCGACGACAGCAGCTGGTTCAGCTGTGACGGCTGTACCATGTGCAGCTCAAAAGCGAGATGAAGTTCTGGCTATACTGGCGGCAATAATCGTCATAATCGTGGGAGTTGCCCTTTCATCGCTGAAGGACTCTATCAAGAGAACTATCGACTATCACCGCAAGCCTAAGAAGAAAAAAGAGCCCGAGCCCGAGGACGACGCTACGGGCGCTATAGTCAGCGGCAGCGAGGTCAGCGAAAAGTTCATGACCTATGAATGGACGCTGACAAGAACTACAGGCGTAAAGACCAAGATCTCCGCGGGAGTCACGCCCCAGACCTGTCCTCACTGCGGCGCTCATGTAGACGTGAACCAGACAGCCGAGTGTCCGTTCTGCGGCTCTGTAATAACCACAGATACATTTGACTGGGCTATTGACAATATAACCGCACTTTCGCAAAAGACAAAATAAGCACAGATTGCCGAAAAGTCTGTTCTAACTAATAATGGGATCCCAAAGGGAGTATACTCCCTTTGGCGGAGTCCAGAGGCAGCGCCTCTGGTGGGCTTGGGCAAAGCCCAACATACGTCAGGCGCTTCGCAAGGGGTGAATTTCAAAACAGTCCGGTGGACTGTTTTGAAAGAGGGGACGCCTTGCAAGTGAAGGCGTCCCTTGATAAAATCGAAGTTTTTTAAATCTTAGGCTTCCGAAATATCTCGGGAGCCTTATTGTTAGGGGGGATAAATATGAAGCTTCTTATCTGCGACGATACCGCCGCTCTGGGCAGACTTCTCGCTCACAGACTGATAAATATGGGTATACCCTCGGAATGCTGCCGCGGCAGTCTCTCGGTCATGGCTGAAAAGCTCGGCAGCGGCGGATACAATGGCATAATACTGTTCGCATACCGCCCCGACGAGAAGCTTCTCGGCTTCATAGGCTCCGCCCACAGCAAGGGAGTATCAGTATTCGCGGGACTTTACACTTCTCTGACAAGCGTCCGCAGAAGCTTTCTCAGCGCAGGTGCGTTATACTGCTTCCGTATGCCATTCTCTGTCAGCAGCCTTTGCCGCATGGTCATGATGCGCATTGACGCTCCCCCTGAGCTCCTGCCGCAAATAGAGGTATTCCTTGAAGAAGCAGGCTTTCCGAGACAGCTGGGCGGCTTCTGCTGTCTGGCTAAAGTATGCGAGCTGTGCATAAATGCTCCCGAAAGGATATGGGGCGGCATGAGCGGTATCTATGAGGAAACGGCAGAAGCCTTTCACACCACCGCCGCCGCTGTGGAACGCTCCCTCCGCAGTCTCGGTGCAAATGCAGCCGTCAGCGGTGCTCTGTCACGTCTGACCGACCGCAGATTTACCCAAAAGCCCACAAATACCGAGCTCATTTGTGCCGTTTGTGACGCATTTTTTCGTCAACCCGACAAATAAACAGCTCCGCATTTGTGAATTTGTCAAAAATTATCTCACATATTCAAAAAATGGTTATTTTTGATTGACATTTTGGTAAAACTGAGTTATAATAAATTTAATACATTTCAAAGCTCCGACATGATGTTTTCAAGAAGATTAAGCGCGTGGGGGAAGGAATAATGCTGAAAGACATGATCCCCTTTTGTTCCCGCAGGTCTTTCAGATGCAGTATTCATATTTCGCGTGGAAGCATTATCCGAAAGGACGGAGCACAATTAAATACTTTCTTTGCGAAAGGCGCAAATAAGGGGAAGTATATGTTTTATACGGAAGGAAGGTATTAACACATGGCTAACGAAAAAAATCCAAAGGTCTTAATAGTTGACGATGATAAGAACATCTGCGACCTCCTCAGACTTTACCTCGAAAAGGACGGCTACAGTGTCCTTCTTTGTCATGACGGCGACGACGCTGTTGTAAAATTCAAGGCTCTGAGCCCTGATATGGTGCTCCTTGATATCATGCTGCCCGGCAAGGACGGCTGGCAGGTGTGCCGTGAGATCAGAAAGATCTCAAACGTTCCGATCATAATGATTACAGCAAAGGGCGAGACTATCGACAAGGTTATCGGTCTCGAACTGGGTGCTGATGACTATATCGTAAAGCCCTTCGACGCAAAGGAGGTCATTGCGCGTATCAACGCAGTTACACGCCGCGTGGGTACAGGCATGGCTGAGCCCGAGCAGAAGGAAGTACACTATGACAAGCTCTCTGTAAATATGGACAGCTATGAGCTCAAGGTAAACGGCAAGAATATCGATACTCCGCCTAAGGAGCTGGAGCTTCTCTATTACCTTGCATCAAATCCGAACAGGGTTTATACCCGTGACCAGCTTCTTGACGAGGTATGGGGCTTTGAGTACTACGGCGACTCAAGAACCATCGACGTTCATATCAAGCGTCTCCGTGAAAAGCTTGAGGGCATCTCCGAAAAGTGGACTCTCAAGACAGTATGGGGCGTTGGCTATAAATTTGAAGCAGAGGAAGAGGAATAATTCTTCAAGGGGACGTCTGTCCCCTTGTTTTGTATAGAGGTGATACCCTTGAAAAGCAAAAAAAGCTCATACGATAAGCTCTTTATATTTCTCGTTCTCATAATGCTGTCAGTAAATATCCTCATAGGTATTGCGGCAATAACTGTCAGCTCTTCCTTGTATAAAACGTCAAAGCTCCGCGACTTACAGTCCATAGGCGACCTTTTCACAAAATCCATGCAAAAGGACTTCGCAGAGACCCGCGATACACGTTCTGCCAATATAAAAAGACTTCATGAGGTATTCTCCCGTGAATACCACCTGATGATATATATTTACGACGAAAACGGCAACTGCGTCCTCTCTGACGCCGACTACAACGAAGAACCCAAAAAAGTAGTCAAGAACAGCTCGAAAATATCCGAAGCTGAGCTTGAAAGACTCAGCAGCAAGGATTTTCTCAACCTTGAAACGAAGAATATCTCCGCTGACGAGCCATATATGCTCTACGGCACATGCTTCTTCCTGAAGGCGGAAAACGACCTTGTGCCTACCAGAATGTTTGCCAAATTCTATACCAAATCCGACGATATCAATTCATTTTCCGTAAAGATAACCATTATATACTCGCTGATATGCGCTCTGAGCATACTCATTCAGCTTTTCGTCATCAGGCATAAATTCAAAAAGCTTTCAAATTACGAGAACGAATTCAAACGTATCAGTGAACAGTATGCAAGGCGAGATTTCTCGGAAAAGATACCCACTGATGTACCCTATACCACTCCCGAGATAGCAGACTACGTAAACGCTGTCGCTGCGGACGTCGCCAAAAGTGAAGAGACCAGCAAGACCTTTATTGCCAATGTATCCCATGAGCTGAGAACTCCTATCACCACCATAGGCGGCTTCGTAGACGGTATACTTGACGGTACTATCCCCAAGACAAAACAGAATGAGTACCTTGTACTTGTCTCAAAGGAGATAAAGCGTCTGAGGATCCTTATTTCCTCAATGCTCAATATGTCACGTTTTGAAACAGGTACGCTCCGTCCGAATTTCCGCGACGTTAACCTTACAGAGATAGTAATACAGACCGTTCTCATGTTTGAGAAAAAGATAGAGGACAAGCACCTTGAGGTAGAGGGTCTTGGAAGCGACCGCATGACCTGCGAGGTTGACGCCGACCTTATCCAGCAGGTAGTATATAACCTGGTGGAGAATGCCGTTAAGTTCGTAAACGACGGCGGTATACTCTCGTTCCGCTTTGAGCGTTCAGTAACGGGTATGTGTACCATCGGCATAAAGAACACGGGCGAGGGCCTGAAAAATACCGAGATAACTCAGGTATTCGACCGCTTCTACAAGACAGACTCGTCACGCGGCAAGGATACAACAGGACTCGGTCTCGGTCTTGCCATATCAAGAAAGATAGTTCATCTCCACCACGGTCATATCGTTGTTAAGAGCGTGTACGGAGAGTATACCGAGTTTCTCATTCAGCTGCCCGAGAAGCAGCCCAAAAGGAAAGGATAAACAATGGACGAAAACAACAACTACAATAATTCTCCCTATGGGAGCAATTATCAGCAGCCCTATGTCCCCAAGCATGAAAAGCCCTCTGAGGAGAGAAGCTTCGGCGGTATGCAGGGAATAAATGAGCCTGACAGGTTCGGCAGTCCGACGCCTCCGCCGCCGACTCAGAATAACTATTCTCAGAACAGCGGCTACGGGCAGCCAAGCGGCTATGATCAGTCAGGCGGCTATGCTCAGCCCCGCAGTAATTACAGCCGTCCAAGTCAAAATAACTACGGTCAGTACAATAATAACAGTCAGAACAGCTTCGGTCAGCAGGGCTATAATAACAGCGGCTACAACCAGCAGCAGCCCAAACGTCCCGTTTACGACCGCTTTATGTATGAGCCCATTGGTTTCGAGGAGCTTGACCGCAGACAGAACAACACGGACGACTTCGGCTTATCAGAGAAGAAAAGCCGTCCTACCGGTGAAAAGACTATTGCGGCGCTGTTTCTCATACTTGTGATCATAGCAGGAGGAATATCCATATTCGGTATAATCCACGACATCGTCAAGAGCGATGAGATAGTGGACAAGATAGGCAATCCCCAGCAGGTGGTGCTCTATAAGGAGTCAAAGCCCAAGGGCGCCAACGATGAGGAAAACTTCAGGGACGAAAAAGGCAAGTATACTCCCGAGGGAGTTGCATCTCTGGTAAAGCCCTCTATCGTAAAGATATACACCTATGCCGATTATTCGTCGTATATTGCAAAAAAGACCGAGGGTACCGGCTCGGGCATAGTTCTCAACGAGGACGGATATATCGTCACAAATGCCCATGTCTTAAAGGCTGACGGCTACCATAAGGTTGAGACCAATGACGGCGACTTCTATGACGCAAAGATCATAGGCAGAGACGCTAAGACCGATATCGCCGTTGTCAAGATCAACGCAAAAGGACTCACCCCTGCTACCCTTGGCGACTCCGATGAAGCTATGGTAGGCGAGCAGGTCATCGCTATCGGCAACCCCGCAAACCTCTCCAATACCGTTACTGACGGTATCGTTTCAGCTGTGAACCGTAAGATACGCAGCGACTCCACAGGCTTTGAGATGAACTGCATACAGACCAACGCCGACATCAGCCCAGGAAACTCGGGCGGTGCACTGGTAAATATGTACGGTCAGGTAATAGGTATCACCTCTTCAAAGTACGTCAGCGCAGAATTTGAGGGCCTTGGCTTTGCTATCACCATCAATGAAGCCTCTCCCGTTATTGAGGAGCTCATAAAGAACGGCTTCGTGGCAGGCAGATTCCGTATAGGTATCAGGCTCCGCGGTATGGACACAGAGGCACAGCGAAAGGCTATCGAAGAGGTGCTGGGCTATGAGCTTCCCAAGGACTTTAAGGGCGTTTATATCGACAGCATCGACAAGGACAGCGATATAGCCAATACCGAGCTCAAGGCAGGCGACTTCATCATCGAGATAAACGGCAAGACCGTCAGCACCTACGACGAGCTCTATGACACCATAAGCAGCCAGTACGAGGCAGGCGACACTGTTCCCGCTGCCTGCGCTCATGTGGATAAGGACGGCAATATAGACTATTACACCATTGAGTTCAAGCTCATGGAGGACACCTCGGGCAACTACTGATCCCGAAGCTTCTTTGGGCGCTTTGAATTGACACCTGCAACTCCCCCTGCTGCACCGAATACGGTAAGCAGGAGGAGTTTTTTTATGCCCGTGATCTCTCCCGAAATACTGAACGCCGCAGCTGCAATGACGATATACATAACAGCTCCGCAGAGCGAGCCCCCGAAAAGTCCCTTTCTGCGGCGGTATTTGCCGTAGATGTACGCTCCCGTGTAAGCGCCGAATGAAAGAGCTGCGCCTGCAAATGCTCCTGCCATAGACATATCCCTCATAACATAAAACAGCAGCGCCGCAAGTAAAGCAGCGGCAGCCAATGTACAACCAAGTCCCAGCAGAACCGCCGCAGCCACGCTCAGCCCACTGTTTGTCCAAAGACTTCTTCTGTGTCTGCGCATAAAAAAGACCTCCGCCATAGAATCCTTATGAATTCTATGCGGAGGTCTGTTATTTTATTCTTCTTCGTCTTCCTTCTTTTTCTTAGACTTCTTATCCTCGGCAGTATCATCAACAACTGCCGCAGTCTCAAGACCTGAAGTCTTCTTGCCGCCTGCCTTGGCTTCCTTCATGCGCTCCATAGCGGTAACGTTCTCGGTGATAGCCCAGTTCTTGATTCTGAGCTTGTGCTTAGCGCCGCCTGTCTCGATAACGACTGTATCCTCGCCAACGCTTACAACGATGCCGACGATTCCGCCGCCTGTAACTATCTCGTCGCCTACCTGAAGGCTCTGCTGCATTTCCTTGAGCTCCTTGTCGCGCTTCTTCTGAGGTCTGATAGCAACGAAGTAGAGCAGTGCGAACATGATAACGAGAGGAATGAGCATACCGCCCATGCTTGCACCTGCGCTCATCTGACCTGTTCCCTGACTGTTAGCTGCGCCCGCAGCGTCGTCAGCGAAAGCGTTCATAGCTGAAACTCCTGCCATAGCAGCTGTAGCCACAGCGGCAGCAAGAGATGATAATATCTTCTTATTCATAATGATTCTCCATTCGTTTTATTTGTATTTCATACGTTTTTTATTATAACACGTTATTTAAAAAAAAGCAAGCCCAACGGCTAAAAATCTGCCATAAAACTTATTTATGCCGTAAAAAAATAACCTATGAATAGGATTCCAAAGGGAGTATACTCCCTTTGGTCAGGTCAAGGGTTACTCCCCACAGGGTGGGGAGATGTCGCAACGCGACAGAGGGGACGGACCCGATTAGGGGGACAGCCCTTGCGGGGATCGGGGCAGCGCCCCGAATACGTAAGGCGCTTCGCAAGGGGTGAATTTCAAAACAGTCCAGTGGACTGTTTTGAAAAAGGGGACGCCTTGCAAGTGAAGGCGTCCCCTCAGAGAACAAGCATAAAAAAGCCGCTCCCGAAAGGGAACGGCTTTCTGGTAATATCTGCGATCAAACGAGCTTGATGATAGCCATTTCAGCAGCGTCGCCGTGGCGAGGACCGATCTTTATGATCTGTGTGTAACCACCGTTTCTCTCTGCATACTTTGGAGCGATCTCGTCGATAAGCTTCTTAGCAACGGACTCCTTAGTGATGTAAGAGAATACCTGACGCTTGGAGTGCAGATCATCATTTTTACCGATAGTGATCATTTTTTCTGCAACTGCACGAACTTCCTTTGCTCTTGTTACGGTAGTTTCGATCTGACCGTTCTCAAGCAGGAAAGTTACCATGCCTCTGAGCATAGCCTTTCTATGATCAGATGTTCTGCCCAGTTTTCTTGTACCCGGCATTGTATTCACTCCTTTTTATAGTTGTGCGCTATACGCACGTTATATGGTTTATTCCTCTTCTGAAGAAAGGTCAAAGCCCAGTGACTGGAGCTTCTCCTTGACTTCGTCGAAGGACTTCTTTCCAAGGTTTCTAACCTTCATCATTTCTTCCTCAGACTTATTGATCAAGTCATCTACGGTATTAATACCTGCACGCTTCAAGCAATTGAATGAACGTACAGATAAGTCAAGATCCTCAATGGTCATCTCAAGGATTTTCTCCTTACCCTTCTCGTCCTTTTCAACAAGGACCTCAGCAAGTCCAGCCTCTTCTGAGAGGTCGATGAACAGCTTCAGATGCTCGTTGAGGAGATTGGCTGCCTGTGACAGAGCTTCCTTAGCGGAGATAGTACCGTCTGTCCATACCTCCATGGTAAGCTTGTCATAGTCGGTGACCTGACCGAGTCGCGTATCCTCTACGGTATAATTTACCTTGAGGACAGGAGTATATATGCTGTCTACAGCGATAACATCAACTGGGAGGTTGATCTGCTTCTTGTTTCTTTCTGCGGAAACATAGCCTCTTCCTCTGTCGATAGTTATTTCCATATAGAGCTTTGCGTCCTTACCCAGTGTAGCGATGTGCATACCGGGATCGAGGATATTAACCTCAGAGTCGGTTTTTATATCGCCTGCTGTAATTTCACATTCGCCCTCTGCCTCAACATACACTGTCTTAGGTCCTTCACCGTAAAGCTTTGCGGTCAGTCCCTTGATACTGAGGATTATCTCCGTAACGTCTTCTTTAACGCCGGGGATAGTTGACAACTCATGGTGAACTGTACCATCCTTGCCCGAAAGCTTTACAGATGTTACAGCTACGCCAGGAAGTGAGGAGAGCAGCACACGTCTGAGGCTGTTTCCAAGTGTAATACCGTATCCACGCTCCAGCGGTGCTAAAACGAATTTGCCGTACTTGCCGTCGCTTTTGAGTTCGACGATCTCAATATCAGGCTTATTAATTTTTTCCAGCATAAAAACCCTCCTATTTCGCAATTAATGTTGTTTTGATAAACTGAATCTTCAAGTAGATCAAATTGATTACTTGGAGTACAGCTCGACGATGAGGTGAGTAGCTACCTCGTAGTCAATATCCTCAGCTGAGGGAAGACGATTTACTGTAGCAGAGAAGTCGTCCTTGTTAGCAGTGAGCCATACAGGAACGAGTCTGTCCTTAGTCTCTTCTACTGTTGCCTTGAACTTATCGGAAGTTCTGTCCTTTTCTCTGAGGGCGATAACGTCGCCAACCTTAACTCTATAGGAAGGAATGTTTACCTTCTTGCCGTTTACTGTATAGTGGCTGTGTACAACGAGCTGTCTTGCTTCTCTTCTTGTGAGAGCGAGGCCCATTCTGTAAACAACACTGTCGAGTCTGGATTCGAGAACGGTGAGAAGATTGTCACCGGCCTTGCCTTCCATCTTTTCAGCGATTGAGAAGTAGTGTCTGAACTGCTTCTCGAGCACGCCGTAGATAAACTTCAGCTTCTGCTTTTCCTTGAGCTGGAGTCCGTATTCAGATATCTTCTTTCTGTTGTTAGCGTTCTTGAAACGGATAGATTCCTTCTTTGAAACGCCCATTACAGCGGGGCTGATGCCCAGGTATCTGCACTTCTTAAGAATTGGTTCTTTCTGTACTGCCATATTATTACACCTCCAATTTGATCAGACACGACGTCTCTTAGGCGGACGGCAGCCATTGTGCGGGATAGGTGTTACGTCCTTGATCATTCTAACCTCAAGGCCTACGGTCTGAAGTGCTCTGATAGCTGCTTCACGGCCTGCACCGGGTCCCTTTACGTATACTTCAACATTCTTGAGGCCGTGCTCCATAGCTGCCTTTGCAGCTGTCTCAGCAGCTGTCTGAGCTGCGAAAGGAGTGGACTTCTTTGAGCCTCTGAAGCCGAGTTCGCCAGCGCTTGCCCAAGAGATAGCGTTTCCGGCTGTATCTGTGATCGTAACGATCGTGTTATTGAAAGTGGACTGGATATGAACAGCGCCGCTCTCGATATTCTTACGTTCTCTACGTCTTCTGACAGTAGTAACTTTTTTACCCTTCTGCTGTGCCAAAGCTCATGACCTCCTTACTTCTTCTTGTTAGCGATAGTCTTTACAGGGCCCTTGCGGGTTCTTGCGTTTGTCTTTGTTCTCTGACCTCTTACGGGGAGACCCTTACGGTGACGAACGCCTCTGTAGCAGCCTATTTCAACAAGTCTCTTGATGTTAAGAGCAACTTCACGGCGGAGGTCACCCTCAACTGTGTAATGCTCATCGATATAGTCACGAAGCTTAGCTACATCCTCTTCTGCGAGATCCTTAACTCTTACGTCAGGATTTACGCCTGTTGCTGCGAGGATATTTGTTGCAGTCTGACGACCGATTCCGTAGATATAAGTGAGACCGATTTCGATTCTCTTATTCTTTGGAAGGTCAACACCGGCTATTCTTGCCATATTAAAATTGCACCTCCATTAATGCGACGGGGATTAGCCCTGACGCTGCTTATGCTTTGGGTTTTCGCAGATAACCATGATTCTGCCTTTACGTTTAATAACCTTGCACTTTTCGCAAATAGGTTTTACTGAAGGTCTGACTTTCATTGAAAATACCTCCTTATAGCGGATAACGGATATACTTGATATCCTATATTCATTACTTAACGCGCCATGTTATACGGCCTTTTGAAAGGTCGTACGGTGACATTTCAAGCTTTACCTTGTCACCAGGTACGATTCTGATATAATTCATTCTGAGCTTACCCGAAACGTGAGATAATACCTCATGTCCGTTCTCAAGCTGAACCTTAAACATTGCATTTGGCAGAGCGTCAGTAACAACGCCCTCGACCTCGATTACATCTTCTTTTGACACCTTGCATAACCTCCTTTACTCAGCCTCGCTGAACTGTTTCAGCATATTCCTGAGTTTTTTATCAGTTATATCGTTTACATCGATCATACTGTTTGTAACGCGGATATGTTTTATATTCTTTCGCTTGGGGCTTGCCAGCTTTCTGGTCTTGCCGTCTGCGATGAGACAATACTTTTCATCGGCTTCCACGATAACGAAGTATCCTCCGCCGTCGCGTCCTGCCTCCGCTCTTACAACAGAGCCTTTAAGCAGCTTCACAATTTTGTCCTCCGTCAGGGCTGTGTCAGTATAACGGGACCGTCAGGAGTTATTGCGATCATATGCTCAAAGTGAGCTGAAAGTGAACCACTTTTCGTAACGACTGTCCAATTGTCCTTCATGACTTTTACGTCGTCGCCCTTGACATTTATCATGGGCTCAATGCAGATAGTCATACCCGCTACCAGTCTGGGTCCGTGACCTGCCTTACCCCAGTTCGGTACTTCGGGTGATTCGTGAACCTCTCTGCCGATTCCGTGGCCGCAGTAATTTCTTACGATTCCGTAGCCTCGTGAAGCACAATACTCTTCTACAGCATGAGAAATATCTCCGACTCTTGCGCCAACCTGAGCCTGAGCTATGCCCTCGTAAAGGCTTTGCTCTGTAACCTCAAGCAATGCTTTAGCTTCATCAGAAATTTTACCCACAGGGAAGGTCCAGCAGCTGTCGCCATTGAAGCCCTTATAAGCAGCTCCCGTGTCGATGCTTACTATATCGCCCTCTTTTAACCTGCGGCTCGCCTTAGGGATACCGTGGATTATCTCCTCATTTACTGAGATACAAGCGTTTCCCGGGAATCCATAAAGCCCTTTAAAGCAGGACTTGCTGTCGTGACGAGCGAAGTACTCGCCGATCAGCTTGTCAACATCGAGTGTTGTCATTCCCGCCTTTAATCTTTCGCCCGCATACCATATTGCGCCGCAGGTTATCCTACCTGCTTCACGCATTATGGCTAATTCGGACTTCGATTTGATAGTTATGCTCATTACTTCTCTACCCCTACTGCTGCCAGTGTGAGCTTTGAAGTTTCAGCAACCTCTTCCTGACCGATAACAGTGACGAGCTTGCCCTGCTTCTCGTAGTAGTCCTTGAGAGGAGCTGTTTTTTCGTGGTATGTTGCGAGTCTGTCCAGAACGACCTCCGGCTGATCGTCCTTACGAACGATAGTCTTGTCGCCGCACTTGTCGCAAACGCCGTCTACCTTAGTAGGCTTGTATTCGATGTGGTAAGAAGCTCCGCAGCCCTGGCAGACTCTTCTGCCTGAAACTCTCTGCTTGATAGTCTCATCGGGAACGTGGATCTCGATTACCTTATCGATCTTGATGTTCATCTTGTCGAGAGCCTCTGCCTGAGGAACCGTTCTCGGGAAACCGTCAAGGATGAAACCGTTTTTGCAGTCGTCCTCAGCGATCCTCTCCTTCAGGATACCGATAACGATATCGTCAGAAACGAGAGCGCCTGCGTCCATAGCAGCCTTAGCTTTGAGACCGTACTCTGTGCCGTTCTTAGCAGCCTCGCGGAGAATATTGCCTGTTGATATCTGAGGAATATTCAGAGCATCGGAAACTACCTCAGCCTGAGTACCCTTGCCTGCGCCGGGAGCGCCTAAAAAGATAAGGTTCATATGTCGGTCCTCCTTTTACTGTAAGAAGCCCTTATGATGACGCATCATAAGATGTGATTCAAGTGTTCTTGTTGTTTCAAGCGCAACTGATACTGCGATAAGGATAGTTGTACCGCCCATTGAAAGTGTTCTCAGCTGCTCATCTGCCATTGAGATGAAGATCGGGATAATAGCGATGATGCCGAGGAAGATAGCACCCACGAGAGAGATCTTGTTGAGTACTCTCTGAATGTAGTCAGATGTGGGCTTACCGGGTCTGATACCGGGGATACCGCCGTTTGACTGACGAAGGTTGTTTGCTATCTCAACAGGGTTGTACTGTATCGATACGTAGAAGTAGTTGAACGCAATGATGAGCAGGAAGTAGATAACTGCATATCCCCAGCTTCTTGTGCTGAAGAAATCGCAGAACTTAGCATAGAAGCTTCCGTCGTGCGGATTCTGCTTGATTATCTGTATAGCTGATGGAAGAGACATAAACGACATAGCGAAGATGATAGGCATAACACCGCTCATGATAACCTTTATCGGGATATGTGTCTTCTGACCGCCGTACTGCTTTCTGCCGACTACGCGCTTAGCGTACTGTATCGGGATACGTCTTTCAGCCTCGTTCATATAAACGATGAAAGCGATCTCTGCGATAATAAAGAGATAGTATGCAATAGTTACCCAGAGGTACTTACCGTTTTCACCCTTCTGGATACTATTCTTTGTAAGTGTGATAAGAAGTGCAGCGTCGGTGGGGAATCTTGCCGCGATACCGGCAAAGAGGAGAATGGAGATACCATTTCCGATACCCTTGTCGCTGACTCTGTTACCCATCCAAACAACGATGAGTGCGCCTGCAACGAAGCAAGCGATGATAACGAAGGCTGCAAATAAGCCCTCGCCGCCGCTCATATATTTAAGAGCGTGCTGACTTGTGCCGTCTGCACTTTCAACATTCATACGCTTGAGTGTAAGGTAGTAAGCGAATGACATGAACACAGCAAGGAACATAGCCACAACGGCTGTGATCTTGTCGATCTTCTTTCTTCCCTCTTCGCCCTCGTCGCGCATACGCTCGAGAGGAGGCAGTGCATAGGTGAGCAGCTGCATGATGATGGAAGCGTTGATGAATGGTGTTATTGAAAGTGAGAAAACGGTTGCCTGCGACATAGCGCCGCCGGTGATGGTGTTCATGTAATCGAGGAAGCCGCCGTCCGATGCGTTTGTATCCATCCAGGACTTTACGACATCTGTATTAAGGAAAGGAACGGCTACTGCACATCCGAATCTGAACAGTATGATCATGAGTAATGTGTATAAGATCTTTTTGCGTATCTCGGGTACACCCCACGCCTTTCTCAGCGTCTGAAACACATTACATCACCTCAGTCTTTCCGCCTGCCTTTTCTATCTTCTCAACAGCGCTCTGTGAGAATTTTGCAGCTTTAACTGTCAGCTTAGCGGTAAGCTCTCCATTTCCAAGGATCTTTACTCCGTCATAAACCTTCTTTACGAGACCTGAAGCAATGAGGAGTTCTGTGTCAACTACTGTGCCGTCCTTGAACTTGTTAAGATCGGAAACGTTAACGATAGCATACTTTGTAGCGAAGATGTTGTTGAAGCCTCTCTTAGGGATTCTTCTTGCGAGTGGCATCTGACCGCCTTCAAAGCCGATTCTTACTCCACCGCCGCTACGAGCCTTCTGGCCCTTGTGACCCTTACCGGCTGTCTTGCCGTTACCCGAACCGTGGCCTCTGCCTATACGCTTTACAGCCTTGTTGGAATCGAGTGCAGGTGTTAATTCATGAATTTTCATATCGTTGCACCTCCTTGTTTACGCTTCTGTAACCTCAACGAGGTGTGAGATCTTCTTGATTTTTCCGTTTGTCTGCTCATTGTCGGGCTGTGTTGTTACGTCTCCGACTTTTCTCAGGCCAAGTGACTGAGCAGTAGCGATCTGGTCCTGCTTTCTACCAATGAGGCTCTTTACGAGCTTGATATTCTTTGCCATTTCTTACTGCCTCCTTAACCTAAAATTTCCTTAACAGACTTGCCTCTCTTAGCAGCAACATCCTTAGCGGAAGTGCAGTTTACGAGACCGTCGATTGTAGCTCTTACTACGTTGCAGGGATTATTTGAACGAAGTGACTTTGTTCTGATATCCTTGATACCTGCTACTTCGATAACGGCACGAACAGGACCACCTGCGATAACACCGGTACCGGGAGCAGCGGGCTTCATAAGAACTCTGCCTGCGCCGAAAGCGCCTACGATTTCGTGGGGGATTGTAGTTCCCTTGAGAGCAACCTTTACAAGGTTCTTCTTTGCGTCCTCGATGCCCTTACGGATAGCATCCGGAACTTCTCCTGACTTTCCGAGTCCGAAGCCTACAGTACCATTTCCGTCACCAACAACTACCAGTGCGGAGAACTTCATGATACGTCCGCCCTTAACAGTCTTTGATACACGGTTGATAGCTACGACCTTCTCAACGAACTCAGGAGCCTGTGTTTCAATATTAGCCATTGTTTTACCTCCCTCTTAGAACTTTAATCCGTTTTCACGTGCACCCTCTGCGAGTTCCTTGACTCTTCCGTGGTAGAGGTAGCCGCCTCTGTCGAAAACTACTTCGCTGATTCCCTTATCAGCTGCGTTCTTAGCGATCATCTCGCCGACCTTGCGAGCACCCTCAACGTTGCCGCCGTTGCCCTCAAAGCCCTTATCCATGCTTGATGCAGAAGCAAGAGTAACGCCGTTTACATCATCGATGAGCTGAGCATAGATGTGCTTTGTTGAACGGAACACATTGAGACGGGGACGCTCGGGAGTTCCTGAGATCTTTGCACGAACTCTGCGGTGTCTCTTTAATCTTGCCTTATTGCTGTCAAATTTCTTTATCATAGCAATTTGCTCCTTCTAATTACTTCTTACCCTTACCGGCTTTACCTTCCTTGCGGATGATATGCTCGCCTTCGTATCTGATACCCTTGCCCTTGTATGGCTCAGGTGGACGCTTTTCGCGTATTTCAGCTGCAAACTGACCTACAGCCTGCTTGTCGATACCGCTTACGATGATCTTGTTTGGCTGAGGAACGTCAAGCTTGATAGCGTCTGTTTCCTCAAGTACAACAGGATGTGAGTAACCAAGGTTAAGTGTTACCTTGTTGCCGCTCTTTGCAGCACGGTAGCCGACACCCTCGATCTCGAGAGTCTTTGAATATCCGTTTGTTACACCCTCAACCATGTTGTTGATAAGTGTTCTTGTAAGACCGTGAAGTGCGCGGTGACGCTTGTCGTCGCTTGGTCTTGTTACTGTTAAAGTACCGTCCTCAACGCTGATGCCGAGTTCAGGACTGAACTGTCTTGAAAGCTGACCCTTTGGTCCCTTTACAGTGATAAGATTGTTTTCGTTCTTGATCTCTACACCTGCAGGAACGCTGATGGGCATTTTACCGATTCTTGACATGATCGATATCCTCCTTACCAGATGTATGCGAGGACTTCGCCGCCGACATTGAGCTCTCTTGCCTTCTTGTCAGTTACGATTCCCTTTGAAGTTGAAACGATTGCGATACCAAGGCCTTTTCTTACCTTTGGCATATCTGCGCAGCTTGAATAGATACGCAGACCGGGCTTAGAAACTCTTCTAAGGCCTGTTATAACGGGAGACTTGTTGTCGCCGTATTTAAGCGTGATCCTGATAACACCCTGCTTTCCGTCTTCGATGAGCTGGAAGCCCTTTACATAGCCCTCATCTACGAGGATCTGTGTGATGTCCTTCTTTACTCTTGAAGCGGGAACGTCAACAGTGGCGTGCTTTGCAGTATTCGCATTGCGAATTCTTGTTAAAAGATCAGCGATTGTATCAGTTATCTGCATGCCGAATGACCTCCTTCTTGTATTTTACCAGCTTGCCTTTTTAACACCAGGAATCTGACCGTCGTGTGCAAGCTCTCTGAAACAGATACGGCAGATGCCGAACTTTCTGAGATATGCGTGCGGTCTGCCACAGATCTTACATCTGTTGTAAGCTCTTGTGGAATACTTGGGAGTTCTCTGCTGCTTATTGATCATTGCCTTCTTAGCCATTTCTATTCCTCCCTGATTACTTGATGAACGGAGCGCCCATAAGTGAAAGGAGCTCTCTTGCCTCTTCATCGGTCTGTGCTGTTGTGATGAAGTTTATATCCATACCTCTTACCTTGTCGATCTTATCGTACTCGATCTCAGGGAAGATAAGCTGTTCCTTGATACCTGTGGAATAGTTGCCCTTGCCGTCGAATGAGTTTGCACTGATTCCTCTGAAGTCACGTACACGTGGGAACGCAACGTTGAAGAGCTTGTTTACGAACTCATACATTCTCTCGCCTCTGAGGGTTACTTTTACGCCGATGGGCATTCCCTCACGGAGCTTGAAGTTAGCAATTGACTTCTTTGCTCTGCAGATTACAGGCTTCTGACCTGTGATTGCTGCCAGATCGGTCATGATAGCGTCGATGACCTTTGCGTTGTCCTTTGCTTCACCTGCGCCGACATTGATGATCACCTTGTCGAGCTTCGGGATCTGCATAACACTCTTATAGCCGAACTTCTTCATAAGTGCAGGAGCAACGTCGCTAACATAAAAATCCTTTAAACTTGCCATGTCGTTTCTCCTTTACTATTATTCAAAAGACTTTCCGCACTTCTTGCAAACGCGGAGTTTCTTGCCGTCCTCTACAACGTGTCCAACTCTTGTGGGCTTGCCGCACTTAGGGCAAACGAGCTGTACCTTGCAAGCGTAAACGGGAGCCTCTGTCTTGATGATGCCGCCCTTTTCGCCCATTCTTGTAGGCTTTACGTGCTTTGTGATCATGTTGATTCCCTCAACGATGACCTTGTTCTCCTTAGGGCTTACTTCTACGACCTTACCTGTCTTTCTGTCGCCCTTGCTGTCGAACTTATCCTCGTATTTGCCGGTGAGAAGGATTACAGTGTCACCGGTTTTAACGTGTAAATTATTCATAATCGAATGACACCTCCATTAAAGAACTTCAGGGGCAAGGCTGAGGATCTTTGTGTATTCCTTTTCACGGAGCTCCTTAGCAACAGGTCCGAAAATACGGGTTCCCTTGGGGTTCTTGTCTTCCTTAATAATAACAGCAGCGTTCTCATCGAAACGGATGTAAGTACCGTCCTCTCTTCTGAGACCCTTTGCTGAACGAACGATAACTGCCTTTACAACATCGCCCTTCTTTACAACGCCTCCGGGTGTTGCTTTCTTTACTGAAGCAACTACTACATCGCCGATATTTGCATATCTTCTGCGTGTACCTCCCAGAACTCTGATACACATAAGCTCCTTAGCGCCTGTGTTATCAGCGACTTTAAGATAAGTCTGCATCTGTATCACAGCGAGTTCCTCCTTTCAAGCTTTAAGCTTCTATCAAAATTACTTAGCCTTTTCAATGATATTTGTTACACGCCATCTCTTATCCTTTGAAAGCGGACGTGTTTCCATAACCTCAACGCGGTCACCGATTCTGCACTCATTGTTTTCATCGTGAGCCTTAAGCTTAACGGTACGCTTGATGATCTTCTTATAAAGCGGGTGTTTAACGTTATCAACGATAGCAACTACGACGGTTTTATCCATCTTATCGCTTACAACCTTACCTACTCTTGTTTTTCTAAGGTTTCTCTCAGTAGACATTAGCTAAATCCTCCCTTTCTTACTGCTGTGCAGCAAGCTCTGCCTCACGCAGAGATGTCTTGATGCGTGCAATATCCTTCTTTACAGCCTTGAGTCTTGCTGTATTATCAAGCTGATTGATTGCCAGCTGAAAGCGGAGAGCGAAGAGCTCTTCCTTGAGGCTGGCGAGCTTCTCGTTGAGCTCATCAACTGACATTTCTCTGATTTCTGATGCCTTCATTACTGCTCAACCTCCTGCTCTGCTTTAGATACGAATTTACACTTGATAGGAAGCTTGTGCATAGCGAGACGCATAGCTTCTCTTGCAGTTTCCTCAGGTACGCCCTTGATCTCGAAAAGTACACGGCCCGGTTTAACTACTGCTACCCAGAACTCAGGAGCACCCTTACCTGAACCCATTCGTACTTCAGCCGGTTTCTTAGTTACTGGCTTGTCAGGGAATATCTTGATCCAAACCTGACCGCCTCTCTTGATATAACGTGTCATAGCGATACGGGCAGACTCGATCTGGTTGGATGTGATCCAAGCAGGCTCAAGTGCCTGAATACCGTAATCACCGTATGCTACAAAGTTTCCTCTGCATGCCTTACCCTTCATACGTCCTCTGTGGACTCTGCGGTATTTAACTCTCTTTGGAAGCAGCATTACTGGTTACCTCCTTCTCTTTTAGCGTCACGATTGAAATTTCTGTTTCCGCCTCTTCTGTTGTTGTTTCCGTCACGCTTGTCGTCACGGCGGCGTCTGTCATTATTTCTTGTATCGTTCTTTCTCTCGAGCTTTTCTCTCTGAGCAGCAGCCTTAGCAGCATCGCCCTTGAGAACCTCGCCCTTATAGATCCAAACCTTTACGCCAAGCTTGCCGTATGTTGTATCAGCCTCAGCGAAACCGTAGTCGATATCAGCACGGATAGTCTGGAGCGGGATAGTACCCTCGTGGTAGCTCTCGCTTCTTGCGATCTCGGCACCGGCAAGTCTGCCTGAAACCTTGACCTTGATACCCTTTGCGCCAAGACGCATTGTTCTGCCGATCGACTGCTTCATAGCTCTTCTGAAAGATACTCTGTTCTCGAGGTCGAGAGCGATCTTTTCAGCAACGAGCTGGCTGTCCATATCAGGCTGCTTAACTTCAATGATGTTGATGAAAACCTGCTTGTTCATCATCTTCTCGAGCTGTGCTCTGAGCTTCTCGATCTCTGCGCCGCCTCTGCCGATTACGATACCGGGCTTAGCGCAGTGGATGTGGATTCTGACCTTATCAGCAAAACGCTCGATCTCGATTCTTGGAACACCTGCAGCGTACAGGCTCTTCTTGATGTAGTTACGAACGTTGTAATCCTCTACGAGGGCATTGCCGAAATCAGACTTGTTTGCATACCAACGAGAATCCCAATCCTTTATAACGCCGACACGAAGACCGTGTGGATTAACTTTCTGGCCCATTATTCAAACCTCCTTGGGATTATTCTTTTTCCTTGAGAACGACTGTGATGTGTGAAGTTCTCTTTAAAATTCTATATGCTCTGCCCTGTGCTCTCGGCATGATTCTCTTCATGATAGGTCCCGGTGTAACGAAGCACTCTGAAACCACGAGATTATCCTTATCCATGCTGAAGTTGTTCTCAGCATTTGCCTGAGCGGACTTAACAAGCTTTGCAACGATAGGACTTGCAGCCTTAGGAGTAAGATCTAAAGTAGCTAAAGCGAGATCAACAGGCTTGTTTCTGATAAGATCCAGTACGATCTGCACCTTTCTGGGTGATATACGAGCATTTCTTAAATAAGCTCTTGCTTCCATCTCTGAGCTCCTCCTTCCGCTTATTTCTTACCGTTGTTAGATGTCTTTGAGCCTGCGTGGCCCTTGTAAGTTCTTGTAGGAGCAAACTCGCCGAGCTTGTGACCTACCATATCCTCTGTTACATATACCGGAACGTGCTTGCGACCGTCATGTACAGCGAATGTGTGACCAACGAAGTCAGGGAATATTGTTGATGAACGGCTCCATGTCTTGAGAACCTTCTTCTCGCCTGCTTCATTCATTGCAACGACCCTCTTCAGGAGAACTTCCTGGACATAAGGTCCCTTTTTGATGCTTCTGCTCATTTAATCAGTTCCTCCTTTCAGATTACTTGCCGTTGCGGCGCTTTACGATGAACTTGTCAGTTCTGTGATGCTTCTTACGAGTCTTGTATCCAAGTGCAGGCTTGCCCCAAGGAGTAACAGGTCCGGGACGTCCTACAGGCGACTTACCTTCACCACCACCGTGTGGGTGATCGCATGGGTTCATGACAGAACCACGAACAGTAGGTCTCCAGCCCATGTTTCTTACACGGCCTGCCTTACCGAAGTTTACGTTCTCGTGATCGATGTTGGAAACCTGACCGATAGCAGCCTTACAGCTGATCGGAACCTTTCTCATCTCGCCTGAAGGAAGTCTTACGAGAGCGTAGTTGTCTTCCTTACCCATGAGCTGAGCCTGGTTGCCTGCGCTTCTTACGAGCTGAGCGCCCTTGCCGGGATAAAGCTCGATAGCGTGGATGAATGTACCAACAGGGATATCAGCGAGCTTGAGAGCGTTGCCGGGCTTGATATCGGCCTCAGCGCCTGACTCGATCTTGTCGCCTACCTTGAGTCCGTTAGGAGCAAGGATATATCTCTTCTCGCCGTCCTCGTACTCAACGAGTGCGATGAATGCGCTTCTGTTAGGATCATACTCAAGAGTCTTAACAACTGCGATCATATCGTCCTTGTCTCTCTTGAAGTCGATTATACGGTACTTTCTTCTGTTACCGCCGCCTCTGTGGCGAACTGTTATACGGCCGTAGCTGTTTCTTCCCGACTTCTTCTTCATTGGTTCGAGAAGGCTCTTCTCCGGCTCAACCTTTGACAGAACCGAGTAGTCAGTTACAGTCATCTGACGTCTCGAAGGTGTCGTAGGCTTATAAGTCTTTATAGCCATTTTAATTTCTCCTTTAATGCATTTTTTGCGGGAGCATTACTCCCATAACTCTCTTACTTATTTAATAGGGGATCAAACCATGCCCTCGAAGAACTCGATAGCCTTTGAATCCGCTGTAAGAGTAATGATAGCCTTCTTCCAGTCTGCTGTCTTGCCGACGAATCTGCCGACTCTCTTCTGGCGGCCGTTGCAGTTCATTGTGTTTACCTTAGCGACCTCTACGCCGAAGAGCTGCTCAACAGCCTTCTTTATCTCGGACTTGTTAGCGTCCTTAGCTACCTTAAAGGTGTACTTTCCTGTCTGGAGATCGTCCATTGACTTCTCAGTGATTACAGGCTTAAGAATGATATCCTGAGCTGCTTTCATTATGCGTACACCTCCTCGATCTTGCCTACTGCATTCTTAACAATGATGAACTTGTCATAGTTGAGAATGTCGTATACATTAAGTGTATTTACAGCAGCAGTCTTAACACCTGGGATGTTAGCTGCGCTCTTGATCACCTTTGAATCTGCCTCAGCTGTTACGATGAGAGCCTTGCCCTCAACGCCGAGAGCCTTGAGCATATCAACAACTGTCTTTGTCTTGTAATCCTCAAGTGTGAGAGCATCAAGAACGATCATGTTGTTATCGATCACCTTTGTAGAAAGCGCAGACTTCATAGCAAGTCTCTTCACCTTCTTGTTAAGTGAATAGCTGTAATCTCTGGGCTTAGGACCGAGAGCTATTCCTCCGTGTACCCACTGAGGAGCACGGATAGAGCCCTGTCTTGCATGGCCTGTACCCTTCTGTCTCCAGGGCTTTCTGCCGCCGCCGCTTACTTCTGTTCTTGTAAGTGTGGACTGTGTGCCCTGTCTCTGGTTTGCAAGGTAATTAACAACTGCAGCGTGCATAACGCCTTCGTTGGGAGTGATTCCGAAGATCTCGTCGTTAAGCTCTGTCTCGGAAACCTGCTTACCTGTCATATCAAATACTGAAATTGTAGACATATACGCTTCCTCCTTCCTTAAGCCTTAACGCTGTCAACGATATAAACGATACCGCCCTTAGGACCGGGGATAGCGCCCTTGATAGCGATGAGATTGTTTTCAACGTCTATTTTAACGATCTCGAGATTCTGTACAGTTACCTGCTCAGCACCCATGTGACCTGCCATGCCCTTGCCCTTGTAGATTCTTGAAGGGGATGAGCAAGCACCCATTGAACCTGCCTGTCTGTGAACAGGGCCTGTACCGTGAGTTTCCTTGAGTCTGTGCTGATTGTGGCGCTTGATAGCACCTGCGAATCCCTTACCTTTGCTTGTGCCGACAACGTCGATAGCGTCGCCTACAGCAAATGTATCAGCCTTGATGATGTCGCCTACGTTAAGAGCGTCGCAGTCAGCAAGTCTGAACTCCTTGAGTTCCTTCTTGCAAGCAACGTCAGCCTTGTCGAAGTGACCCTTCATAGGCTTGTTAACTCTCTGTACCTTTACGTCGCCGTAGCCCAGCTGAAGTGCTGCATAACCGTCGTTCTCTACAGTTTTCTTCTGTACAACGACACATGGGCCGGCTTCTACAACTGTTACAGGAACAACTTTTCCTGCTTCGTCGAAGATCTGAGTCATACCGATCTTCTTACCGATAATGCCTTTCTGCATTTTCATTTCCTCCTGTTAGGTTATTGGTTGATGATTTACACATCAACGTGACCGACGGATCACCGTCATTCCGCTTCCCGAGCGGTAGTTTCAAGCGTAATTTCAGTCAATTACTTGACTTCCATAACAACGTCTACGCCTGCGGGGATCTCAAGCTTGTCAAGAGCAGCTGTTGTCTTGTCTGTAGGACGGATAACGTCTACAAGTCTCTTGTGAGTTCTCATCTCGAACTGCTCACGGCTGTCCTTGTACTTGTGTACAGCTCTGAGGATAGTAACAACTTCCTTATCTGTTGGGAGCGGGATAGGTCCTGAAACTCTTGCACCGCTTCTCTTAGCTGCCTCTACGATCTTAGCTGCTGCAATATCAACAGTAGCGTGATCGTAACCCTTGATCTTGAATCTGATCTTTTCGTTGACTGCCATTATTTTCGCCTCCTTGGAATTAATTACGGGGACGCAGATTGGAATATCACACGCTTCCGTGTGTTTCATGCTTCATCTGATAAAAAAACTCGAAAAACTGATGTTTTCCGAGCGGTCTTAGCATAATATGAGCACAAAAAGAGCATAATCCACGCATACGCAAGCTGCGTGAACCATAACCACAAACTGTGTTCGATATCCCATTCGCCCGGTTTAAAATCGGACATACTCCACGGAAATTACCTGCCATACCGGCAGCAACCTTCCGCTTCAACGCATATCTTCTGCAGTCAGCGCGCATTTCAGCGCACTCAACGTAATCAATTATATCATATATAAAGGGATAAATCAACAATTTGCAGAAATTGTATTTGTAAATTTTTAATGAACGATAATTTTGTTTTAACAATATATCATAAACAACTCCTGCGGACTTATCTCTGCCGCAGGAGCTGCCGCACATCAGCTTCCGAATATTGATTTCAGCACCGTAAGAACGGTATCTCCCACCTTCTGTGAGTCCACCACCTCGAGAGCCTTATCAGGGCAGTCGGTGATGATATTGTCCACGCCCAGCGCCATCATCTTCTGCATTTCGCTCTGTCTGTCCACTGTCCAGACGAAAACGCGCTTGCCGTGATGATGGGCGGTATTGACCACGCTCTGATTGACGAACAGGTAATTCATGCTCACTGCGTCAATGTATGGCAGCTGCGCATAGGAAGTTGACGTCGCCAGATTGGCGATAAACGCCGTCTTTATCTTGGGATTGAGCTGCTTGACTTTTTTCAGGGCAGGATATGAGAACGAGGTCACATAGCAGGAATTCACTATGCCGTACTCCTCTATCATATCCACTACGCTTTCGGCTGTAGCTTTTGGGTCACCTGATTTTTTTATCTCGATGTTCAGCATTATGTCCTTGCCAACGAGGTCGAGCACCTCAGACAGCAGCGGTATCTGTACATCGTCGAACTCATTGTCCTTGCCGAACCAGCTTCCCGCCGACAGCTGCATAAGCTCGTCATAGGTGTGGTTCCTTACAAAGCCCTTTCCGTCAGTAGTTCTGTCAAGCTTATCATCGTGTATGACCACCAGCTGCTTATCCTTTGTGAGCTGAACGTCCAGCTCTATGAAGTCCGCGCCGCAGTCCATAGCAGCCTGAAAGGCAGGAATGGTATTCTCGGGAGCCTTCTTGGAAAAGCCTCTGTGAGCGCTTACCTGTGTACGGGTGATTATGCCCACGTTAAGATTGATATTTCCGCGGTAAAGAGCCTTGACATAGGACAGGTTCATAACAAGTCCCGCTGCCGCCATCACCGTAACGATAATCACCTTGCTTCTGAAGAGGAGCTTATTCTCATTGCGGTTAGGGAGAAGTATCTCCTCTTCCTTTTCGTCCTCGTAGAAGCGCTCCGTCAGCCACCACATCACCGCAGGAGCTGAGAAGAAAGCGGATACAGCCGTGAATATGCTCCATGTGTAGCGGAGCACTTTAAGCGCTGTCTTGAACGCAGCATTAGGACTCGAAAAGCCTTTTATGATAAATACTATAAGAAAGCTCAGACCGAATGTTACTATGCCTATGAGCAGTACCACGGAGATGCTCCAGAGGAACATCATGAATATCATCTTGAAGCGCTGCCCTTTCATTTTCTGCTTGCTCTTTTCTACGCAGTCATGGAAGGAGTTCTTTGTGAGTATCAGGTAGTGTATGCTGTAGCAGCCGCTTATCATGAGGATTATGAAAAGCAGCTGGAGCAGAACATACGACACAATGGCAGCCTTGCTGCTGACCGAGTAGAATATCCGCCTCAGCAGCGGCATGAGCGGTGCCATGAACATTCCCGAGGACAGCGAGAACTGTGCCAGCGGCATTACTGCCATATACGCAAGAAAAGGCAGAACTCCCGAGCCTCTGAAAGCTTTTGCAAAGGCGCTGACGCCTGTTCTGAACATTCCTCCTGCCCAGATGCGCTCCTTTTTGCTGTAGCATGCAAAGCAGCCTGCCAGCGCGGACAGCTCCGCAAAGGAGAAAAAGGCATAGGCAAAGATCATCATTATGATAACGACGATAGTCGCAGGGTGCTTTAAGTAGACCAGCAGATTCTCATCGTTGAGATAGGTTATGCCCGATATCTTCATGGTCAGCTTCAGCAGCAGAGCCAGTACGGGAGTACCTATCGCCAGAAGCAGGAGCTTGAAGAGCAGTTCAAAAACGAGGAAGTGGGGCATTGCTCTCAGGAATACTCCTGCGGATCTTAATATTTTTTTCATTGTAAACTCCGAAAAATAACGGCTATGACCGCCGTATGGATATAATTCAATTATACGCGCAATACAGCCCTTTGTCAATAAAATATCCGCCTTTCAAGCGAAAGACGGATATATTTTTCTTATAATCATATATAAATTGTCAGGATAGTATCTTATCCCACAAGTCCCGAGCGCTCTATGCCCTCTGTGAAATGCTTCTGCAAGAACACATACATAAGCAGCACGGGAGCTATGCTCAGCAGGCAGCCCGCTTCCTTCCAGACTATCTGCTCCCTCGGACTTATCTGCACCGTGGGGTCATCGAAAAGTCTCGCCCTCAGCTCGTTGTCCAGATTGGACAGCATTATTGCTATGGTCTTGGTGTTGGTAAAGAATGTACTGCTCACATAGTAGTCGTTCCAGTACCACACCACCGAGAACAGGAATACCGTCAGGAATGCCGAAGCCGCATTGGGGACCATTACCCTGACAAAGGTCATGAACGGTCCGCAGCCGTCGATATAGGCAGCGTCCTCAAGCTCTCGGGGCATGCCCTTGAAGAACTGGCGGAATATGAGTATCATAAGTCCTGCGCGTATGCCGTTTGCGGTCATGGCAGGGAGATACATAGTCAGCTTGGTGTCGATAAGGTTCAGTGAGAAAAGTCCATTTATGCCGAAGTAACGGAACTGTGTGTACAGCGGCAGGGATATTACCTGAGGCGGTACAAGTATCATCATTATGACTACTCCGAAGAGGAGTCTCTTTCCTCTGAACTTGAATCTTGCGAAGCCGTAGCCCGTTATGGCACAGGATACCACCTGAAACAGCGAGCAGCCTATGTTCAGCAAAAGGGTAGTCCCCAGTGTTTTCCAGTAGTCCATAGCGTCGAGAGTCTCTGTGATAACGTCAAAGGTATAGTGACGGGGTATCCACATTACAGTGGGGTCGCTCATGTCGGCCCGCTCCCTGAAAGCGCAGCTTATCATATAAAGAAGCGGATACATGATAACGAAGCCGAGTCCGAAGAGTATGACAAATCTGAATACCTTCCATATCCTGTTCCTCACAGCCAGTCTCAGCAAGTAGTTCCGCTCCTTTGGCGACATAGCCTTCATGCGCTGCTGCTTCAAAGCCTTTTTGCTCAGGTCTGCGGTCTGAGCCTTTACAGTTTCTTCTGCCATAAGCTCACCCCCTTATTCGTTCTCGTAATAGATGAACCTGCTGACCGTGCCTGTGATAATGCCTATAGCCGCAAGAACTATTACGAAGTATATCCACGCCATTGAAGCCGCCTCACCGAAGTCGAACTGACTTCTCATGGCTGAGATACGCTCCATGACCTTGTTCATGGGATTAGTGAAGGAATCTATGACGGTGAATATGAGATTTGCCAGTATGAACGGTCCCACGTAGGGAAAGGTTATCTTCCAGAAATACTCCCACGCCGTAGCGCCCTCCATGGTAGCGGCTTCCTTTGCCGAGGGAGGGATATTCTGCAAAGCCGCAAGGAACAGAAGTATCTGTATGCCCGAGCTCCAGACTATGCCGAATACATTGTCCGCAACAGCCGTGATAAAGGTGCTCATGCTGTCGCTGAGGTCGTAGATGCCGAGAAACTGCATGAGTTCTCCCACCAGATCAGTGGAGAACATGGTAGAGAACTGTGCCGCCCCCGAGTTGCCCGTAGAGTCCATATCGCCGCTGATTATCCTGTACACAGGACCTGTGGCGATGATAACAGGCAGGAAGAACACCGCTCTTGCAAGAGTCCTGCCGTGGAATTTCTGGTCGAGTATAACTGCTATGAACAGCGAGAATATCAGTATCAGGGGAGTTTTCCAGAGAGTCTCCAGAAGCACCTCTCCCAGATATTCCGTATAATAAGGATCCTCGTTTATAACGGTGAAGTAATTTTTCAGCCCCGCAAAGCTTGTGCGTACAGCTCCGGGGTCTATGGAAACATCTGAAAAGGAGTACCACAGTGACTTCCCGAGAGGAATTAGAAAGAAAAGAACAGTTCCCACCAGCCACAGACCTATGAAGCCGTAGCCGTAAAGGGCTTTGCGCCGTTCATATGACAGCCTGCGGCGTTTTTTTGCAGTCTTTGCCAAAGCTTCCGTTTTAGCGCTCATGGGTCAGCTCTCTCCTTTCTCCTTGTTTTTGCCGAGCTCTATTACAGAGCCGTTGTATCTCACGGTCATGGCTTCAAGGTCGGTCGTTACCACTGTACCGTTTGAAAACTCGGTGGTTATGGTATCGCCCTCCTGCTCATAGCCCATGATAAAGCTGTCGGACACCGCACTCAGAAGCGGCGCAAGCAGCCTGTAGTCCTCTGCGGCAGTCTCCGTCCAGCCGCTGTAATTTGCGTAATACAGCCGGTCAAGCTCAGTATCCTTGAGCTCGCCCGTCTCCTCGTATATCATGTCATAGCTGATATTGCTTCCCGTAGCCGCCGCCATGAGAAGCACCTCCTCAGGGTCGGGGCTGCCGTTCACAGCCGTCGTTGAATAGGGTATGACTCCGTGGAGCACTATCTGATAAAATGGTATATCCTCGTCAAAAAGGTCAAACCTGCTTGAAGTCATGGGAGCTCCCGTGATATGGCTCACATAGGGCAGAGCATAGGCGTTTGCCCTGTCTGCAAGTATGCCGCCGCTGAGCTTGTCGTCTATGGTCTTGCAGCCCTCGATGAGAAGCTTCTCAGCCTTTGCACGGGAAATGTTCTTCTTGCCGTAGTCGCCGTACAGGGAAGCCGTCAGTCCCGCAGGAGCTGCGCCGCTGAGTCCTGCCTTGGAGTAGTTCTCGGCTATATCGCCGAATATCTCGGAGTAATAGCTTGGGGAGAGCAGGGACAGGTTCTTTCTGAAGCCGTCGGGAACGCCGTAAGCCTTGTCGTAGCTGACGATACGGGAATATGAGCCCGAGACCCTAACAGCCGTACCCGAGAAGGAGTAATAGCCGTTGCCCGAGCGGAAGTCCCTGTTATCGGACACGGGATAGAGACTGTAGCCGCTGTCGTCTATAAGGTCGGTGAGCGCCTTGAAATCGCTTTTTCCGCCCAGCCTGCCGGAGGGCTTGCCGTCGGTGTCTATTTTATTCTTTATGCCGTCGTTTGTCCAGTTATTGTAGGATATGACCATATCTCCCACGCCGCTGTCTTTGAGACTGCCGATGATATCAGCTGCCTGTCCGTAGTCGGTAAGGGAAGCTTTAAGCGATATGGGTATGCCCAGCACAGGCTTTTTCTTCATTACACCGCCGTAAAGGTCAAGATACAGTGGGGCGCTGTCCGCACTGCTGCGTATCTTCACGCCCTGCTCATCAAGTAGATACTGCCTGTAGCGCTCGGCAACGTCAACGTAGTCCGCGCCTTTTTTGGATATGGGGTAGTAGAGCATCTCGATGTCGTCGGACTTTATGGCTCCCCGCTCGAAAACAGTATATTTATCGCGGTTGTTTCCCGACATGTAGAAGCTGTCAGTGCCGCGGAGAATGAACGTGAAATTGCAGATATTGTAGCTGCTGTTGGACTGCCTTGACACATTGGCTGTGAGGTAGGCGTTGGAGTCGCCCTTTGCCGCGACTGCAAGGAGAGCGTTGTCATCCTTTACTATGCCGTAAACGGGCATGTATATCTGCTCGGTGACTGCTCCCCTGTTCTGGGGCACAGCCGTAACATCAGCTCCGTAAACGCGCTGCTGATAGATGTTGTTCTGCAAGGTACGGCGGTTGTTGAAGCGTATCAGCGCACCGCTGCCGTCGGGGACTACAAAATAGCCCTCCTCCTTGTCGGAAGCCGCACCGAAGCTGCCCAGCACCGTCATTTCCGTGGCGATATTGGAGGAGTTGCTCTCCTCTATCTCCGACACCTTTACACTTGCGCGGAGGTGGTCGTCCTCAAGGGTGTACTCCACGGGATACTTGAAGCCTGCGCCCGTATAATTGTATACCACGCGGATACCGCCCTGTATATCGCTGACCGTGAAAACGCAGTCGCTGTCGCTGCCCGAGCGGAGCATATTATTGCCCGAGCGGCTCAGTGGCACGCCGTATCTCAGCATATTCGACGAACGCAGCTCGTCCGCAAGAAGTCCCGTAGCCAGCTTGTCCTGAGAGGCTTCAAGAGGCGACGACCACCAGATATAGCCTGTTTCCTTGTTTTCGATGCCGAATATGGCAGTCCTGTCGTCAACAAGCATACGGAAGCTGTCGTTTTCGGCTCCGTAGCGGAATGCACCGAGATAGTGCTTTTTGTCCGCAGTGAGCCATGCAAAGCTGCCGCTTTGGGACTTGTAGACTGCTTTTCCGTCCTCAGTACCGTCGTATGTGAACTCCTCGTCGGGGCGCTTCATGTCCTTGCGCAGAAGCTCCAGCGTCTTTCCGTCGGAAGATATAAAAGCATACTTGCTGTCAAGAGTTGAGACTATCTGCCGAAGCCTTACGACCTTTGCAGCATCCTCGTCGGTAATGACGAAGAACCTGCCTGCGTCGCTGACCCACAGCTTTCCCTCGTCGCATTTGCTGCCGCTTTTGAAGCTTGCCGCAGCCCTGCTCGTCTTCTTATCTATAATAACAAGCTCACCCAGCTTTTTCAGCTCGGCTATCTTGTCCGCAAGGAGCTGCTGCTCCTCGGTGTAGTCCTTTTTGCTCTTGGGCTTGCCGCCTGCGGCTTCCCAGAGCTTATCCTCGAACTTATCCTCCTTGATGTACACGTCGAAGCCGTCGGCGGAGCCTATCTTTTTCAGATACTTCTCTGCGTCCGCGGCGGAGAGCTCCGCCTTTTCCTCGGCTTCGTAGCGCTTCGCCTTTTCGGGCTCAGCGCTTTCGTCGGCGGCTTCAGCCGCTGGGGTCGCAGCTTCGCTGCTCGTTTCCTCCGCATACACGCTGCCCGATACCGTCAGTGACGATACTGCAAGCAGGCAAAGCAGCAGCCTTTTTGATATTCTGCCCATAGCTGCCGCCTCTCAGACCTTAGCTCTGTAGGAGAGCTCGGTGTAAATGGTGGATATGAAGATGTATATCTGCTGTATCAGTGACATGAAAAGCACCAGCAGGAACAGCATGATGAACATCGCCGACAGTGTGAATCCTATGGCGAGGACGGTCTTTTTGAAGCTGTACTGATGTACCGACTTTACCGCCGAAAACAACAGTATCACCGTCCAGCCCACGCCTATGAACTTTATGACCTGCATAAAGACGTACTCGTCGCGTATGAGAAAATGGGAGAGTATGACGTTGAGATAGAGCTGCGCCACATAGGGTATAAGAGCGTAGGCGCTGTAAATGCTGATATTCCGCAGAGTTCCCTCGCCGTCAAGGAGAGTGCACACAGACCAGTTTCCCACTGCCCATGCGCCGAAGAGCACGAAGCTCCGCACGATATACGGGATTATATTAAATGTCTTGTCGTAGCTTATATAAAACTGAAAGCCGTAGAGCCGTCCGTAGGCTATCTCGCCGAAAAAGAGGAGCACAACGATAAGCATGGCTATTTTCAGAGAGCCTGCCTTTTTCCAGCGCATATCCTCAAAGCCCTCCACAGGGTGGGTCACAGCATGTCTTACCCACTGCTTCTGTGTAAGATCCATCATAGCTGCTCCGCCTCCTTTTTCTCAGTCTTTGCCGCAGCTCCGCGCTTTTTCCTGTATTTTCCAAAAGCTGTGAGAGCTGACGCGCCTACCACCAACGCAGCTATTATAGCCGTGAAGTTTTCTTTCAGGAACTCCCTGCGCCTGCCCTCAAAAGCCTTGTTGTATATGTCACCTGCGTCCGCGAGCTTTGCGTACTTCATTGCGCCCTTGTAGTCGCCCTTGCGCAGAAGCGCCGAAGCCACTCCCACATAGGCTCTGCGGTAGTTGCCGTCACGTTTGAGGACCTCCTGCCACGGACCGAGAGCTTCCTCATAATATCCGTCATTGTAGAGAGATGACGCCTTGTGGACTATGCTTCCGAATGAGGTCTCTCTGAATACGGTTATAGTATCCTTTGAGGAGTCCAGAACATAAAGCTTGTCCCCGTAGGATTCCACAGCCGCCGCATGGTCAAAGCCGCCTGTCTGCTTTGCGACAGCTCCCGTAATAAAGAGCAGGTTGCACTCCTCATCGTACTGGAATATCCTGCCCGTTGTAAAGTCAAGGCAGTTTATGCAGCCGTCCTCGGAAATATCGATATCCACCATGGACGGCGAGTACATCTTGTTCTGAGTTGCGTCGTAAACGGGCTTGTAGTCGCCGAAATAGAGCTCCCTGTCAGCGAAGATGTTATTTCCTGCCGCATTGAGCTTCTTGACTATATCGGTGGACTTGGTCATGGACGATGTGCAGGTAAAGATGAAGTCGCCCTCCATATCAAAGCTTGTGATACCCGAGGGGACAGTCCTCGTCCTGTTTGCTTTTTTCTCGTCGGACATGAAAAGTCCCCTGACGTAATTGCTGATTATCTTTGCAGTGGGTGCAACGCGGTTTGCTCCGTAAAAGCCCATGAATTCGCCGTCGGGAGAGAACATTGCCGCTCCCGTGGTGATGTTGCCGAGGACTACATATACGTTGCCTGCCTTGTCAGCCACTACACGCTGGGGCAGAAAGGTACGCTTTTGGTCGTAGACCTCGGACTCCGGCTTGGTCATCTCACACTGAACGTTTCCGTCCATATCCGATACAAGTACACGGGCATTTTCCGTGTCGGCAATATAAATAAGTCCCTTTTCTGCCGAAACATAAACTCCCATAGGCTGTTTGAGAGAAGTCTCAGAGCCGTCGGGCATGGTGAAGCGGTCGTATATGCGCTCAGCGCCGTCAAATCCGCTGCCCGTCACAACTATGCGGTCGTTGCCTGTATCGGCAATATAGAGCAGTCCCCTGCTGTCAAAGAAGATATCGCTGGGACTTTCAAAAGCTCCTACGCCCATGTCGATGCCCGACAGTGTGCAGTCAGGGAGATAGCCTGCCTGTGATGGTATAGCGTCGCCCCAGCGGTCGTAGTTGTAGCTCTCATAGGGAGCTCCCTCCGCTGCCGCCGAGGATACGCCCATAGTAAGAAGTGCAGCAAATGCAGCCGCAGCCGTGATACATCTTTTCAGTTTTGACTTCATTTGCTTCACTTCCTTTCACCGCCCGATATTCTGCTTCGCCGAATATTGGGCGAATTGAGAGTTGAGAATGGATAGTTGAGAGTTATTGTGTTCGCTTCGCTCACATTATTTGAATAATGTCGCCGCAGACGACACCGCAACTTTCAACTCTCAACTATCTGTCAATAAATCATTCGCCATTACGGGCTGCCAAAGGCAGCCCCTACAAGCCTAAAGGCTCACTCCTTAATGCCCGAATGTGCCATGGTCTCGATGACCTGACGCTGTGCCAGCATGAATATTACAATTGGCGGTATGAGCAGGAATACTGCCGCAGCCATTGCTACGCCTGCACGGGCAAGTCCCGATGAAGCCGCCTGCGATACCACTGTAGGCAGGGTCTTGTACTGCTCCTTGAAGACCACCGAGCCCGTCTGTATATTCCATGCGCCCTGGAATGCAAATATTATCAGGGTCATAAGTGCAGGCTTCTGATTGGGCATAACCACCTGCCAGCATATGCGGAAAAGTCCTGCGCCGTCCACCTTTGCCGCCTCTATCATTGCGTCGGGGACCTGACTTATGGACTGCCGCATGAGGAAAAGTCCCATAGGCGAGGCTATAGCAGGGAATATCAGCGCCATATATGTATCTATCATGTGCAGCTTCGCCATAACGATGTACTGCATTATGTAGATGACACTGCTCTGGTACAGCAGAGCCACCACTATCAGTCCGTTTATGAGCTTGCTGCCCGGGAATTTGCACTTTGCCAATACGAATGCTGCCATTGACGAGAAAAAGCACTGCAGCACCGTCACCGCAGCCGTTACGAATACGCTGTTGAACACGTACCTTGAGAACGGCACTCGGTTCTGGTGGAGCACTCTGAACATATCGCCGAAATTGTCAAGAGTAGGTCTTACGGCGTAAAGCTTGGGCGGGAACACAAAGAGCTCCTCCACAGGCTTTATTGACATTACCACCGTGAGATATATGGGCAGAGCCATGAAAAGTCCGAGGACAGTCAGCAGCAGGAATATGAAAACGCTGCCGCCTATCTTTCTGCCTGCCTGTCTGTTTGAAGCGCGAAGCTTCGCTGTATCTACATTTGCCAAAGCTCCGCCCCCTTAGTCCATATATTTGCCCAGCACCTTGGCTATGAGCTTGTTGCACAGGAACATTGCAATGAAGAGTATCATGCAAATCGCCGAAGCATAGCCCATTTCAAAGCGCTGCCAGCCGTAGTCGAAGGCGTGTGTCATTATGGTATGAGCCTTGTAGTCCGTACTCGGGAAGCCCACAAGGTTCTGAGCAACTGTACCTGCGGTAAAGGAGCTTACTATCTGCATTACCGCCGCAAACATGAGCTGCGGTCCCATTGAGGGAATAACGATGTAAATGAGCTCCTGCCAGCGTGTGCGTATGCCCTCGATAGCCGCCGCCTCATACATGGAGCGGTCTATATTCTGGAAGCCTGCGCGGAGTGCAAGGAAGCCTGCTCCGAGGGATATCCACAGCTGTACTATTATAGTAACGCCGAGAACGTACCGTCCGTCGGTGAGCCACTGTATGGGCTTTGTGATAAAACCGAGATTTATGAGGAAGGAGTTGGCATAGCCGTTCATATCGCCGCTGAAGATGAGCTGCCATACGGTATACACATTCGCCATTGACGGCGCGTAGAAGATAAGCGTGAATACGGCTTTCAGCTTTGGGTTCATCTCGTTTATGAGCCATGCCAGCAGGAAGCACAGAACATAGCTGACGGGTCCTGTGAGCAGGGCGAAAACGATAGTTACCCTTATGGAGCGTATGAAGATCTTATCGGAAAGGAACAGCGTGGTGAAGTTGGAAAGTCCCACGAACTTGGGCGCTCTTACCATGTCGAAGTCAGTAAAGCCCATTGGCAGGGACATGAGCACGGGCACTACCGTGAACACTATGAAAAATATCATAAAGGGCGCTATCATGCCATAACAGGCTTTATTGCGCTTTATCTCGTTCAGGAGCTCGCCTTTGCCGCGCTTTTTGCCCTTTGTATCTGTTTCTTTCACATTGACTGCCATATGCTCACTTCCTTTCCTTTTAAGCCGTTAGATCAGTTTAGAGTTGAGAATTTAGAGTTGAGAATTTAGAGTTGAGAGTTGTTGTGTCCGCTAACGCGGACATATCTGAATTTTATCGCCGTCAGGCGATACCATAACTCTCAACTCTCCACTCTCAACTGTCAACTTTTTAAAGTCCGAGGTTTTTCCGCTTTCGCGTTATTTCGTCGTTTATGTCCCTGTTGTACCATATAAGGGTATCACGGGGATTCTTCTTTTCGTTGATAGTCTCTCTGAACGCGTTCATTATATTGCGGGTCACCGCATAGGACGCAGGCGTAACGGGTATCTCCTCAAGCTCAGCCTGCTGTGCCCGAAGCCTTGAAAGCTCGTCCTTTGACCACGAGAGCTGTCCCAGCGCTTCCACATTCGCAGTATCGAAACGTCCCATAGTACCGAGAAGTCCCTCTATCTGCGCCGCGTACTGCACCTGAGTATCAGTATCCGTGAACCACTTCACGAACTCCCATGCGTTTTCCTTGTTCTTTACTTTATTAAAGATGATAGCTCCTGCGCCGTTGGAGTTCGCCCCGTGAGACACTGTTCCGTCCTCGCGGACAGTTCCCGGCACGGGACAGAAGTCCCACAAGCCGTTTATCTCAGGCGCTGCCGCCGTGAGCTGATTAAAGAATGTATAATTTGCAATAACTATGGGGTACTCACCTGTGCGGAAGCGGCTGAACGCGTCGTAGGTCTGCTCAAAGCTGTACTTCGTGTAGAAGTCTGTCCACTCCTCAAAGGACTGGACTGCCTCCACAGAATCAAAGGAAGACGCCGTCTGCTCCTCGTTGTAGTAATTTTTACCCTTTTGCAGCATGAGCAGGGCAAAGGTGTGACCTGTCTCCGTTGCAGGTGAGATATTGTTGGGTGGGAGCACAAGTCCCACGGACATATAGTTTCTCTGCAACGCAGGCAGCATATCCCTGAGCCCGTCCCATGTTTCGGGCGGCGATGTATAGCCAAGCTCCGTGAGAACATCGGTGCGGTAGAACATCATAGGGAATGACTGGCTTATGGGCAGTCCGTAGCAGCCCCCGTTGTAGCTGTACTGGGTCATGGCGTTCTGCTGAAAACGCCCCCTGACCTCGTCAAAGTCCTCAAACTGTGACATATCCACCAGCATATCCCTTATGGCAAGGTTCACGGGGAACTCTCCCCCGAGGAAAAGCGCCACATCGGGACCTTTCCCTGCAAGAGACGCTTCCACCACGCCGCCTGTGACAAGATTCACGGACACGGGTATGCCTTTTTCCTGCATGAACTGATTCTCGGTCATCTCCTTGACCACCTGTGCCTGATCACGTCCGAGGGATACCCAGACGTTTATGGCTTCCTCGCCTGTAACGTCGGAGAGTGTGGTGTAGTCCTCGAAGAATGAGCCGATAAAGGCGTCAAGCCCGAATTTCAGTGTCTTTCCCAGCTTCTCGTCGCAGCTTGTGAAGTACCTGTCTGCAGTTGCGAACTCAATATAGTCTATCTCCAGAGGCTGGTCGCGGTTGTCCCTGACCCACGCCGACAAAGCAGCGCTGCCGTCCTTTATCTGACCGAGGTAATTGGGTATCCTGAGAGGCTTTTCAGTGCATTTGTCAAGGATAACCGCCATGTTCTCCAGTGCAGCCGCCTCCGAGCCCTTTGAGCCGCTGAGACTTTCGATACCCTTCTGAACATTTCTCAGCTCAATGGAGATTATCTCAAATCTGTCCAGAAGCTCGGGTATCTTCTCATGTACATAATAATCGGTATACTTGTCGGGATTGGGCCCCGTTATCATCAGCACCTTGCGGTAGTAGACATTGAGCTCCTTTATGACGCTCTCAAGGCTGCGGAGATAATCGCCTATATCTCCCGTAACAGCCTCCATTGAAATGGTATGGGCTCTTCCGCCCTCCAGCCATACGTATATGTCATCGCCGCCGCTTTTGGGACTAACCACTGACCAGTCCGTGTCGTAGCTGAATTTCACGCGGTCAAGCTCCTGACAGGGGACTTCACCGTCGATATATATGCGCCTGTTGGAGTCAAAGCCGCGTATCTGATCCTGACGCGCCTTTATGCCTATTTTATACCAGCCCCCTGCACCCACCTTATCCGCAGGTATCTCCCACGTTACGGTCTGGAGCGCCTTTTTCCAGCTGCCGCTGCCGAGGGTGTTGTACACCATTTTTCTCGGGTCAGCAGGAGACACAAGGTAGCTGCTGTTATCATATGTAGGGTAAAGAGTAGGATCGGACTTGTAAGCCGCGCTCTCCCCCTCTATTCTGAAGCTTGCCGAGGGAGTACCCTCCACGGTCATATCAGCTCCCACAGAAGCCGCATACTCGCTGTATGTGGGCAGTTTGTCTGGAGCTCTCAGAGTGAAGCTCTCAATGGCAAGCTGAGCTCTCTCGGAGCTGAATTTCAGCTCATGCATGCCTCTCTCCAGATAAATGAATAGAGGCTCGCTGAAAAGCCCGTCCACGTCCCCGAAGAAGCAGTCCTGCCACATAGTACGCTGGACCTGCAAGGGACGCACCTGATTGCCGCGCATATCAGTGTATATCTCGCGCTCGTTCACCCATACCCTGCTCAGCTTTAGTCTCGAAGCCGTATCATAGGGCAGACTGCCGTCCACCTCCAATTTCAGCTCTATATCCGAGCCGACGGATATCATGGGGCAGTAGCTCACGCCGATACAGTATCGCCCTGTCTCGGGTACATAAATATCATAAGTGACCTCTCCGTCGGAGCTGTTCCACAGCAGCACCCCGTCACGGCTCTCGCCGCTGTCGTCGATGAAGCTCCCCACGGTGATATCGCCGTTATCACAAGCCGAATAATCGGCGGCACTGACGAATATCCCGCTGCCGCTCATGGGCTTGTCGGAATACATATCGTAATATTCGCTGTAGGACGGTATCTCCGTCTCAGAGGATTCTATCGCATAGTAGTCCCGTGCCATGGCTGCGGCAGTCTCTGCGGACACGCTGTTTTCAGCAGCAAAAGCCGAAGCTGCGCCCATGCAAGCCTGTGCTCCCATGATAAGCGCAAAAGCTCCTGCGGCAAATCTGCGCAGTAACCTGTTCATCTCCGACCTCACCACCTTTTAGCAAATAAAAAAGCGCAAAACATGCGCACTGACAGTCATGCCGCTGACTTAGCGGACTGTACATTTTCTTCAAAAATCAGTATAACAAATTTATGGTACAATGTCAAGAAAATGGCTGTTTCTGAAATATAAATAATATTTTTTACCACTCATAATTTAGCTTAATCAACGATTTTTATGATAATACTGTACAATGAGAAGAATAATAAACTGTAAGTTGCTCCAGTTTTTTTTCTTCCGATTTTAAAAATTGGACGTGCCAATTTCAGAAATATTAAAAAAGTGTAAAATTTGCTTGCGTTTCTACATATTGTATTGACATTTTACCCTTTATGTGGTATGATATGAGTAGAGAAAAAGCATTAAATACACTACTATATTTTATATGGGGAGAGAGATTTTTGGCAAACGTACTTGAAGTAAAGGAACTCTCCAAGCAGTACTCAAAAGTGCTGGCAGCAGACAAGGTTTCTTTTGAAATTGCCGAGGGCGAGATATTTGCTCTTATCGGTCCCAACGGCGCAGGCAAGACCACTACTATCAGAATGATCTCCACTCTGCTGACGCCAACAGCAGGCGACGCTGTGGTGGCAGGTCACAGTATAATAAAGGCTCCCGACAAGGTAAGGGAAAACATAACCTACCTTCCCGATGAGGCGGGCGCTTACAAGCAGATGACAGGTATCAAGTACCTGCGTTTCATGGCAGGGCTTTTTACATCAGATATAGATAAGCTCAATTCATACGTTGACCGCGCAAAGGAAATATGCGGTCTCGGCGACAGGCTGGGCGACAAGATCGGCAGCTACAGCCGCGGTATGATACGTAAGCTTCTCCTTGCAAGAGCTGTAATGACAAAACCAAAGCTCGCTATCCTTGACGAGCCTACCAGCGGTCTCGACGTTCTAAACGCTATCGAGATACGCAAAATGATAAAAAAGCTTGCAGCAGAAGAGAAGATGTCCTTCCTTCTCTCATCACACAATATGCTCGAGATAGAGTTCGTTTCCGACCGCGTCGGCATCATCTCAAAGGGTCACCTTATGGTGACGGGACGCCCCGACGAGCTCAAGGCACGCTATGAAGCGCCCAACCTCGAGAATGTCTTTGAAAGGGTGGTGAAAGAGAATGAAGTTCATTAACCTGCTCAAGAAAGAGCTCTCGGAGCTCATTAACAAACAGATGATATTCTCCCTCATATTTATGCTGGCTATATTCTTCATTATGGGACATGTCATGGAATCAGCTACCAGCGAGATAGTCGAGGAAGCAAAAAGCACTACGCTTCACATCTGTAATATGGACGATTCCGCTTTCACAGGCGAAATGCTCGATCACTTCAAAGCAAACGGCAATGAGATAAACCTTGTATCCGCTGCTGAAGACGATCTCGCTTCTGCCTTTAAAGCTCAGAAGAAGCTGAAAAGCTTCGTACTGATACCCAAGGGCTTCGGTGAAGCTGTGGAAAAGGGCGAAAAGCCCGAGGTACTCTCCGTAAGCAAGGTCAAGGGTGCGGCAGCATTCAGCAATATGACCTCGGGTCCCGAAAATACCCTGTCCGCAATAACGCTTTACGTCTCACAGAAAATGGCAGACCAGAAGGGCGTTACAAAGGAACAGCTCATGACTATCGAGGATCCTCTGACAGTTACCGAGCATACGGTAGTTGCGGATAAGTCCGCAAAGGTATCCATGGGCTCGATAGTGACCAAGCTTATGATGCAGAATATGATACTTCCGCTCATAGTTGTGATACTCATAATGATGACTTCACAGTCACTTATCGCTTCTATCTCAAACGAAAAGATCGACAAAACTCTGGAAACTCTGTTATCCACACCTGTTTCAAGAGGTTCGGTTATAACAGCAAAAATGCTGGCAGCCGCCATCGTTGCTCTTTTAAACGCAGGCGTAATGATGATCGGCTTCACATCATACACTACGGGTATGATGTCCTCAATGACTTCGGATATCGCGTCGGGCTTGCCAAAGGACGCTTCCGAGCCCGCAGGCACTGCTCTTTCCACCATAATGTCGTCGGGAGACGCCTTAAAGCAGCTGGGACTTCAGCTGGGTGCAGCGGATTACCTGCTCATAGGAGCCCAGCTCTTCATCACCATAATGATATGCCTTGCATTATCGATCATACTGGGAGCTCTGGTCAATGACTCAAAGTCAGCTCAGACCATGATACTCCCTATAGTAATGCTGGTGATGATACCATGGATGATAACCATGTTCACTGATATAAGCTCGCTTCCTACAGCAGCAAAGGCAGTCATCTATGCTATCCCATTTACTCACACATTCACCGCCATGCCAAACCTCATGTTCGGAAATACCACCGCATTCTGGTTGGGCTTCGGCTATCAGATAATTGTATTCGCAGTAGTGATGTTCTTCGCTCTCAAGCTTTTCAAGTCAGACAAGATACTCACTATCTCGCTCAATCTCGGACAGAAGTCCAAGTTCAAAAAATCAAGCAAAACCACCGAGGATTAATCCTCTTCCCTTTCCCCATGAAAAGGCGCAGCAGTTCCCGTGCGGAGCTGCTGCGCCTTTTTATTTCAGTATACGCTGAAAATACAGCAGGACAGCCCTGACCGAGCTGCCCTGCCGTATATTTATGTAAACCAATTTATGCCTTGTACTAACGTATCCCAAGCTCTTCAAGCAGACCGCCTGAAATGAAGTCCCAGATAATGTAGCCGCCCACAAGTGTGAACACGCTCAAAATAAGTCCTGCGATCGCCATTCCTCTGCCGCCCTTGACTATCATACCCACGATACCGAATATGATACCGAGAACTGCAAAGGGAACACCGCCTACCCAGAAGCACAGTCCGCCAACAATAGATAATATACCCATTATCATCGACGTTATGCCGAAGCCCGGCATGCCCAATTCCTTCGGATCGGGAGCAGCATAAGGATTGTTGAACATAGGAGGCGGAGGATAATTGCCCTGAGGATAGTTCTGCGGATAACCGCCGCGCTGAGGGTAGCCGCCGTAATACGGCTGCTGATTGTTCATGTAATTATTGTTCTGCGGATAATTCTGAGGATAACCGCCCTGCTGAGGGTAGCCGTTTTGCTGAGGATACCCGTTATTGTTCTGCGGATATGGATTATTCTGCGGGTAAGGGTTATTCTGCTGATAAGCTCCGTTATTCTGAACTGTCTCGTTATTTTCGCCGTAGTTATTGTTATTCATGCCTGCCCCCTTAAATTATACGAAAAAATACTGAGAATAATATATAATGATATTATATCATAAAAGCGAAAAAATAGCAAGTCAAACAGCAAAAAAATATCCCGAACTCCCGATTTCGGAGCGGTTTCTCCATAAAAGTAAAAAGCTATGCAATAATGCATAGCCTAAACAAATGAAATGAATAAATATAGAAGGGGAATTGGGGGATTACTTAATCCACTTATAATATATCGTCCCAACCTTAAAATAATCTTAAAGTTATCTTAAAATTCCTCAATATTTTATTTTTTCTTGTTTTAATTTATGCTCGGCAGCTGAAAATGCAGAAAAAACAGTATTATTAAGGCTTTTTCTGCCATTAATAGTGATAACCGCCTGACGGCGGTTATCGGGTACACATTATTTCAATGAATATGCAGTCTCCAGAGCTATCTCCATCATGTCACGGAAAGTAGTCTGTCTTTCCTCAGCAGTAGTGGAAAGGCCTTTCAGCGGACAGTCGGAAACTGTCAGGATACAAAGGGCGTTCTTCCCTGCCCTTGCAGCATTCATATAAAGTGCCGCTGCCTCCATTTCGATAGCAAGCACGCCCATTTTCTGCCAGTCGGCAAGGCTGTCGGCATCATCATAAAATGTATCGCTGGACAGGATATTTCCCACATGGAAGCTGCCGCCCTTTGTCTCTGCTGCCTTTACTGCTGCGGAGAGGAGATGCCATGAAGCTGTAGGCGCATATGTGCCGGGGAGTCTGTACTGCGATGCATAGGCTGAATTTGTGCTTGCGCTCATGCCTATGACTACGTCGCGGAGCTGTACATTGTCAGCAACGCCGCCTGCCGTACCTACGCGGATAATGTTCTCCACGCCGTACTGGTTGAAAAGCTCCCATGAATATATTCCTATAGAAGGCATACCCATGCCGCTTCCCTGCACGGACACGGGAACTCCCTTATAGGTACCCGTAAAGCCCAGCATACCTCTGACCTCGTTGTAGCATACAGCGTTTTCAAGGTAATTCTCGGCAATGAATTTTGCTCTCAGGGGGTCTCCAGGCATGAGAACTGTTTTAGCGATATCGCCATTCTTTGCATTGTTGTGTGGTGTCGGCATATTTAGCCCTCCTTTATTTAGTTTAGAGTTGAGAATTGAGAGTTGAATGTCGCACGCAGCGGCATTATCGTTTCAGAAGCTTCTTTGCTGTATCTATGAGCGCCTGATAATTGATGAACATTACCAGCACGAACAGCAGAGATACCCAAAGCATATAAAGCTTAGGCGCTCCTATGATGAGAACGCTCATAAGCAGCAGTGATACGGTGTTCACCAGAGTCTTTATCATATCGAACCTGAACGGCACATAGTATCTTGCGTCTATCATTCTTGCGCCGTAGCAGATGATATAGCTGAGGAATGTTGCAAATGCGGCGCCCTGTATGCCCCATTCGGGTATGAGGAAGTAGTTCATCACGATATTTACCGTGCAGGCTACAAGGGCTGTCCATGAGGAGTTCTTGGGGTGCTTGGTAGCTGAGTATATGCTGCCGAGGAACTGGTTAAGGCTCATAAATACTACTGCCACCACAAGTATGGGAGTATAAATATATACATCAGCATACTCGGAATAGGTCTTTGAAGGTACAATGAACGATGTTATGGGCTTTATTATAAGGAAAAGCGCTGCGGAAGCCATAAAGAGCACGGCTTCATAGGCAGAGTAGACCTTTTCGTAGAATCTGTTGCGGTCAGCGGAGGAGTTCTCCGTTATTGCGGACATGCTCCACGCCTGATAGAATATGGTGGATACCATGGATATAAGGCTGGGTATCTTGTTGGCGTAGTCGTAGATCCCCGCCATACCCGTTCCCAGCTCAACGCGGTCGCTTTTCATATTGTTTATGAAAAGTCTGTCGGAAAGACTGGTAATGGTCCACATTACTATGGTAGGGATAAGAGGTGCGGCAAAATGCATCATTTCCCTGCCCAGCTCCTTGTTGAAATAGCGCAGACCTGCGTATTCATGGAGCTTAGCTGCAATAAACAGGAAAACCGCCGAGCAGGCGTCGGAAAGGATAGCTGCCAGCAGGAAGCCCTTTACTCCCCAGTGATTATGTGAGATGAAAATGAGGTTGAATATCAGCAGAGTAAGTGTGGCGAGGATACCGTCTATGGAAAACAGCTTTACAAGGTCCCTTGCACGGACAAAGTTCTGACAGAGCATTCTCAGGGACGACATGATGACATAGATTATGAGCATCACGGTGAAGCCCTTCATATAGCTCAGCGAGGACATGCGGCTCAGGAACGGCACAGTGATAGCCATGAGCATCATACCTGCTGAGGTTATGACAGCCGAAGTCGAGAACACCTCACGCTTGTCGTACTCCTTATCAAGACCGAAGCGGATAAGGTACTCCTGAAGTGCAAAGGTGAATATAGGCTGCAAAAACAGCAGTGAAAGCTCAAGAAGTCCCTTTATACCAGATTCCGTATCGCTCAGATTCAGGGCATAGAGCCTTGTCAGCAGAAGATTAAGTATTTTCGCACCGAAGCTTCCGATAGCAAAGATCCCCGTATTAAAGACCAGTTTTTTATATTTATTCATTTTTCACACTCCGCATAATATAATACGCTAATATTATAACATGAAATTTTTAATAAATCAACGTCCAAGCAAAAAAAGCTTCCGAAACGGAAGCTTTTTTATTGATATTTTAAGAGATCGGACCAAGTGCAGGAATGAAATTCCTTATTATGAAATACACAAAGAACAATCCTATCACTATCATCCATATCCACGTTTTTCTCGGAAGGATCTTTATATCCTTACCGAATACAGCTGCAAGATTCTCAGCATACAGCAGACACAGCAGCAGTGACAGAAAGGGCATAGTTGCATTGTTCCTTATTGCCGTCCATATATGGCCGTGCAATAAAGCAATACAGCTTCTGGTATTTCCGCAGCCCGTACACCAATAGCCTGTAACCTTATGGAAAGTGCATGGCGGAAGACTCTTTGCCAGTCCGATAACTCTATCTCTGAGCGCAAGAAGGACCAGTGCCATGATGGGCACAGCGATCGCAATTGCTGCTCTCAGACGTTTAGACATTTATTACTTCTTAAAAAAGATAGCTGCCTTATTGGCATTCTCAGCTGCCTTTTCAGCCCAGCTCATAAGTGCTTCGCCCTTAACGAGAATAACGATCATATAACCGAAGCCAAGGAGCGTACCAATTATACCGCATACGAGACCGGCTACTGCCAGACCGTTCTTGCCGTTTTTCTTTATTGATACTGCACCAAAGATAACAGAAAGGATTCCGAGGATACCTCCGGGCCATGTAGTACAGCAGATAACTATTGAAATGATACCGAGTACGAGAGAAGCGATAGCCATACCGTTTGACTTGGGTGTCTGATCCATTGAATTGCTGTATGGATCAAATGCAGGCTGAGCATACGGATCAGCATTTACCTGACCATTGTTCTGGTAATCGTTCTGATTGTTATTATAATTGTTATCCATGATAAAACTCTCCTTTAAATTAAAAATAAATTATACCGTGATCGGTATTTATAAAATAAACGTTTTCGATCCACCGAAAGCATTTATTTCCGCTTTATGAAAATGCAGCTAAACCTAACGGAGCTGAACCTGCTGCAAGAAGAATAAGACCTAAAAGGAACCATGCAATTGCGATTATGCTGCAAACCAGACCTGCAATAGCCATTCCTCTGCCGTCCTCATTCTTTTTGATAGCTATACCACCGAGTGCAAGACCGATAATAGCGCATATGATACCTATCCATCTTGTAAGGATGCAGCAGCCCAGAACAACTGCAACAATACCGAGTACCATTGAAGCGATCGCCTTGCCCTTAGGACCGCCCGCTGATGTAGGAGCGCTTCCGTTGAAAGGAGCATTGTAGGGTGCATTTCCGTTATAAGAATCCCCCATAGGTGCCTGATTGAAATCAGGTGCTGCGTTAGGCTGACCGGCAGTGTCGTTTTGCTGTGTCTCAGGACTTGGTGTCACACTTGGCTGACTGTCAAAGCTGTTCTGCTGTGTCTCAGGATCAGGCGTCAAATTTGGCGGACTGTCGAAGCCATTTGGCTGATCGTTGTTGTAATTGTTATCCATTATTAAAATTCCTCCCTAAAGGTACTATAATACGTAAAGTATAGCACTTTAGTCGATTTTTGTCAATAGAAAAGACAAAAATTATTGGAAAAAGTTATGATGTCATATGAAATTTTTATTTAAAATATTTAAATTGTGATCATAAACGCAGCCCGCAGCAAGCCTTTATTTTCCCCTATAAAGAGAGCGGCACTGCCGCAGTTCAGGCGGCAGTGCCATAAATTAAGGAGGTTGTATTTAAACCAATTTAAGTAGGTTTACATGAATATTATCAGCCCTGCTCGCTGAGAAGCAGAGAAACACGGCTCTGGAGATTCTTGATGATCTCGTCAGATGTTTTTTCACCCTCAAAGAAAGCCTCGGCTTCTTCTATGATGATATTCTGTATCTCAGGATCAAACTCATCTGCAACAACTGTAGCATTGGTGATATAGTCTACCAGCTCATTCTTCTCTTCCTCAGTGAGAGGATCAATATCAACTGCCTTGTTCTTGCTCTGATCGTAGTATGTGTAGTTGTACTCTATCTTCTTGCCGTTTTCGTCTATATAGTAAGGCTTCTTTGTAGCAGCATCAGCCATCTTATCGAACTTGGACTTGATAGTGGAAAGTCCGTTCATATACATCATCTGTGAATCCTCATCCTCTTCATCAGATTCCTTGAAGAATTCCTTGATGAGCTCCCAGCAGGTGTCCTTATCGGAAGAATCCGCAAGGATAGAAAGATTCTCTGACAGTGAGATAACGCCGCCGTTTCCGCCTACTGAAGGCAAGCCGATAAACTTGACCTTGTCGTTGCCGAATCTGCCCTTGAACTGAGAAATGTACATTTCAAAACTATAAATATAAACATTCTCGATGAGCTGCTTATCCTTCATGAAGTTGTCACTGTTGTAGATCTCATTAACAGCATCGTTGTCGTCCCAGTCGATAATATCGTCCTGCTTGGGGAACTTGTTTGCAAAGTCGAGTATCTTCTTGAACTCGGGAGTGTCAAAGCTGCAGGTCCTCTTTTCGTAGTCGATACAGCTGCTGAGAGAGCTGATTATCATCTCGGTAATGGACTCCTTGGAGTCAAGGGCAGTGAGAGATGTTCCCTCGGGCATCTTACTGTATGTATCGATCATCTCGTCGATAGTCCATGTATCCTTATCAAAGTTCTTTTCCTTGATAGCATATGTCTCTACGTTGAATGATGTGGGAATTGAGAGCATCTTGCCGCCGACCTTGCATGCCTCAAGGATATTGGGCATAATGTCGTCGGTATGGATATCGCTGTCCTTTGAGAGATAATCGTTGAGGTCAACGAAAAGTCCCTTGTTTGCCAGATTCTTGATGATAGCCAGATTCTGGCATACTATCATATCGGGAGCGTTGCCTGAAACGATATCCTTTTTGAGCTGCTCTTCTCCCGAGCTTATCCTCTTGTCGTTTTCCATGTCGTATTCATCATACTTGCTGTAATCCACCATCTTGAAGCGAACGCCGTCGTGAGACTTGTTGAAGTCGGATACCATCTGCTTTACGCTCCAGTTATCGTACATAACGCCGATAGTGAGTACCTTTGTATTCTCGATCTCTGAAATGTCACGTTTTGTAAGTCTGTACAGTCCGTAGCTGGCTGTCATGCTGCTGTAATCCTGATACGCAACTACATAATCGCCGTTATCCATGGAGATTATTGAGCTTGCATCGCCGTTTCCAAAGTCGGAATCCAGCCAGTTGATGATCTCAACGCCGCTTCCGTCCTCCTTGACTCCGCAGAGAGCCGTAGAAGTACTCATAAGGAACTTATAATCGCCGTTGCCTCTGAACAGTGTACCTGTATTATCTGAAAGTCCTGCTTTCTTCAGGTCGATAACGTCGCCTGTGGGCTTCATCGTATCAATGTCAAGCATTTTGACAGCGGTATCAGCGTCCTTGAAATAGCCTGCTACACCGACGGTCTTGTCATCAAGCACTGCAACGCTGTCGATATAGGTGGCATCGAGTCCGTCGAGCTCGCCCCCGACCTTTCCGTCAGAGTTTATGATGATAGCATCTGTCTCGCCCATATAAGTCTCGCAGATGATCTTTCCGCCGCCGCATGGGAACATGCGTCCGATGTTAATGTTACCGTCTTCATCTTCATATTCTTCAAGGCCTGTAATATCTGTTTTTGACTTGATATTTCCTTCAAGATCGACTGCATAAAGCTTATAGCTGTATGTTACGTTGCTGTAAAACTCTTCAAAGTCAAAGTTTTCATAATCGAAATTCGGATCCTCGAAATTCGGCTTCTCCTTGTCACCGTAGTCACAGAATGTTGCAAATGCCAGTATCTCGCCGTCAGGGCTGTAGGCTGTATTGAAGTAAACATCATCGCTCTCCTTTATGCCCCAGTCGATATCGATCTGCTCACAGTTCTGGAAATCATTGTCAGAGATATAGAATGTGGGACTATTGCTTCTTCCATCAGCCGAACCGAGAAGTATCCTGTTCTCGTCGATCCTGTCAATGCTCTGGACATCGTCCACATCAGTGTCTATTTCCACTGCCTTGTAGGAAGCTGCCATGAGCTCCTTTGTTGTCTTCGATCTTCCCTCGCTGTCGTTGTCTCTTTTGCCGCATGAAGCTGCCGAGCCGACGATAACTGTTAATGCTGCTGTTAATGCTGTGATTCTGGTCGTAAATGTTTTTTTCATAATAATTCCTCTTTTTTGTTTTTTTATATTTTACTTTCTTTTGTTTGCTCCTGTTTTTCTGTTGCGGAGCTTTCTTTGTTCTCTTCCGTGCTGCGGCTGTTCTTTTTTCTCAGCGATGACATCTTCGCCGATACAAAGCTTACCGCAGCCTTTCCGAGCTCTTTTTTCTTTCGCGTAAACGTCCTGTATGCCATGATTATCAGCCATATCAGCGTTATAAGCGGTATAGCAAGGAGAAGCCTGCGCCCTCCGTAGATGAATGAAAGCTTGAATTCCACCATTCTTGAAGCATTCTCCCAGAACGGATAGACTATCTTGTCCTTACGGACAACGCTGTCCTCAAGCCGTTTCAGAGCCTTGACCCTCTTGTCGGGTACAAATCGCTCCTTGTTGTCGACTATGCTTATCTGCCCCCTGTATAGTTCGCTGAGATCCTCTTTTGCAAAGTTATAAAGGAAATTCTCAACAGGCTCGGGACTGATAAATTCGTAGCAGGTGATCTTTCTGAACCCGGCTTTATCTCCGCCGCCCTCTTCGGGACCGCTGCCGAATACAAGCTCTGCTGCATAGTATGATATATACGCCATGGGAGTACTGCTGATACAGCGCTCCTCGGCATCAGTTCGGGGCAGTTCAATGACTCCCGAAATATATAGCTTAACGTTGTTTATGTATATGCTGCTGCCTGCCACATTGTCCGTGCCGTACAGATTCCATGCAAGCTGTCGGTCAACGACCACTCCGTCCTGCATAAGATCGTCGTCAGAGAAAAATGCGCCGCTGACAAGATCGAAGCTCCTGAACAGGAAGAAATCTCCTCCCGCCACGGTAATCTCTGCTTCCGAGCGCTTTCCGATATCGCCAGTTACCGTGACCTTTCCCGCCGAAGCGCTGTATGCGTCGGGGACAAGCTTCTGTGTCTCCTTAGGCTCTATGGCAGCCTCTTTAAGCTTGCCCATCAGTCTTGACTTGACGCCTGCTGCCTCATTCCTGTCAAAGCCTGCGTCCTCGCTGAAAAAGCAGCTCACCTGTGAGTAATCTCCCTTGCTGCCGTTTTTCCAGCGGTCATGGGCGTAGTTGTAACGCTGTGACCTTGCAGCGCTGCTCCCCGCTGCCGTGAGTATCAGCGCTCCTGCAACTGCGGCGGCATTCACCGCGGCGATGACCGCATAAACAGGTCTGAATCTTTTTTTCATAAGGTGCACCGCCTTATTTATCCTTCATGCGTACCTGATCTCCCGGATGGAGAGGCTTGCTTGCTGCGGTGATAACGAAGTCGCCTCTGCTGATGTCTCCCGAAACTGCACAGGAGACCTCGTCCTTTGCTTCTTCGTTGACGGTAACTCTTTCAGCATAATAGCGGTTGCCAAGAGGAGTGCTCTTCTGACGGACTACAAGCACGTAGCTGCTGCCGTTGTCGGGAACAACTGCGCTTTTCGGGACTATGGCATCATATGTTCCGCTTCCGAGCGGAATGGAAAGATCAAGAGTGTCTCCCGATTCAACATTGCCTGTTACCGTGAAAATAAGGGACTTTTTCTTTGCTCCCGCACTCGGATCGCTTTTGATCTCGCTGAGAACGGCTTCCACATCGCCGTCGTAATTGTTCATGACCTCGGCAATGGCGCCTTTCTTGACTTTTTTGAGCTTGTCGGCGTCAACGGTGAGCTTTACGGTATAGCCCTCGGAAACAAGATCGATAACGGCAAGGGGCGAATTCTCAACGGTAGTCTCATCGACCTTTATGTTAATGGCGCTTACAACGCCGTCGTACTTTGATCTTATCTCGGTAGCCTTATCGTCTTTTTTCAGCTTTTCATATTTTTCCTTTTTTCTTTCCATGTCCTTTTTAAGGGACTCAAGATTGAGAGCATTCTGCTGTTCCTTTATGGAATCGCTCTTCTTTGTCTTGTTGAGCTCGATGATCTTCTTTTCAAGGGCATTCTGCTTTTCAATAACGCTTGCGGCAAGAGACTCATAGGTGTCTTTACCTGCTTCCTCTGTAATCGAGTCGGTGTAAGCCTCTATCTCGCCCTTGAGCCTTGCAGCTTCCTCCGAGACCTCGCTGAGACGTGAGTTGAGCTCGCTGCGCTTGCTGCTCTTTGCACTGATGTAAGCGTCCTTTGCAGAATCTCTTACTGCCTGCTTGGCGTCAGCCTCTGCCTTTGTGATCTCAACATTTGCGTTTGCAGTGAGAGCCTCTACATAGAGATCGTGGGCTGTCTTGTACTCCTCCTCGGCAGCTGCATAAACACTGTAAAGAGTCGGAAGGTCTCCGATGAATTCGGGGTCAGCCTCCTCATACATATCAGAAGTGATATTCTGGACAGCCGTATCAAGCTTTGTCTGTAAAGCGGAAACTCTTGAATACTCAGCCTTGTTGGACTTGTTTTTCTCCTTTTCCGCAGCTAATATTCCTTCATTGTTCCTTGCGGCGTCCCGCTTTGCGATGAGAGCATTTATCTCATCACGTGCAGCATTTATTTCCCGATTGTCCTCGGAATAATCAAGTGGCTCCTTCAGGAGAGCTGTTTCGTAATCCAGCTTTGCCTTGTCGTAATCCGATTCAGCAAGCTCAAGGGCTTCATTTCCCACAGCGTTTACTGTAAAGAGGACGTCGTCCTTGTGGACCTCCTGTCCCGACTTTATATGTACCTTTTCCACCACTCTGTTGGCTTCCGCCTTTACCTCATACGCCTGATTCGACTCAACAGTGCCCTGTGACCTGATGCGTTCAGTGAGCTTTCCCGAAGTAACCGACTCAGTGGAGATCTCGGGGAGCGCCTTGTTCATTATGGTATTTGAAAAGAATGTGAGCACCAGCATCAGCGCCAGAAATATTATGATAAGCGTCTTTATGAGCTCACGTCTTTTGGCAGGCGACTTTGCTTCTTTTTCTCCGCGCTCTGCCTGTATATCCTGAATTTCTTTTGTTTCGTTCATATTATTACTCCTTTGAGAGATGACTTTTCTGCATCAGCCCTTGATTCCGCCCGAATAGGTTATTCCCTCTATGAGGTAATCCTCACCGTAGAGGAACATCAGCACCGTCGGTATCATGTATACGACTCCTACCGCAAACGCCAGACCTATATCGCCTGTGCTTATCTGTGAAAGGAATACGGAAAGGGGGTGAAGCGTAGATTCTTTCATAAGTACAAGGGGCTGTTCCACCATGTTCCAGTAATCTATGAATACCAGCATGGCAATGGATACTATAGCTCCCTTGCAAAGTGGGATATATATTTTGGTAAGTATCTTGAATTCTCCTGCGCCGTCAAGCTTTGCCGCCTCAACAAATGAGACAGGTATGCGCCGCATTACCTTTGTCAGCAGGAATATACTGAAAGGCGAGAATACAGCAGGAAGTATTATGGAAAGTCTGGTATCCAACAGTCCGAACTTATCCGCAACGAGATAATTGGGAACAAGAGTTACCTGATAGGGCATTATCATAAGTATGATATATGCAAAGAAGATGATACCCTTGAATTTATTGGGATACCTTGAGAATCCGTATGACGTGAGTATCGCCACAGCCATCTGGAACACTGTTATAGGAACTGTCAGCCATACCGAGTTCCAGAACTTCATGAGATAGTCGGAATTCTGAATGAGGACTGCCTTGTACTGGTCAAATGTCACCTTGTCGGGAATGAATTTAAGGTTTACATTACTGGAGATAAAGGTCTTTTTGTCCTCGGTCATATTCGACAGCATAGCGCCGTAATTGGCGTTTATCTCATTTGAAGTCATAAAGGAGTTTGCAAGCGTCAGCACCGTGGGCATAATAAACAGTACAGCCGCCATGAATATAAATACAAATACTAAGGAATTGATTATTTTTCTTCGGCTTTTCACCGATATTCTTTTCAGCTTCATCAGTTCTCCACGTCCTTTCCGAAGATGTCCTCGGCAATGAGGAGAACTGCCATTATCACTATCATAACAAGGGCAAACAGCACCGCTGCTGCCGAGAGCTTCTGATAGTCAAGGCTGTTGAACGTATTGTTCATGAAGTGCTGGAGCATATAAAGCGAATCGTTGGGATAATTTCCCGTCAGGAGGTATACCTCACGGAATATCTTGAATGAATTTATCATGGAAAGTATCAGCACGAACAGGATAGTCGGCGAAAGATACCTGAGCTTTATATGTACGAATTTATAGAAGCTTCCCGCACCCTCAAGGTCAGCCACCTCAATGATGTCCTTTGGTATTGCACACAGCGCCGACATGAAGAGTATCATGTTGTAGCCTAAGTTTTTCCATAGGAACATACATATTATAACCAGCTGTCCCGATGAGGATTTCAGCCAGTCAACTGAGTGTCCGCCCATTGCCTCAACTATCTGATTGACCGTTCCGTGATTGTGGAAGAGTACCTGCCACACAAGAACTACAGAAGCAGTGGGGACCATCAGAGGACTCAGGAAGAATGTTCTGAATATGCTCTTGCCGGGGATATTGCGCTCCAGAAGCATCGCAAGCCCCAGAGACAGTATAACCGAAAGCGGTACCGCTACAAGTGAGAAAAACGCAGTGTTCTTAACAGCCTTTGTAAAAGCTGAATTGCTGAACAGCTTGATGTAATTTTCGATCCCGACAAAATCCTTCAGAACAGGATTGTTGATCAGTGAGTAGTATATTACTATGCAGAACGGAACAAGGAAGAATATCATTACTCCCATAAGGCTCGGCAGCACGCACACATTGCTGAATATCCTCTCACCTTTTCTTCCGCACTGATCCTTTGTCTTATTTCTCATTTTAACACAACCTTACAAAAAATCTTATGCTGATCTATATCTTTATTTCGTCCTCGCTTTTGGCTGCTCTATATATAAGTGTTTTTCCAAGCCGTAAAAGACGAAGCCGAGAAATATTTTTTTAATTTAACTTTTAGTATGTATCAATTGGCTGTATAAAACATTCCACACTAATAACACAACCGAAGTATGTCATTTTGTGCATTGATAAAAAATATTTTCGTATTCTGTTACACATTTAAAATAATACAACATTGACAAAGCCTTGTCAATAGAATGAGCAGCAGTTCTTCACATTCAGGGAATATTTCTGCATAATTGCAAATAAAGACCTGTATTTCGGGATTTTTTTAGTAAAAAGCAATGTATGCGGACAGCTCTTTTCCGCCGCTCCCCTTATTACATTCATATCATACTACACAAACGTGACATTAACGTGACTTTTAAATTACAAATCCGTCACTTTATTAGAAATTATAAATGCATATTCTTATTTTTAAACTGCGGAAAATCTTAATTCTTTCTTAATAATGCAGAAGCCCGAACTGAATATACCATACTCTTCTATTATATTAGACGTTAGACAATAACGTTTTGTGACATGATTTTTTATAAAAAATCATGTTTTACAATATCAATCGGCATTTTGTCTTTCATAAAGTTTGACAGGTCGATTTTTTTAGTAAATGTGACTTTTTTTCAAAAGTGGTATTGACAATCAGCTCTGATTATGATACAATATTTCATGTTGAAACGCCGTGCGGGTGTAGTTCAATGGTAGAATTCCAGCCTTCCAAGCTGGTTACGTGGGTTCGATTCCCATCACCCGCTCCATTCTCTTAGCAGCTTTTGCTGCTAAAGTTTTCTGTGCGCCTTTAACTCAGCTGGATAGAGTAACTGCCTTCTAAGCAGTAAGCCGCTGGTTCGAATCCAGCAAGGCGCGCCATTCCGAAACTCTCCGTTACTTGACTCCATCTAATGGAGAGCTTCGTTTTTATTTATTGAATATGGTGGGTGTAGCTTAGCTGGTTAAAGCGTCGGATTGTGGTCCCGAAGACCGTGGGTTCGAATCCCATCTCCCACCCTCATGAAATAGGCACTTTCGAGAAATCGGAAGTGCTTTTTTCGTTTTTTTCCTACAGTTTTCCTACACTTTTTGACGATACTTGCAAAATCAGCTGCATATCAATGTCATAAAAAAAGAAATGAAAAGTTCTATCTTTCATCGGGCTGATAACTCTTCTGCCGCGCGATTAATGTTAAAACGTAAAACTATAAGTCCCCGCACTCGCGGGGACTCTCTGTATCATTTTCCATAAGTTTTGAATCTATCATGGTACTAAGCTAAATCAGAATTTAGAAGTTCCCTTTCTCGTCTTCCTGTAAAAAACAAATCCGTCCTCTTCTTTTATGATTTGATACCCTAATTTTTCGTAAAAAGCGTTTGTCCGTACATTCCAGCTTGGAGTGTCCAGATTAAATTCTTCGGCAAATGGGTAGTACTTTTCTATGCACTCCATTAAATGAGTTCCATAACCTTTTCTATGATAGATGCTGTCAATAAAAATTCTGCCAATGTACACGGTATTTTTTGTTTCGTCCGAGAATATGACGGCTGCTCCCACAATATCTTTTCCTATCATTGCCTGATACAAATGCCCCTCTCGAGCCATTTGTTTATGCCATTCTACTGAATCATATTCAGGCGGACAGTCGCCTTTTGTTCCGCCAACATTTACGTCTGTTTCAAATGCTCTGACAGACATGTCTACAATTGTTTTTACCTGTTTTTCTTCTACTATGACAATATTCATTCTACTTCCTCGATCTTCTTACAAACTCCGATTTATCACAGTTCCCTGCTTACTATCCATATTATACACTGCACTGTCGCCAAAAGTCAAGAATACTGCTATGAGAAGTGATAAGCAAGCATGTATAACATAAGCAGGTACTCCCGATATAGGAACACCTGCTCTTCGTTTATTAGTCACTGCTATCACCGAATAGGTCTGTGAAGCAGCTTGTAATATAGTCCATTTCATTCTTTTTATCTGAATCATCGGTATGACTGTACACGTTAAAAGTCGTGAGAAAGTCACTGTGCCCGGCATAGTCCTGTATCTGCTTCATCGAGAACGCATTATTATTTGCGAGAAGGCTGATACAAGAGTGCCTGAGTTCATGGAACCTGATATGAGGGAGCTCATTTTCATCAAGGAGCTTAGTAAACTGATGCGTTATACTGTCCGGCGTTATTAACGCACCTACAGGGTTAACGCACAGGAAATCCTTATACTCATTTGTCTCCCTCATCATAGTCTCCTGCTTTACTTTAAGAGCTTTAAGATAGTTATAAAGTGCATCGTTGATCGTAAAGCTTCTCTCGCTGCTTTCAGTCTTGAGGAAGTATTTCAGAATAATATCCTTCGGCTTAAGGCTATTGGTGTGACCTATGACCTTATAGGTCCCATGCGGAAGTATGCTGGAATCGCCCATAATAACGCTCTGCTTTATATGCAGCAGTCTTTTATTGAAATCGACGTTATCCCAGGTTATACCGACTATCTCAGACCTTCTGAGTCCGAGTACCATAGCAAGTACTACAGGTGTTTCTATGTATGAGCCTTTAGCCGCATGAGCAAGGATATTAAGCTGCGCTGCATTGTAGTAGCAGCCTTCCTTCTTGACCTTCGACGGCCTGTCAACAACCCTCATAGGGTTCTTAATGATAAAATCGTTCTTCTCAGCATATCTGAATGCAGGACCTATAAGACTTAGAAGCTTATGTACAGTCTTTGGGCTCAACCCCTGATTCAACTTATACTCATTAAACACTTCTATATCTCTTGCCTTCATATCCTTCAATGGCTTCCCGTTCTTAAAGTATGGCGTTATATGCTTATTTATAGCCGAAACATAGTCATTATACGTTGTCGGAGATATCTTCGTCTTATTGCTTTCAAGACAGTACTTTACACATTTATCTAACGTCCACGTCGAAAAATCGTTATCAACGATACCGTCAAATCTCGCAACTATCTCTTTGGCCTTTGCATCAGCAAGCTTCTTATTAATCTCTCTGCCGTACTTATCATAGGCCTTTATGCCGGTAGATAACTGCTTGCGTCTTTTCTTGCCTTTAGCATCTGCGACATAAAAGTTGACATGCCACAGACCTTTATTTGTGTGAAGCTTATAATCCATAATTTATACCCTCCTAAAAATCCGGCTGCCGTTCATCGCAGCAGCCGTGATTATGATATTAACTTTCCATCGAATGCTTATTGAGGTATTCGATAATGTAAAGCTTCGGTATCTTGTGCGTGCTGCCTATTCTGATAGACGGTATGTCGCCCTTAAGCAGTTCAAACGCTTTGTTTCTGCCTATGTGAAGCATTTTCATCATCTGCTTCGTAGAAACAATATCAGGATACTCTTTAAATGTATTCTCTGCTGTTAACATCTTTTTCTCCTTTCTGAGCAGGGCACTTGACCTGCTTACTATAGTTACATATATTATCAACCAAGACTGAATCATCTCAGTTGTTTTACCACATTGATTTCTGTGGATTATATTAGTTCATATGGTTAATGTAAGCTTGGAATCTTCTCAAATTCGCAATATATTCAATATACTTATTTATCACATAAACTATTGGTTCTTCCCCTACGGTAGCCATGAGATTATCCAACTTCTCGATAGTCAAAGTATGTGCTGAATTATCATAGGATTTCAATGTATTCATATGGATCTTCAGGCCGGAAGCAAAATCTTCATCGGAAATTCCTTTTTTATGCTGCCATTCCCTCAGCCATATCCAACCTGCTTTTGAAAGCGGTGGTGGGTTAATGCTATACATAGTAATCTCTCCTTTCAGAGCCGAGCTTGACTTGATATGGTAATTATTAGGCAAATACCTCCATTAGTATGGGAATGGGGAAGTACCAAAACGAGCTTTGAGTTTATCTATCTCGTCAAAATTCAAATACTCATCTTTATAAACCGCACTTTTGATATTATAATCAAATAATCTGTTATAATCGTTATCACTGCATTCAGGGAAACGTTTGATATTATTGCAGTACTTGTCATACTTGCAATTCAAAAAATCTTTAAACGGCATAATAGCAACACATACACCGTTGCAGCATGTTGAATAAACGAGCTTGACAATTTCTATTATTCTATATGGATTAGCACAGCGAATAACTTCCCTAACCCAAAACACATCCGTTAACTTTTTAATAAATTTTTCCCCACTCTTTAAGCAATAACCCATTTCAAGTATCTTTTCGCCAACCTCTATGGAATAAGTACTAATCTCTATTGGTGGCTCAGACTTAACATTATTGGTTTTTTCATATTTGTTGATTTTATTACATTTTAACTCTGACATAATTTTTTCTCCTTCTGCTTGACCTGTATGGTCATTTAGCATATAATTATTGTATACGGTGCGCCCACGAAGGGCGCAACCAGTATTAACTTATTTTATACCGTACTCCTTCTGGAACTTTCCATAGAGAGGTGTGTCGATGAACTTGATAGCCTTTGCGTGAATAACGATAGGCTCGTTCACCCCGTCAATTTTATTGTACAACTCAGCGCAGAGTATAATATCACCGATACCCATAGAACCGAAGCCAGCGTTAGCTGCGTTCTTATATCCAAGCTCGACAGCTATACGCTCGAGGGATTTAGCAGGTCGGAAGAAAATCTTGATACCTGCCTCCTTAACTACGTCGATAGCGCGACTGCCGATTGAGATATATTCCGTAGTCATACCTATGAACTTGGTGTTGAACTTTCTTCCTTGGGTCAATATAGTATGTAGTGGACTGCCTTCAGCAAAACACTGGTCTTTGATCTCGTCCACAACTATTGACAGCGGAGCTGTATCATGGTCTCGTTGCCACTCAAAAGCCGATGCTATCAATGCATCGAGTAATGAGTGTTCTTTATCACCTGATTCGTTCCCCAAGTATAGAACCGGAATCTTTTTTGTTTTTTCAAAGAATTCTGCCCAGCCTTGCTCCTCGAACCCTATCTTGTCAATGTCGTCAAGCGTAGAACTGATAAGGCTGAACACATGATTGCCGACCTTACCGCCTCTTTTAAGCGCGTTACGGAGCATTTCGGTTGAAACTGAAGTAATATTTGGATACCTCTTCAGCATATCCGAAATTACGCCAGTAAGGGATCTTGTTTCGTCCTTATCGAGTTTACCCGCAATAGCCTTAATAAAGCTGACAATGCGGCGCTTCCTAGCCGGAAGGCCGGAACAGTCTCCAATGAGCAAAAGATTTACAGGTATTTTTCTTTTGCCGTCAGCAACTTCGATAAACTCGAATAGAGCATCGACGACCTCTGGGGGAAGTGCTCTGATAACTTCATCACGAGTGAATGAGTCACTTACGTCACAAACGAGCATCCTGCTCCCGAGCATCGCCAATAATGGTAATAAATTTGTTGCGCAGAAGGACTTGCCTTTTCCGCTCTGTCCTGTGATAAAGATATGATCGTTGGACTTATTCCCAAATGATATATCCTTACCAACATATCTGCCATCTGCTGTTATACCCAGCGGAAGTAACTCGTTCTGTCCAAGCTCACTATAGTCGAGAAGGAACTTCTGATAATCGGCAAGTTCAAGCCTCTTACGATTTTCTGCATTGATAAGTTTCTTGCTTACGCCGTAAGTATACAGCATATACGATTCCCCATCGGAATTCTGAACATGAAACCTGTAACACTTGCTATTGTGATCATTGATATTAAGGCAATCGCTTGCTTTTATTGCATCCGTAAGTGTGTTGACGCTATTAAGCTTTAACTTACTGCGAGCAAGCTCTCCTATTATGTCCGTATCGAAATAGACGTAGTCATCGTCAACGATGACCGAGTTGTTTCCTTGATTGATAACGATAAACTTCGTCCGCTTTATGAAATTAAAGCGTCCGCTGCTAATCTCCTCATTCAGACAGTTGCCTAGAAGAGTAAGTAGTAACTCATCGTTACTTGAACCAACCTCGTTGTATGTACTAAGGATATCTACCAGCCTCGACTCTGTTCCTTCGTCGAAGAATACGCCAAAATATTCATCATATGTTCGTAGGGCAGCTACGAGTATATAGTAAGCGTTTCTGCGTTGAGCAGGAATCATATACGGAGTCTTCTTAGAGACTTCTTCGATATTCGCATTAAAAATCTCGATAAACTCACAAAATTCCTTCTGTATTCTTTCGATGAGCTTGGCGTCGTGGGACTCCAATACCTCTGTCAGGACTGCCTGACTGATATCATAGTTACCATCATAACCTGAGAAATCAATACACAGATCCGGACGCATCTGAGCAAATGCGTAATCTGATACGATCACTGGTATCTGACAGAAACCAGAATTGCTGTTGAGCGCCCTACGCTGAAGAACATCTATTGCTTCCTCACGTTTTTTTGATTCATCTGCCTTTGTATCATCAACAACAAGCAGAACTGCATCATTCAGCAGCCTGCTTGCATGTTCGATATTCTTGGCCCTGCTCAGTGAGAGTACTGAACCGTGACCGTAACTTACGTTATCAAACATTGCAGCCCACAATGAACTGTCAGCCATATCAGTAGTTTTGAAATTAATGATCTGATTGAACGAAACGCCATACTCTCCCACAAATGTAAGCATATAGCTTGATTCACGGATTAGGAATGGAACTTTAAGATCAGGCCAAGTGTTGAATATCTCATTAAACGCTCTGTCCCAACCATGTTCCTTTTTAAATAGAGCTTTTCTGATTTTCGGTGTTTCACGTCCAGCGATGCTCTCTGGGATCATCTTTTGTAGCACCGTTGGGTATTTCATGCGAGATTCCCAAAATACACTGATTTCAGAGACCAGACACCATCCTTGCTTAGCTCCTACCTCAATTGGTTCTGCTTCCTCTGCTTTCTCAATAATCAGAGTCTCGACCAACTTCTCGCAAAGTTCATCCTTACTCTTGCTGCCTTGAGGCGGAACGTTGAGCCTTTCACTTACCTTGTGCTTGTCGAATAGTACATATGAAATGAAATCCTCGGTAGTGTCGGACATTGTGGTATGATAATACTTTATAATGTATCCTATTTTCGTCCCAGCTTGAATAACTTGTTGTGAATAAGATACGCTGATTTCTAGAAGTGGAATAGTTTTCGTAACTTTTCCGTTGAACACTTTCATCCAACCGTGTTGAGTTCCGAGCGAGTTTGAGAAAAACAGATCAAACTCCACTCCGTACTCCTGAGCCGATTTATGAATCAACTCATCAAAACTTTTGAAGCCAAATCTTGTTATCCCGAAAACTTTTGCGCCTTTGGGAGTATCTGCTTGGATTACCTCAGGCGGATGTTGTTGCTGCTGAGGCAGCATTCTTTCGACAGGCATATTGCATTGCCCCTTTCGTATTTTTATTTCAGTAACCGCAGAAGTAGGTGAATTTTTTCAATGGTCACAAATACCAGCTGGTTTGGAGCCGATTTGGGGCTTTTGTGACGTTCAATATTTTTTTCACCTGCTTCTAACAGCATCTGAGATTTTTTTGGACTTTTGGTCCTTACTTGTATTATACTTCAGGGCAAATATTATACAATTCAAAATGGATTATATTATATTTTATATTTTTTGAAAGGAAGTGAGATGGTTATGGATAAGCCTTTTGGCAAGTTTATTAACTTAATCTATATAGAAGGATATTTTTATGGTGGGGACTTTAATATGGAGAAATTCACAGCTAAGCCGTTTTTTGTTTTAAACTTATTAAAAGGAAGCGTTAAAGAGCCTAATAGCATTATATTTTCAATGCAAACTATAAATGGATATATCGGCGGTGACCCATTTGGCTCAGTTGTTAAAGCACTCTATGATGCTGAATATAATAAGGAGCTATTAGTAAAATACATTGAAAGACTATATGAAACAAAGCATAAGGACACAAAGACTTATCGAGACAGATATAACGGTAAGAGTTATAAAGAAGCATTACATGAAAAAGTCAAAGTAGAATTTCCTGACGTTACATTTGATAATATGTCTAATATCTTGGCTGAATGGTTTCATGATATACTTGGAATGGATAAAAATCAAGAACATGTCAATATTAAGAACAAAGACAAAACCGATCCCGCTCAAGTTACTTATTCTTATACAATTTCCGAATCTGAAAAGAAAGAAGTAAAGAATATTTGCAATTTAATTGACGAAAGTATTAAAAAGCTTCATAAAATAGGAGTAGCTATAAATGGTATACGTTCAACCAAGAATAATTATGACAACGAGCTTAAATGGCGACTTGGTCTTCGGGAATGTTTAATTGAACAAATAAAATTGTATAACAACGAATACGATATTTGTATTCAGGAATGCTCAGCTCTTGTTAGTTTGCTAAAAACTAAAGTTCGAATTAAGACTTGCATAAAAGCATTATATGATATTGCTAACGATATAGTCGATAACAAATATATTGCTTCGCAAAAAGATTTTAAGCTTGAAGAATTCAATACTATGATGAAGAAATTTCAAGATAATCTCAATCTTTTACTTGAGTGCATAGATGAATTATAATTAGCAAGAATTTCTCTTCATTCAGACTGAAATAGTATAAGCTTAGCGAGCCTCCGTTCGGAGGCTCATTAATGTTTCACATGACCAAGGTCTAATGACATACGCAAAATCTGTTTCCCAGAAATGGTTTTTGCGCTTTTGCAATATTGCAAATAAAAACGACACCCTATTGAAATATGATTGGAGCCGGGACCTGTCCCGGCTCTGTCTCATTTATATTTATTTTCTTTCGTACTCTTTGAGCCTGCGGTAAAAGGTGTTGGCACGCAGGCCCATCTCTTTCTGAAACCATACTGCTGTAATAGCGCCCGCCTTCCACTGCTCGTAAAGTTGACTGAACTTTATCCAGTCTATAGGTTGAGGCTGCCGACCTTTATACTTTCCCTGTGCCTTAGCAATAGCAATACCCTCGCGTTGGCGCTGTAAAGTCTGCTCACGTTCAAGCTCTGAAAGTGCTGCAAATATAGACAGTACGAATCGCCCTTGCGGAGTGTCTGTGTCGATATTCTCTTTGGCACTGACAAGAGTTACGCCTTTGCGCTGCAATACATCTATAATGTTTAGCAGGTCTCTGGTCGATCTTCCGAGCCTGCTGATACTCTCAATGTATAGAGTATCTCCCTCGCGAACATACTCCAGCATAGCTTTCAGTTCGGGACGGTCAGCATTCTTGCCTGATATCTTCTCAGCAAAGACACGTTCTACTTGGTACTGCTCCATCAACGCTTCTTGTCGTGCGGTCTCCTGATGTTCCGTTGATACACGGATATATCCTATTCTGCCCATCAGAACACACCACCATAGCAGCTTTCATACAAATCTTCGCCACACATATATTTTACATCTCTGAGTGCTTCTCGGAGCAGGCTTGGCTCCATGAGCATATCCTCCACCTCATCACAGGTGTAGCCGTACTCCAAAAGGAGCTCAACGTCTTCGCTGTCAACGCCATAGCAGCCACAATATGCCAAAAGGATTTCCTCATGCATATTAAAGTATGAAGAGTCATCATAATCGTACCAGCTCATATACTTGGATCTATATATTTTAGGCTCGTATCGTGAGCGTGTGATTTTACCGTTTCTGTCAATACACAGAATATCGCCTTCTTCGGTATCAATACGCTTTGACTCAAACTTATGAAGTCCCAACTGCTTCAGAGCCTTCTTCATGATGCTTTCAGTACTTGCGTATACATACAGACCTATTGTCTCAAAATGGAGCAGGTACATCGGGTTGCTTCCTTTTATAATGTATAGGCTATTGTACTGGTCAAGGACAGTAAAAGTGAAGTTACCCTCCACCGTTTCAGCCATGTACTTGAGGCTGTCGAAGTCGAGTTTGCCTTGTTTCTCTATCAACTGTACGCCGATATAGCTGTCCGTATTTATATATGTATTGGGAATTACTCCGTCCTTGCGCAGATCTCTGTCGTTCCAGAGTACGCCATTATGTGCAAAGGCAAACTCTGTATCAGCATGACCTGCGAAGGGATGGTTATTGTAATTTTGCTTCTTATCGCCCTGGGTAGCTAACCGCGTATGTCCCATAACAGCTTTCGTTTCGGCAGGAGCGTTGAAGTGCAGTTTATGAGCTGGCTTAGGTCGCTTGAATATAGTGACCTTACCGTCATGAATATAACTGATACCTGCTGCATCTGTTCCTCTCTCTTCCGCAGCATTTGCCAGAGCCTGGGTAAGCTTCTTGAGTACCCTATACGGAACGATTCCTTTATAATCGAGCCATCCAAATAATGCGCACATATCAATTATCCTCCTTATCATCATCACAACCGATACCGTCAATAGCACCGCCTGCGAAAAGTATTGTAGCGATAACACCGACCGTCTTTAGCACGTCCTTTATATCTTTCTCGGTATCTTCGTCCATACCGAATAAATCTGATAATAAGCCCATTTTACATATCCTCCTGTGTTTCGATTTCTTCATTGATATAGAGTCTGCGCTCTTTCAGATACTGTATCAGCTCAGGTTCTTTCACTGTATCAACGAACTCTGACCATGACATTTGTGCTATACCTTCATCAGTTAAGCTGATAGCGAGATCGCAGATAGCGTTTACAAGCTCAAGCGCTGCAATAAGAGTGTTATACTTGAGCGTGCCTCTGAAAAGTCTGAACTCGATTGTGGTGTAATTCATTAAGTTCACAGCTGCATATCTGCCATTATTACCCTTTTTAGCCTTATCGAGAATTTCACGACCTGTCTTTTCAAAGCCATATCGCGCAGCCCAGCGGTTCATACTGTACTCACTGCGGCGACTGAACTTAAGCATCTCGTTCCAATGATGTTCGATGAAGTATAAGATACGTGCTATAACCTCATCCTGCGCTTCACGACTATCGCCTAGACAGGAGCGATTGACATGAACGTGAAGTCCACAGGTGCTTGTCTGATGTGAGCGATATCCCAAGTATATAGCCTTTTTCATGATATCTTCCCACTGAAACTGCTTATGAAAATCAAGGCTCATGGGGTGAGTTACAAGCTCCATACCATCGTCCAATGAGCCGTCACCTTTGATGTATATGTGTTCTTGATCTCTGTTGGCAATAACAAGCAATTCGTCGGCATTGTCACTGTCCTTGCCTGCTCCGTCAATCTCCAGTTCTACGCCGAAATACCGCTTGGAATCACCGTAAAAGATAGGCTCAGGCTTGTAACCGTAATCATGGATAGAGCGGTTCTTATCGACTTCATCGTGATAGCATTCCGAGCAATAATCGTAACCGTCAAGATGATAAGCATCATCTTCGTGTAATAGCGCATCACAGCAGCTGCATCGGGTGTAGTGATTGTGATAGCAATGACTACAAAGCGTTGTGTAGTCGTCTCCGTAGCTTTCACTGGTCCAGATTATAGCTCCACACCTATCGCAGGTTGTGGTATGCTGTTCAACGCAATCGGTACATACTACCTCTCCATCAATAGTTTCGTAGTCCTCGTCATCGCCTATGACTGCTCCGCAGTGAGAGCAATACAAGACATTTTCGTTCTTTTCATCCATTGTAAAAACCTCCGTAAACAAAATGAACCAGCCCCCGAAGGGGCTGGCATTACTGTTAATATTCTTCTGCTAAAAGCATTGTGCAGTGATCACCGTCATCTATTATGTACAGCTTTTCCGTTATAGGCTTCTCAGACGGTATAAGATACGTCATACGGTATTCAGGCTCTTCCGAGCTATGAGTAATAGCCTGCATAGGACCAGCTGCACTCAGTTCAAAGACCTGCAAATAGTCTTTTGGAGCAGGCATACGCTCTACACACTCCCAAAGAAACAGCTGTAACTCCAACGGAATCGTACTATCAACGCCACAGGTCAGGTATCGGTTGTTATCAAACACGGTATCATTTCCTCCTTTCGCATTTTTGTTGGCGACAAAAGCTTCTGTCACATTAACAATATACATACGAAAAAAAGAAATAATAGGAATATGGCCGTAAATCGGAAAAAAATGTAATAACAATTATCATTACATGATAATGATATACATATGAAAAATCAAAATAATCGGAATTTTCTCTTGACTTTGCTTTCTGTTTCTCATTATAATAAAAGAAAGACTGAAAAGAATACATCTGATCTGCCTATACCGCCCATTACGGGCGGCTAAGCGGCATATATACATAACAGCAGTGATGTTTTGATATCACTGCTGTGAGGGAAAAGGAAGAAAAATGATAATAAACACAGGGATGCGGACAGATATCCCCGCATTTTACTCAGAATGGTTCATGAACAGGATACGTGAAGGCTACGTTCTTGTGCGTAATCCATATCGTCAGGACTGGATAACACGATATGAGCTTGATCCTGAGATTGTTGACTGTATAGCCTTCTGCACTAAGAATCCTGCTCCGATGCTGAAGTATATTGACGAGCTGAAACGGTTTCATCAATATTGGTTCGTGACTATTACTCCCTACGGAAAAGACATTGAACCTAATGTTCTGGCGAAGGAGCAGGTCATGCAGGACTTCATATCGCTCTCAGAAGCTGTCGGAGTCAACTGTATCGGATGGAGGTATGATCCGATATTCATTGACAGCACATATACCGTTGAACGGCATATATCAGACTTCAAGAAAATGTGTAATACGCTTTCAGGATATACACAAGTTTGTGTTATTAGCTTTATTGACCTGTATGAAAAGGTCAAGCGGAATTTTCCGCAGGCAAGAACAGTAACTCCACAGGAGCGTATCGCCATTGGTAAGGCTTTCGCAGAGATCGGACAGCTTTACGGAATAACGATAAAAGCCTGTGCTGAGGGAAATGACCTCGAGCAGTATGGTGTAGACTGTAACGGCTGCATGACCAAAGAAACATTTGAGGCAGCTATAGGAAGTTACCTTGATATTCCAAAAAAGAAGTCGCAGCGTGCGGAGTGCAGCTGCGTTCTTGGTACAGATATTGGAGCTTACAGTGAAACCGCCTTTTAGCTCAACTTTACAGTACGCCATCAGCTGCCACCAGCTTCTTTTTTTGAAAAATCATAAGAAATTTTCAAAATACTATTGACAACCGATTCATTTTGTGCTTGGGGGAGACAAAAATTTTTTTCAAAAAACCTCTTGACAAACTCTTTGTTTTGTGCATTGTAGCCCTCCAAAGAAATTTCAGGAAAAGTATTGACAACTCCTGAATTTTGTGATATGGGGGAACTTCTGCATCTTACTGTGGTGATCATAACATGTTACCTTCCTTTCATTTTTTATCATAACAACAAAAAAGCCCCATAACAGCAGTGTATTGAACACCGCAGATACGAGGCTTTAATTATTTTTCAGTGTTTATCCTACTTCAAGACAGAACACCATTTTGATATCTCGCCACTGATTTTTCCGTAAATAGCTTCCATGAGCCTTTTTATAGGCTTTCGCCATTTCAAAGGTTATCGGAAACTCCCATGAAATCGTGACTTTAGAACTACTACTTAGAAGCGATAGCAGCCTGTACTGTGGATAGTGTGGCAATCAAACTTCAATTCATTAAAAGCTATATTTCGCTGAAAATTTGATAGAGCAAATACTCTCCATTGTCAGCAGTTATAATCGTATGTTACAAAAACAGGATTTGATATGAGAGGCAGCCATTACGGCTGCCTTTATTTTGTCATTCACCAATTAGCTTCAATATCTCCGCAGGCTTCAGAGTTTTACCAGAGGAAACGAGCTTATCATTGACTACAAGTGCAGGCATTGACATTGCACCGTACTCCATTATCTTCTGCAAGTCTGTGACATACTCGACCTCGATGCCAATTCCCTCAACTGCCTTGACAGTGTTGTCGTAGAGCTGATGGCAGGCTTTACAGCCCGAACCGAGCACCTTGATACAGCAGATACCGTCAACAGGTTCACCGCAGCAAGTCGAAGCTGTCTCAGTTGCAGTCTGCTCTCCGCCGCAACAGCAGCATGAAGTTTCCTCTTTCTTCTCTTCCTTTTTCTTACCAAATAATGCCATGATATATTCCTCCTAAATGATGTAATTCTGAATGAGATTAAAGAAATATCCGACAAGGATAATTCCGACCGTACAGATAGCGATGAAAATGCAAAGCAGCTTAGGCTTTATTGCCCTTTTCAGCATTATCATTGACGGTAGTGACAGCGTAATAACGCCCATCATAAATGCGAGAACTACGCCGATCTTTGCACCCTTTGCGACCAGTGCTTCTGCAATGGGGATACAGCCGAAAATGTCAGCATACATCGGTATACCGCAGATAGTGGCTATGATAACTCCGAACGGGTTGCCGGTTCCGAGAACTATGACTACCCATTCCTCCGGTATCCAGTTGTGAATAATGGCTCCGATTCCAACTCCGACTATGATATAGGGCAAAACTTTCTTTGCCGTTTCAGCTACTTGCTTCCAGGCGTATTTCATTCTATCACGCTTTGTAAGTTCATTCTGCGGAGTGTCAATGCTCTTGCCGTTTCGTATAAACTCCTCCACCTGATCTTCAAGGTGCAGCTTTTCGATAAGCGTACCGCCTGCAACTGCAATAACAAGTCCGACAACCACATATACTACAGCGACCTTCCAGCCGAAAATGCTCATCAGCAGGATAAGTGAACCGAGATCTACCATTGGTGACGATATAAGAAATGAGAACGTCACGCCCAGCGGAAGTCCTGCACTTGTAAAGCCCATGAACAGCGGTATTGAGGAACAGGAGCAGAATGGTGTGATTGTTCCGAGCAAAGCTGCGATACAGTTTGCGCCGATACCGTGGAACCTGCCAAGTATCTTTTTCGTTCTTTCTGGTGGAAAATAGCTCTGTATATAGGTTATCACAAATATCAGCACGCCTAGCAGAACCATTATTTTTATCATGTCATAGATGAAGAATTGCAGACTGCCGCCCAGCTTGCTCTCAGTATCAAGACCACAGGCGTTCAGCAAAGAGCCGATAAGCCTGTTCAGCCATTTCATGCCGAATATCTCATCCTGGATAAAGTCCCACACTATTCTTCATCGCCTCCGAGGATTTCGGTCAGTATCCCTGCTGCTGTCCTGACCATTTCCGGACAGAGCGTTCTGAATAGTCCGTTTGACCTTGCGAAATCCCTGCCTTCGTCTGTTCTGAGGTCACAGCCAAGAATGTCACGGCAGATATATGAACCCTTGCGCTTCTCAAACTCGTCAAGGAACTTAACTGCCATATCACGGCCTTTGGCACGGCTAGCTGTATCATTGAGGTCGAACTGTCCGTATTTCATTCCGAGCACCATCAGCGCACCCGTACACGCACCGCAGACCTCGCCCTTGCACATTCCTCCGCCGAAGCAGGCGCCTATCTGAAAAGCCTGTTTTTCTGTTATACCGAACTGCTCTGCAAACGCCGCAAATACTGCCTGCGAGCACATATAGCCTTTCTCATAATACTGAACTGCTTTTGAAACATTATCCATTTTCTTATCCTCCGATTGTTATATTTAGATGTATCGATTTGTTCCCGCTGTTTAAAGCCGTATGACCATACGGCTTATTTATTGCAGCAATTACAATCGTTTTCATTTACTGCCGTGATCTCTTTCAGGCAGTCCATAGCGATCTTAGCACCTTCCTGCGAAATAGAGTAGTGCATCCACTTGCCATCTTTTCTGCCGACCACAAGTCCGCTGTCGCAGAGCACCTTCATATGGTGAGAGAGTGTTGGTTGACTCAGGTGAAGCTCCTCAAGGAGATGACAGGCGCATAGTTCGCCGTTTTGCAGGATTCTGAATATCTGAACTCTGTTTTCATCACACAGGGCTTTGAATATTACCGTGATTTGCTTGTTTGATAACTCCACGTTCTCACCTCATATTGAAGATTTTCTATATTATATCATACGCATAGAAAAATGTCAATATGTTTTTCTAAATTCTATTACAATCCCAGTCCGTATCCTGCGCCTATCCCTATCACCGCAGACAGAATAATGATCTTGATCGGGTGTACCTTTTTGAACGCAAGCACGGTGGTAACGGCGAATAATCCGAGGAATATCCAAAAGCCCGCTGAAGAAAAAACAGATATACTGATACCAGACGGAAAGAACACTGTCCTCGTAACAGATATAAAGGCTGCACCTATCATTCCGACTACGGCAGGCTTCAATCCAGACATGATACCGCCTACAGCTTTGCTTTTCTCATACTTCTCAAAACACTTTGCAATGATGAGTATAATGATAAATGACGGCAGAACAATACCAAGTGTTGCGATGATTGCTCCGAGCACACCACAAGTTCTCATCCCTACAAATGTAGCCATATTCACTGCAAGCGGTCCGGGTGTGCTTTCACTCAAAGCCACAAAATCGACAAGTTCCTCTTGTGTCAGCCAGCCCTGACGTTCTGCTTCCGCCTGTATCATTGCGATCATTGCATATCCGCCGCCGAATGTGAACGCACCTATTTTCAGAAAGGCAAGAAACAGTTTAATCAGTACCATTGCTTTGCTCCTTTCTGTTCAAAAGCGACCAAATCAAACCAAACAAGCCGCAGCCGATAATGACAAAGACAGCATCAATTTTCAGAAAAGCAGTCAGTACAAGTGAAAGCCCCATGATCGCATAGGAAAACGGTTGCTTTTTCTTCTTCACCTGATGAAACATCATCCACAGGGCTTTCAGTATCAGTGCAAGCACGGCTGCTCTGATACCCATAAAAGCATACCTTACCGGTCTAATGCTCTGAAAATGCGTCAATATCATGGAGATAAGCGAAATGATAAGAAACGATGGCAGGACAACTCCCAGCGTAGCCATGCACGCTCCGAGAAAACCCGATGTTTTATACCCTACAAATGTTGCTGCATTGATAGCGATAGGTCCGGGCGTTGACTCGGAAATTGCAACAATATCAGATATTTCCTTTTCATTCAGCCATTTTTTGTTTTCGCATACTTCCTTCTGGATCAGCGGGATCATTGCATAACCGCCGCCGAAGGTAAAAGCCCCGATCTTCATAAAGGTCAGGAACAATTCAAGATTCTTATTCACAATATCACTCCTACAAAAAATTATACCAAATGAAGTAATATTAGTCAATATCCGAAAATGCCAAGAATATACTTGACATAAGTCGAAAAATATGTTATAATCGACATAAGTCAGAAAGGAGATGCTATTATGCCAAGACCTCAGAAATCACGCCGTATCTGTTGTTATCCCGATTACTGGAGCTTTGCACCCGATCAGGATACAGCAAACGATACGGTCGTTATGTCGCTTGATGAGTTTGAAACGATACGTCTGATAGATTATCAGTCAAAGACGCAGGAACAGTGTGCTCAGGAGATGAACGTGGCGAGAACAACTGTCACGGCGATTTATGACACGGCAAGAAAAAAACTTGCTCAGGCTTTGGTTGAGGGCAGACGCATCATCATTTCAGGCGGAAATTATACTCTTGATAACACGATCTCGGAGAAGATCGCACGGAAAGGAAGCACTATTATGAGAATCGCAGTAACCTATGAAAACGGACAGATCTTTCAGCATTTCGGCAGAACAGAACAGTTCAAGCTCTATGACGTTGCTGACGGAAAGATCATCAACGAGCAGGTAGTTGGAACAATGGGTGCAGGGCATGGTGCGCTTGCGGGATTCCTGAAAAACGCTCAGGCTGACGTTCTGATCTGCGGAGGTATCGGCGGCGGTGCGCAGATGGCTATGAAGGAGGCAGGCATCGCTCTTTACGGCGGTAATATGGGAAGTGCAGATGATGCTGTTGCTGCTTTTCTTGCACAGACACTTGTTCAGAACGAGAACCCTACCTGTGATCATCACGATCACGAACACGGCGAAGGTCATTCCTGCGGAGATCATGGCTGCGGTAATCACTGATGAGAATTGTAACCCTTGTAGAGAATACCTGCGGACATGAAGACTGTATCGCAGAACACGGCCTATCCCTTTACATCGAGACAGAGAAGCATAAGCTCCTGCTTGACACCGGACAGACCGATGCAGTTGTGAAGAATGCGGAAGTTCTCGGAATAGACCTGTCTGCTGTCGATACTGTGATACTAAGTCACGGTCACTATGACCATTCGGGAGGGATACTGCCGTTTGCCGGGGGGAATCCGGAAGCAAGGATAATTATGCAGAAATCCGCAGCAGAGCCCCACTACAACGGAGAACGCTACATCGGAATTGATACAGATATCCTTAAACTGCCGAATATTCAGCTCATAGACGGCGATGTGAAACTTGATGACGAGCTGTTTCTGTTCAGCGGCATCACAGGCAGGAGATGCTATCCGCAGGGGAACAAAAAACTGTCCTGCATAAAAAACGGCGAAAAGGTCTGTGACGATTTCTGTCACGAGCAATGTCTTGTTATCACACAAAACGGTAAGCGCTGGCTTCTGTCGGGCTGCGCTCATAACGGTATACTCAATATCCTCGACAGATACAAGGAACTGTTTGACAGCTATCCCGACTATGTTATCACAGGATTCCACATGATGAAACGTGAAGGAGAGCATACCGAGGAAGAAAAAGCTGTTATCATTCAGACGGCGCAGGAACTCGCAAAGATGAACACTTTCTTTTACAGCGGACATTGCACGGGCATTCCTGCATTCGAGATGATGAAAGATATAATGGGAGATAAGCTCATTGCTTTGCACAGCGGAGAAGAAATACTATAACAAAAAAGCTCTCACAGCCGAAACTGTGAGAGCTCTATTTGTTTATTCAGATAAACACGTTAACGTGAATATCATGCCAGCTTAGTATTCTGCGTTTAGTAGACTTTGCATAGATGTACTTCTTAGCATCGTCCAGATTCAGCGTAAAATAGCCAATCTGAGTATATTTCCGAATTACTTCTTTTCGCTTATTGCAGCCTGAGCAGCAATTGATGAAAAATATAATGCATATCTAAAAGTGCGAGCTGATATTTCCTACACTTTTCCTACAGTTTTAAGAATTTTTCTGCAAAGGTAATACTAGTAAATTCAGCTTTTCTCCTCGAAAAATAGATGCAAAACAGGATTCTATTAAAACATGAAAAACTGCCGAAAATCCGTCAGCGTCGGCTTGTGGTCCCGAAGACCGTGGGTTCGAATCCCATCTCCCACCCTCATGAAATAGTCACTTTCTCAAATGAGAAAGTGACTATTTTCGTTTTTTTCTAAGATTTTTCTAATACAGATGTTTTGAACTGCCGAACATATTGATGAAACAGCTTGTGATAATGGTATCACCGTCAATGTTATGAATAAAAAGTGCCTCCCGTTTATGGGAGGCACAAATATAAATATTGAGCATATTTTTAGGCACTGATATTTGCAGGGATATGTTTACGGCTTGATCTCGCTGCCGCCCCATTCAACGACGGTAAAGCCTTTTCTCTCAAAGGTCTCGAGCTGCTGCGGCTCAATGTCCGCGGATTCTTCAAGGGGAACATAAGCCATGAATACGCGGAGCACGCTGTCAGGTGTCGGGGCGATGTTCAGCTTTGCGGAATTCGTATAGGCATCGCCTTGGAATGAAATGAGGTTATACGCATTATGCTCCATTCTCGGCAGCCAGTATACGATGAACTCATTCATTTCCTCTTCCTTCAGTCCCATATATGTGAGTTTCTCTTTGAGGAAGCTTTCTGTGTCACTGCCTGCAACACAAAAGCCCTGGGAGAAGTCATATCTCATGCGGCAGTTCACAGCGTCCCAGAAGAGATATTTATGATGCGTGCCGTCAGCCTTGTTCAGAAGCAAGCCGTCAGGAGAGGCTGTTACGTCCCAGCCGTTATTATACCTCGGATATGTTGTGGAGAGTTCAGCTTCTGTGAGCTCCAGCTCCACATGAACATCGGTCTCCTGCTCGGGATACAGGTAGATCACAGGCTTGTCAGCAAGCATGTCAAAACGGATAGTCGGAGTTTCATTATCATCTCTGACTGTTCTGAGCCAGCCATAGTTTCCGCAGTATTCTGTAAACACCCATGTGTCATTGTTTTCATTATACCCCAGCTCTTCAAGGCTATCGCCACTTTGGACTATAGCTGCCGTCGGATAGCTTTCATCGGGACCAAGATACAGACTAAGATCGTTTTCTATAACAGTGAACCACGGTCCGTAATCTCTGCGGTGATCAGGCTCAACATAAGCGGTATGATTTTTCGTCAGAGCTCTCAGCTTTGTCAGAACACCCGGCATTCTGTTTGAAACTGCCTTTTTCCGAGAACCGTCGGGATAGCTGACTTCGAGCCTGAACTCGGACTCGCCCCACCCGGGTACGTTTGGATCATTCATGCTCTCGATCATGCTGTCATAGTCCTGAGCCATTATCTCACGATACTCCTGTTCTGAGATATTGAAGACCATAGACTGATGCTTCTGATCAAATGTCCGCTCCTGATAAGACAGCAAATATTTTCCGTCTTCGCAGTAGACTTTGTATAAGATCATTGTTCCTGCGAATCCGCCGCCCTCTTGAGCGCTGACCTCTACAGGCAGCTCCTTTGATCCAAGAAGCGCTTTTCTCATAAGAACAAGGTCGAATATATCGAGCTTGTCGTCGCGGCAGAAGTCCGCAGCTTTCCAGTTGGCAAGCTGTGTATCAGGAGCACCTAAGAGCCACTTCTGGAACAGAACTATATCTGAAATATTGAAATTCCCGTCATTGTTCACATCGCCGCTTACGGACTTTTTCAGCTTGAAGGTATAATCAACAGCGCCGTTATCGAACTTCCTTACAACTGTGCCTGCGGTATCAAGGAAATAGCCTTCGGGGATATTATTATAAAGCAGGTCTATTTCAAAGATATCGGCGTCCTTAAACTGAGAAATATCCCAGTAGTACGGATTCGACGTCATCTGCGGCGCTGCAATATCAACGCTTGCGTACACGCCCTCATCGTCGGAAGAATAACGTATGTCAGGGTCAAGGAATATCTTATCATTTTCGTCGATATCAGCAAGCTTTCCCGTCTCGCCGTCAACGATGCTGAAACGGGCAGTATTGGCGAGAAGCACCGATCGTGCATTGTCAAACACAGCGCAGTCGGCAGTCAGAGTATAGATTTTCGGCTCTTCGGGATCAGGTCTGGCAGTGGACGTGCGTGTCCATGAAACCTTTTCGTTACCGTCTTTCACAGCCTGATAGACATATATCTCATCAATGGAGCCGTCACAGTACATATCACGGACCTGCATCGTACAGTCAGATGTCAGTATTGGCTTAATTATCTCATTTTTGTTCATACTGTCAGGTGCCCAATTGTCACCGAACTGGTCAATGGTCACCGTACAGAATACAACATAATTATCTTTTACTGAAACTTCGCCGTTCAGCTTTGTATATTCGCCGAATTCCTTTACACTGTCGGGAAGCCAGCTGTATATATCGGTCTCGGTGATGTTGAGTTCCTTATCGACGTTAAAGGTATATTCGGCGACAGTGGGCGGTTCCCAGTCATCACCTGTATCCTTTTCCGAGGGCTTGACTTGTACATGAGGATCAACAAGCTTCAGTTCGAGGTCTCCTTCTGCCTGCGGCTGGTATACGAATACTTCAAAACAGGTCTCGGTCATATCGCTCAGGTAAATGTCATGCTTTAATATCTGTCTGCTGTTTGCATCAGTACGCAGTTCATAGCCGTAAGTGTCGCTGCTTTTTCCTTTTCCCGCGCGATTGGGATAAACGATGCAGATAAGCCCATTGCCGATACGGGTCGCTCCATAGGTATTGCGGAACTCTACAGCCGACTCAAAATCAGTCGGTATCCAGTCGGGAAGCTTTGCAGCAGCGCCTGTCTCCTCTGCGTAAACATTCGTGAGCACGGACACACTCATGCTCTCTGCGGAAAAAGAAATGATCGCTGTTGAAGCTGCTATCACAGCAGCTAAGATTTTCTTTAACATATAACGTCACCTGCCATTCTTGAATTTTGCGGAATTTAACTGCTGCTTTCATTATATAATGCTGTTATCATAAAAGCAAGAGAGATAAATCCATTTTATCGGAACAGATTTCCTTATATACATTAACGGACAAGCAAGTCGTGATGTGCGGCTGAAATCGTAAACTTTTTATGAACTTATGAGCCTGACAAAAAATACCATATCAGCTGTCTGCACTAAATATTTGATTGCTGAATTTGACCACGCAGTACAACTCCCTTTTGTAATGCAAACAGCATTGCTCCCAAAGCCTTACGGCTTATCCTGTATTATATTGCCATAAAGCAATATCTGCCAAATGAAGAACGATACCGATCGAACTGTATTTTCTGAAGGACTGCCATATGGCAGTTCTGTTTTGTATATTTACATTGTATTGGCGATATGCTATAATAGGTGATAAGAAGCCCCAAAAAGGAGTTAAAAATGGAAAAAATTGAAATAGATGATATCATAAAGGAGCAGCAACAGGCGGTGCAAGTGGTATCGGGAATTTGGCTGTTTATAGCCAATGCAACGGAGATTAACGTGATTGTTAACGCCTGTTGACGGATTTCCAGGTGCAGTTGGTAGACTTTCACGGGTAGAAATGATACGATGGATTCATCAGGAAAAACTATCGCCGAGCGATAGAAGGAGGAATTCATCTATGATAAAACTCATCAGAAACATAAGCCCGTTCAACAACAGAACAGATATGCCGGCCGCTATGTTAGTTATTAAAAAGCTTCTTGCGTTCATACTATGCTTTGCGGCAGGCACACTTTTAGGCAATGCCGTTGTCATAGGCGCGATGATCGTCGGCGGAAAAAAGTTTTTACAGGGCGAGACTTTCACCGAAAGCACTATGGAACTGCTTGGTCTGTATGCTATGGCAGGAATGATAGCCGCAAGTGTTCTTTACTGGAAGATCATAGAAAAAAGAAATCTCTCCGAAATGGGTGTGACCGGGCGCATCGGAGGCTTGTTTGTAGGCGCTCTCATAGGCACCGTATTGCTGTTTGTCTGTGTTGCTGCGATCATGTTAACGGGCAGTATCAGATTTAAAGGCATATCAAAGGAGCCTGATCTCACCATGATATTGCTTATGCTTGGAGGATTCGTCATTCAGGGAGCTGCCGAGGAATTCCTTTGCAGAGGGCTCGTTCTCTGCTCCCTCAAGGACAGAGTGCCGCTTCCGATAGCTGTTGGCGCAAGCACACTGGCATTCATTTACCCTCACTGGAGTACACTCCGCGGATTCAAGCCGCAGTACATCTTCTCAGGCGTGCTTGGCCTAATCGTTATTTCGTGCGTATTCTCATTCATTACGCTCCGCACAAAGAGCATATGGGCTGCCTGCGGACTTCATTCCGTATGGAATTTCTGCCTCAGCTGCGTTCTGGGACTTGATCTCAGCGGCAGCGAGGGAGCTTCAACTGCACTGATCGATATGAGAAGTGTTGGGGAAAATCTTCTCAACGGCGGCAAATACGGCATTGAAGCAAGCATTATTTCCGACATTATCATAGCTGTACTTGCAGCTGTGACAGGATACATGGTCATCAAAACGAGAAAAAGGAGAGCTGAAAATGGAGTTCAATAACAAGCTTTACGAGCTTCGCAAGCAGAAAGGATTTTCTCAGGAGGAGCTTGCGAACCGTCTGAACGTTTCAAGGCAGACCGTTTCAAAATGGGAGGTGGGCGATTCTACACCCGATATGGAGAAGCTCGTCGCTATCAGTGACCTGTTCGGAGTCTCGCTTGACGAACTGGTGCTGAACAAAGCCCCTGAGCCCGAGCCTGCACCTGCTCAGGAGTCGCCTGCAAAGGCTGATCTTTATACGGACATCAAGGAACACGTCCTGACTGATAAAAACAGGAAAAAAGCCAAAAAAGGCGTAAAGATAGCTCTTATAATCTTAGGTGTTATCCTTGCAATAGATGCAGTATCCTTTGTCGTTTATGTAGCTCTTAACGGCTTTCCTAAATAGTAAAAAAGGTATCGACCGAAGGCCGATACCTTTTTCTTATGCTTCTTTTTTAACAAGCTTTATTGCTGTGTTCAGCAGTGCCTTGTAATTCAGGACAAGGATCGCCGCTGTAAATGCGACCTCCCATATGAGCCAGCTTTGGAAGCCGAATATAACAGGCAGGCACATCAGCAGAATGATAATCGTGTTTGCCGCAGTTCTTATTACCGAGAAATTAAACGGCACAAAACGCCTTGTATCTACCATACGGATAAGGTAGCTGAACAGGTAGCTCAGGAATGTTGCCAGTGCCGCACCCTGAATGCCAAATTTGGGTATCATTGTAAGATTAAGTACTATGTTGGAAATAACTACTGCAAGCATTGTATAGAATGCATTCTTTGTATGCTTGGTAGCTGTGTATATTCCTGCAAGGAACAGGTTCAGGCAGGTAAATACGGAAGCCGCAATAAGCAGCGGTGCATACTTGAATGCAGTGCGGTATTCCTCAAAGGTACCGGTGTTGATAAGTACTGCGGATACAGGCTTGATGAACAGTATCAGTACTGCCGAGCCCAGAAACAGCATCGCCTCATAAGCGCTGTAGACCTTTTCATAGAAGATGTTGCGGTCTGCGGAATCATTTTCGGTTATAGCGGACATATTCCACGCCTGAAAGAAAATAGAGGACACAACTGCAAGCAGATTAGGTATTTTTGTTGCCGCAGCGTATACTCCCGCAGCGTCCTCACCGAGAAATACACGGTCGCTGTGCATATTTCCTATGAACAACTGGTCTGAAAAGCCCGTGAACGCCCACATTACCGTGGTAGGGATAAGGGGCAGGGAGAATTTCAGCATTTCCTTTCCGAGAGATATGCTGAATCCGTTTATTCCAACGAACTGCCACTGTTTGCCAGCAATGAAAAGGAAGATCACAGAAATAATATCCGAGATTATAACGGCTATAAGGAATCCGTTTACTCCAAGGCCAAGAAATGCTATGAATATGAGGTTGAATACGAACAGCGCCATTGTGAACAGTATTCCCTCTATGGCGAACAGCTTTACCTGTTCCCTTGCACGCACGAACTGTGAACACAGTGTTCGCGCCGACGATGTGAATACCAGCAGGTACAGAAGCAGAGAATATCCGTTTATAGGACTGAAAACAGGTATCAGCTGCAGCATCGGCACCGCAGGTATCATAAGCAGCATTCCCGCAAGCATGAATACAGCTATGGTGGTGAAGACCTGCTTTTTGTCATAGTTCTTGTCAAGTCCGTAACGCACTATGGCTTCTGTCAGCGAAAACGTGAATACAGGCAGAAGAAACAGCACGAGAGTCTCAAGGATAGACTTGGCATACAGGTCAGCAGGATTGATATACTTTGTATATAAATTATTTAGGAGCAGCGAAAAGATTTTTGCTCCGAAGCTTCCTACGGCGAATATAGCCGTATTCAGCACAAGAAGTTTGTATTTATTCATATAGTTTCCTCCGAAACAGTCTAAGAGATATTATATCACATTTTTTTCTGTTTGTCATCACTTTACAAAATATTCACAATTATTGATAAAAATCAATCCACACCACCACAAAAATGGGCAAAAATAATGATGCTTCGTCTGACATAAAGGGGGATCCCTGTCACTATGCACTAAAAGCGCTCCCGTGATTTATATGATATGCCAAAATTTTCCCTGTCATGCAGCAATCCCGACATTTTCTGACACATATCAGGTACAAACGCTTTAAGGGAGCTATTCGTACTAAGTAACCGAATTTACATTTTATTGTTATGATATATTCATTGACTTGGTACAAAAAAGGTGTTATCATAAAAAAAAACACTTGAAAAGGAGGAATCTTCCATGAAAAAGACTTTATTGGCAACTGCTTTAATAGGTACCGTCCTGCTTTCGGGCTGCGGTGCCAGCGAAAAAATGGCAACCTCATCAGCAGCGGATTACCGAATGAACGACGCCGTTGCAGGCGATTACTACAAGAAAGAGGACAATATCGAGCCTGAGACCAATGCTCCCTCAGATCTTGAAGCTACCGAGCTTTTCAACACAGAGTACACCCAGTCCGAGATAAGGGCTATAAACACTCAGATGCTGGTCTACTCATGTGATATGAGTATCGATGTCCTCGAATTCGATAAGGCCGTTGACCAGATACACGATCTCATCAACAAAAATAATGGCTTTATCGAAAATGAGAGATACTCCGACGGCGGCTCTTCGAGCCAGTGGCGTTACGCAGATGAGGAGAAGTGGAAGAACTTCTACGCCGTTATAAGAATTCCAAGTGCACAGTACGAAGATTTCTGCAAGTCTATCGAATCCGTAGGCGATATGCGAAGCAAAAACGCCTCGGTACAGAATCTGACCACCGAATACTCCGACCTCAAGACCACCCTCGGCATTTATGAAGCCAAAGAGGATCGCTACCTCGATATGCTGAAGGAAATAAAGGATCAGAACAAGGCTGTCTCCATTGAGCAGGAGCTCACCAATATCCAGATAGAGATCGCAAGGATAAAGACCCGAATGAACAACATCGAAAATGATGTTGCTTACTCCTATATAAATCTCAACGTCAACGAAGTCCGTGAATACACAGAGAAGCCTGTTGTGAAAAAGACCGATACTTTCGGTCAGAGACTGGGCAACACCCTTTCAAGCACATGGCACACCTTCCTTGACTTCCTTGAGGGCGCACTCTTCTTTATTATCAGAGTACTCCCATATCTGCTGCTCCTCGGTATCTTTACATTCATTATCGTCAAGATAATAAAGCTCATCATACGCGCCAGCGAAAAGTCCAGAAAAAAGCGCTACGATAAAATGGTAAGAGAAGGCAAAATAAACAATGGTCCGCTGTTCCCCAACGGCAATAACATGGTAATGCCTCCTCCGCCTATGCAGAACAATGCTCCAATGCCAGTGCAGAACGGTGCACCTGCTCCCAATCCCCCTGCACCTCCTGCCAATAATAATACAGGAGCTGCAAACAATACCCCGGCCCCGAACAAGGCTCCCGATAACAATAAAGATAACAAGAAATAAAAACAAGTCCCCACAAATTCAGTTTGTGGGGACTTTTATCATTTGATGTTTCAGCTCAGAAGAGACAGTACCTTTCCAAGGAGGAATTCCTGTATCCTGAGAGCGTCGTTTGAGGTGATGCCCTCTGTGGACTTGTCAACGTCGCCGTTGAGCCAGCCCTGCTCCGTGATAGCGTTCTTGTCGCTGCCGTTCAAGCCGTACTTATTTGGATTAGCCAGAGCCTGCATGATAAGAACTACGTCTGACATATCAACTTCGCCGTCGTTATTGGCGTCGCCCGCCTTTGTAACCACTGCATTAGGTGCTGTTGCAGTGGTAGTCTCGGGAGCTTTAGTCACTGTAGATGTGACAGTCGATGTGGTTGAGGTTGTTGTCGGTGCCGCAGTAGTCGTTGTGCTTGTTGTTGTAGAAGTTGTGGTTGTAGTAGTCGTAGTTGTGGTAGTTGTTGTAACTACAGGTGCAGAAGCAGCAACATACTTGTCTATGGTATCTGCCCAGAATGAGCCCATTTTCTTGTAGCCGCCGCCGTTGGGATGGAGCTGGTCCGTGCCGATATCGTTCATGCCGTTAAGACAGCCGTGAACATCTGCAAACTTGACATTCTTGCCCTTTGCTGCATAGTCCTCAGCAACTTTCTTGACGGTGCTGTTGTAGTTTGCTACTCTCTGAGCATTACCGCCGTAGGCTGTAAACTCAGGGATAGAGCCCATGAATACCACGCTGCCCGAGGGAAGATCACCGAGGATATAGTCCATAAGATCGTGGAGATCGCTCTCGCAGTCGCTCATGGAGCGGTTAGCCGTCATGTCATTAGTACCGATGATAAGGAGAACTATATCGGGCTGAGCCTGCTTTACTGCATTCTTGCTCTTGAGCTTTTCAAGGAGACCGTTCTCGCCCCAGCTTGGGATAGGATACTGCTGCTTGATAGTATAGCCGCTGTAGCCTGCGTTGTTGTCATCATATGTGATGCCGTTGGCAGACGCACTGTTCTGTCCCTCGGGACCTACCATGTCTATCTTGGTATAGCCCATTTTCTTCAGCTCGTCATAGAGGTACTTTCTGTAGCCGCCATTTTCGCCCATACCAAAGGTGATAGAGTCACCGATAGGCATGATCTTAATGGTCTGGTTCTTGTCGATATTACTTGTGCCTGTGCCTGGATTATCGAAGCTTACACTTGGAACATCAACTGTTCCCTGTCCTGTAACAACAGAAGAAGCCTTGCCTTTTTCAGCTGCCTGAACAGAGTCGATGTAAAAGTCGCAGAGGTCGCCCGAGTTCTCCACAGTCTCGATATACAGTATCATATCCGTACCGTTATCGGGGATAGTGAACTCTGTATTCTCAAGCTTTGTCCACTCCGCGCTCTTGGTATCGCAGTCAGCTATCTTGGTATAGGTCGCACTGTTGCCGCTGCCCTGCTGGAGTGACATCTGCATTTTGACGTTTTCTCCGGTTCTTTGAAGAACAGCCGTACTGAAGCTGTATGTATTTCCGGGTACGAAAGTGTTTGGATCAAGCGTTATACCGCAGCCGTTCCACTCACTTGCTCTTCCTGTTACAGAGAGAGACTGTTTTCCGTCATAGTAGTTTGATGTATCTGTTTTAACGGTCGCATCGCCTCTGGCTGTCCAGTCATCAGAGCCGCTCTCGAATGTACTTGTAAAATAAACACCGTCTTCACCTGCACTTACTGTCTGTTCTGGTGTGGGCGTCGGTTCGGTATCGAGACCGTCGGGGTAAACGTTTACGCTCTTTACATTAGCAGAGCCGTTCGACCTGTAGCCCTCGATATTCAGTGATACCTCATAGAGAGTACCTGTCATGTCAAGACCTGCCTTCGACCATGCGTCGAAGTGCTTTCCGACGCTGACAACGCCATTCATGTAGTTGGTGGTATTGTTCTTGGAGCCGCTTACCTGACGGACGCTCCAGTACTGCGGGAATGTCTGTGTACCGTCCAGTGACGGCTGATTGTAGCGCATACTCTTATAAATATCGTAGGTGTTGTTGTTGAGAGTGACCGTGCCCTTTCTCTCAACACCGTTATCTCCGGGCGGACGCCAGTCGCCCCAGCCCTCAACGATATAGTACTCCATAAGAGGATTCCTTGTCCAGCCGTACACGCACATATAGGAATTGCCCTTTGGCGAGTACTCGACGTCGTAGGTAAGAGTTATGTCGCTGCCTATCTGCTTGTAAGTCTTTTTCTGAGTGTCGTAGTTCTTGCCCATACGAGCCAGGAAGTTCTCGATGTTGCTCCACGAGCAGGTAAACGAACCTGCCGACGGATTCATGGATACCTGTCCCTGACCGTTCTGGTTCCACATCTCATAGTCAAAACCGCCTATGTTGCCTCTGTCCTGAGCATCTTCAGCATTTACAGCAGGAACCGAGGGGACGCCTGCTGCGATAAGCATTGCCGATACGGAGGCACTGATCACACGTTTTAAGCCTTTTAAGCCCATAATATCACTCCTTGTCTTAATATCCGTTTTTTGCCTATGTTTTTTGATTTTGTTCGGTTCGGTCTCAACAGTGCAGGAGACCTTACCGATACTATGTCACGCACCTAATGCTTACAATTATACTATACACCATTCGCGCAGATTTGTAAAGGTTACACAGAAAAAAAGCCTAAAAGATCAGAAAAAAATACCGTTAAAAAGGTGACCGCTTCCTGAATCGGAAGCGGTCACAAGGCTTTACACTTATTTTCTCCTGCAAGCATATCGCTCTTACATCTCACAGGATATCTTTTATATTAACCTCTCTTCTTTACAGTTATATAATACCATACTTATCAACATAAATGATGTATTTTTTATTAACATTGCACTGTTTAATCTGAATTTTGTAGCCTTGAACAATAAACAGCATTTTCATTTGTGAAAGTTGACAAGTATCTGCACTGACGTTCCGATGACTATACGAAAATAAGGACTCCTGCTTGCAGCAGCATAATAGGTCGGCAGCTTACTATGCTAAGCTCCGCGGCAGAATAATGCCATAAACAGCAAAAACGGCTGAATTATCAGCCGTTTTCACCATGAACACACTTTCTTATATTTCCTTTTCAATTATAACCTTTAATTCAGAGGCGGCAGCTGATCCATCTTTACGGGAAGAGACCTGTACACGCCATTGATATACCTTTGCAGTACAGTGATATCAGCAGCTGTAATCGAGCCGTCTTTAAGCAGATCCGCACTTTCTCTCTGAAGATCGTTAAGCTCTATCTGACCTGTAACATACTTTCTGAGAGTGATAAGATCGAAGGAATTTATCTCGCCGTCGCCGTTTATGTCGCCCGAACCCTTTGGAACAACATCACTTACCTGCTTTTTATCGTCAGGAGGATTTGTTTTATCATCAGGATCGTTTTTGTCATCGCCGATGTTTGTATTATTATTTGTGTCCTGACCATTATCGTCCATTGCAACAAAGAGCTGAGTCCAGTAATAACCATATGTGCTGTTCTGCTCATATGCGCAGCCGACGCCTATATGTGTGTACTCGGGACTAAGGATAGCTCTCCAGTGATTCGGTGAATTTTTCCACTGCTCGAAGGTCTGCTCGGCAGTTCCGAAGCCTGCTGCCAGATTCTCACCTGCGCAGGTCAAAGGGATAAGATTTGTATCTATGATAGTAGCGAAAGAATCGCCCATTTCATAATTGATCTCATCTTTCAGTATCTGTCTGATAAAGCTCAATGTAAGCGCGTCCTTCTTGGAAGAAGTGAAGCTCTTATTATTAGCAGCCCATTTTACGGTGATATTTTTTTCACTGAGCATATTCTTGGTCTTTTCGAGCTGTTCCGCAGTAAGCTCATCATTAAATATGAACTTTGCAGTATTCTGAAGGTTTACAAAGTCTATCTTGTTAACATTCCTGATAACTGCATTGATCGTATTGACAGCATCTTCATCAGCATCAACGGGAGTTATGACTCTGTCGTCGTCGCTCCACACAACGCTCAGGTTCTTGACCTGGAACTGTCTGTTGAGCTTTGCAAACTGATACTCGGTCACGTCCTCATTGAATTCAAATATACCGTCAACATATGTATGCTCGGGGCATCCGCATTCTTCGAGGATCTCATTTATCCTGCCTATAGTTTCGTCATTGTTTTCGCAGGCTTCAACGTAGTCCAGATCATCGCCCCAGACAACAGCTATCTCATTTTCTGCGAAGCTTTGATCGAGCTTTTCGATAAGAGCAGCATCGAGCTCCTCATCGAAAACGAATCTGCCTGTTACGAACTCATAATCAGGGCAATTATAGTTGTCGAGGATGGACCTTATCTCGTCAATGATAATATCGTCCACGATCCATGAGGTAAATTCAGTCTTGTCCTCATTCCACTGGACATTGATATTTCTCTCCTTGAGCATGTTTTCGATGTTTTCGACCTGCTTATTGAATGGATTATGAAGCTTGAAGGTCCTCTTGCCGGGACGATAGTGAGCGAAATCAAAGATTATCTCTCTTGCACGCTCGCGTGCCTTATCGTCGAGGTAATAATGCTCTTTCAGAGGCTGAAGACGAGGAAGAAGCTCTTCGCCGTTCTTGGCTCTTTCAACATTCTCGGCATCGATCCTCTTATTTTCTTCTTCACGCGCCTCGTTTACGAGTCGGACGATCTCCTCGGATCTCTTCTTCAGATCAACATCTGATGGTTTTTCATCAACGGCATGAGTTCTGCAAGGACCATTCATAACAGAACAGCATACCATGATGACAGTCAGCAAAACGGCTGTCGCATCACGCCATAATCTCTTAACATTACTCATACCTGCACCCCCTTTTAGAGAAAATTTCTCTCTGTTTATATTTTAGCACAAGTAAATATAATTTTAAAGAGGGTTTAGGGCAAATTAGCAAATTTCACAATTAAATTCTACGTTTTGTACAACAAAAATTATACTGCACGTAGTTTTTGTCTTTTCTTATCCTAAAAATAATTCAAATATTTGGCTATATAGCGTTAATCTTTATCACTGTTATTAATTATTTCAGAAATCTGTCCGAAATAACGGTCTATAGAAAGGATATTTATCTTGATATACTCCTCGATGAGATCGATGACATCGCCGCTTTTTACGATAGCGTTTGTGAGCACAACGACCTCTCCGTTTTCATCTATGAACATCTTGCAGCCAAAGCAGCCCGGGTCTGCGTTGAAGTGGTTGACCAGCGCATAAAGGTCGGGACCTGCTTTTGTGAATACAGCTATCTTGCTGAGAGCAAGGCTGAGAGCGCCGTTCTCATCATTGAAGTGAATGAGGACAAAGGGCATTATCTCTTCGTAATTCGGGAGCTTTGTACGGAATCTTATAAGGTTCTCGTCCTCCTTGTTGAGCTCGTATGTTATTCCTCTCTTGTCAAGAAGGTCGCGGAATTCTGAGATCACTCTGTTTGTTTTGATATTATTGTTTTCCATTATTATTTCCTCCAGTCGTGCATTTTCGTTTAAAATGCTATAACTCATTATATCATACTGCGCATTATTTGTCAATAATGATCTATAAAAGGGAAAAAGCGCCCGAAATCGAGCGCTTTGACCTTTAGGGTGGTTTATATGAAAAATGAAGATGTCTTGAACACTATTGTTTTCTTTCTCTTTCTCCTGTCTTGACTGTATTATAGAGCACGGATATGTGTATTTTGTGATAGAAAGCTGAATTAAAGAAAAAAACCTATTGAAAAATTGAGAATTGAAAATGTAGAATGGAGAATTATGGTATCGCTTACGCGATATTATTCAAATCAGTCCGCATAGCGGACACATTCATTCTCAATTCTAAATTCTCAATTCTCAATAAAAAGCGCGCACAATGTGCGCGCTCTTGTTACTTATCCATACCTGATACAGTAAAGCTGACCTCCACATTTTTCCACTGGGCAAAGTCATCTCTGCTGACTATCTGTGCTGAGAAGCTGCCGTCGTTTACCTCGGTAGGCGAATTGGTATCGCCGTTGTTGAAGAGAGCTCCCTCAGCAGACCTTGCATCAGCGGGCAGACCGTCATCGCTGACCCATTCGTTGTAGATATTGGCGCGTACAGAGCCGCTTTCCGTATTGGTATAGCTCTTTTTCGCAAGCTCTATGTCCCTGCCGTCCACCTTTATTCCCTTGATAGTTATAACAGCATCGGGCATTGTCTTTTCCGCATCGTCGATTATAACTGCCGCAAAGCCAAGTCCCTTTACGACAAATTCGCCGTTGATATCTCCCGTGGTATCGTACCTGAAACCGTTGGTATCCGCAGTAACGCTCACGGTATAATCGCCGTTGCCCTCGATATGGGCTATACCCGCATCATAGGAGAGCTGATTGTTCTTGTGGTCGTCCTTGTCGCCAAGGTACTGGACGCTGAAGCTCTCGTCCGCTATGGCAAGATAAGCGTCCCCCGATACAGCGTCTACCGCGTCGTTGGCGTCAACGCCCTCGATAGTTTCCGATGCGGCTTCTGTGGCAGGCTCGGGAGCTTTAGTTGTACTGCTGCTTTTTTTGTCCTTGGAGCTGCACGAGGCTGCTCCAAAAAGCATTGCGAGAGCCGCAGCAGCAGCCGTTATTTTTCTGATATCCATGTTTTTACCCCTTCGTATATCATCATGTCAGCTCGAACATTCCCGTATAGAGCTGATAGTACTTTCCGTGCTGAGCTATGAGCTCATTGTGGTTGCCGCGCTCGATTATCTTGCCGTGCTCCAGAACCATGATAGCGTGAGAATTGCGTACCGTGGACAGTCTGTGTGCGATAACGAATACCGTTCTGCCCTCCATAAGGGAGTCCATACCCTTTTCGATAAGAGCCTCTGTACGGGTATCGATAGAGCTTGTAGCCTCGTCGAGGATAAGCACGGGCGGGTCCGCAACGGCTGCTCTTGCAATGGCAAGGAGCTGTCGCTGTCCCTGTGAGAGGTTGGCACCGTCTGCGGTGAGCATGGTGTCGTAGCCGTTTTCAAGGTGTCTTATGAAGCTGTCCGCATTTGCAAGCCTTGCAGCTGCGTAGACCTCCTCGTCGGTGGCGTCAAGCTTTCCGTAGCGGATATTCTCCATGACAGTACCCGTGAAAAGATGGGTATCCTGCAAAACTATGGACTGTGAACGGCGCAGGTCGTCCTTCTTTATCTTGTTGATGTTTATGCCGTCGTAGCGTATCTTGCCCTCTGGCACATCGTAGAATCGGTTGATAAGGTTGATTATGGTGGTCTTTCCCGCACCTGTGGAGCCTACAAAGGCTATCTTCTGTCCCGGCTTCGCGTAGAGCGAGATACCGTTGAGAACAGTCTTGTTGGGCTCATAGCCGAATACCACATCGTCGAACTCCACATTGCCGCGGACTTCCTTGTAGGTAACGGTGCCGTCGGCCTTGTGGGGGTGTCTCCAAGCCCAGTGACCCGTGCGCTTGTCGGTCTCCTTTACAGAGCCGTCGGGAGCTATCTCCGCATTGACCAGCGTTACATAGCCCTCGTCAGTCTCGGGCTCCTCGTCGATAACGCGGAATATACGCTCAGCACCTGCAAGGGCAGTGAGCACGGAGTTGAACTGCTGTGATACAGTGGTTATGGGGTGAGAGAATGAACGTGTGAACTGCAAATAGGAAACCACAGTGCCCACAGTCATGCCGCCTATGCCCTTTACTGCCATGATACCGCCTGCAATGGCTGTAACAGCGTAGTGTACATAGGACAGGTTGTTCATGATAGGCATGAGGATACTTGCAAAGGTATTGGCGTGAGTAGCCGCCTTGCAGAGCTCCTCGTTGAGAACGGTGAACTCTTCGTTTGCCTTGTCCTCGTGGTTGAACACCTTGACTACCTTTTGTCCGTCTATCATTTCCTCGATGTAGCCGTTGACGCTTCCCAGAGCCTTCTGCTGAGCAATGAAGCCCTTTCCGCTCCGTGAGCCCACAAAGCCGATGACTCTGATAATGATGAACAGCATAATGACCACAAGTATGGTAAGTCTCCAGCTGTAGATGAGCATTGCGGCGAATACACCGATTATGGTTATGGCTGAGCTTATGAACTGGGCGATACTGTTGCTGAGCATTTCGCGGATAGCGTCCGTATCGTTGGTGTAGAGGCTCATGAGCTCACCGTGAGTGTGCTTGTCGAAGAAGCGTATGGGAAGCATTTCCATTTTGCAGAAAAGGTCGTTTCTTATACGCATAAGGGTGGTGGTGGATATTCTCAGCATGATGCGCATATACAGTAACGATGACAGTGCACCGCAGACGTATATAACTATCATCACCATGAGTATGCCGATGAATTTTCCGTACTTCCAGTCACCTGTTTTAAGGGCGTCCTCAATGTTGTCGATTATGGGTTTTAACAGGTAGTTGCCTGCTATGCCTGCTCCCGAGCTGATAAAAATCGCTATGACCACGAATACGAACTGTATGCGGAAGCCGTGCATATAGCTGAATATGCGTTTCAGCGTACCAAATGTATTCTCGGGCTTTGCCATTGGTCTTTGCTGCGGTTTAGGCGGCATTATTCATCAGCTCCTTTCTGCTGTGAGTCATATACCTCGCGGTATATCTCACTTTTCTGCATGAGCTCGTCATGGGTGCCGATGTCGGTTATCTTACCGCCGTCCATGACGATTATGCGGTCAGCGTCCATGACGGAGGATATACGCTGAGCGATGATGATAGTAGTGGTATCGGCAAGCTTTTCCCTGAAAGCCTTGCGGATACTGCTGTCGGTAGCTGTATCAACAGCGCTTGTCGAGTCATCGAGAATGATTATCTTTGGCTTTTTCAGAAGAGCTCTTGCGATACAAAGTCTCTGCTTCTGACCGCCCGAAACGTTTACGCCGCCCTGTCCGAGATCGGTGTCGTAGCCGTCGGGGAAGCTCATAATAAAGTCATGTGCGCAGGCAGCCTTGCAGGCTTCCATTATCTCCTCGTCTGTGGCGTTCTCGTCGCCCCAGCGGAGATTGTCCCTGATAGTACCCGAGAAGAGCACGTTCTTCTGGAGCACCATAGCCACCTGATCTCTCAGGGTCTCAAGGGAGTATTCCTTTACATCGTGACCGCCTACCTTTACAGTGCCCGCAGTTGCGTCATAAAGACGGGGTATGAGCTGTACCAGCGAGGACTTTGAGGAGCCCGTACCGCCGATGATACCGATAGTTTCGCCCGAAGCAATATCCAAGCTGATATTTTCAAGGGCAAGATTGTTCATATCGTCGTAGTAGCTGAAGCTCACCTTGTCGAACACTACAGAGCCGTCCTCTGCGGAAACGCCCTCGGCTGCGGAGTCCTTTATGGAGGGCTCCTCTGTAAGTACCTCATAGACACGCTGTATGGAAGCTCTTGATACAACGAACATGATGAAGAGCATCGAAAGCATCATAAGTGAGAGAAGTATCTGTCCCACATACATGATGAAGCTTGAAAGCGCACCTGTTTCGATATCGCCGTCAACAGCCATATGTCCGCCGAAATAGAGGATAGCCGCTATACTGAAATACATTACCAGCTGCATTATGGGCATACCCAGTATTACCAGCTTTTCAGCAGCAAACTGAGCCTTGCGCACTGTAGAGGTGTTCTCCTCGAACTGTTTTTTCTCGTATTCCTCACGGGCAAAAGCCTTTACAACTCGGATACCGATGAGGTTTTCCTGTATCTTGCCGTTCATTACGTCATACTGCTTCAGCATCTTCTCAAAGCGGGGATGCGCCTTTTTGATGATAAGCAGCACCGAGCAGCCCAGCAGGGGTATTGCAAAAAGAAATACCACCGACAGCTTTGCATTCTGCCTGATCGCCATAACAGTTGCACATATCAGCATTATAGGCGAACGGAACGCCATTCGTATGAACATCATGAATGCGTTCTGTATATTTGTGACATCTGTTGTCAGTCTCGTTGTCAGTGAAGCTGTGGAGAACTTATCCACATTTGCAAAGGAAAAGCTCTGTACCTTGCGGAAAAGCCTGCTTCTCAGGTTCTTTGCAAAGCCCATTGCCGCAACAGCACTGAAGCGTGCCGCAAGAGCTCCGAAGCAGAGTGAGAATACAGCCATAAGCGCCATAAGTGCGCCCATTTTTGCCACATAGCCAATATCTCCCTTTTTGATACCGTTGTCGATTATCAGTGCCATTACCGCAGGTATGAGCACCTCCATGGCGACCTCTCCGATGATCGACACAGGAGACAGTATCGCCTGTTTCTTGTATTCTCCCACATTTGACAATACGGTTTTATACATACCGTCTGTTTTTTTCATAGGCATGACTCCTTTCTTCTTGTAAGCATAGTCCAACTTTTATTATAACATTTCCTCACTTTGATGTCAAATGTGAAACTGCCCTTGACAACCTTGGCAGACTATAGTAAAATTATTATATCAGTACATAAGCAGACTGATGTCTGCCATATTAACGGAGGTATTCTAAATGCTGAATTACAGACCAAAAATGTTTGATGAGGCTTCAAAGTCACACGCTTCAAAAAACATTTTCATAATCTCACTTATTTTTATAGCAGTTTTTATAGTTATAGCCATACTCGAATCCATTGTCCCGAGTATAATGACCATGAAGCCGCTCCTTGAAGAATTGGCGGAAAACGACCTTATGGGCACCGCGGCGCTTTCAGATCCGGGGGCAGTCATGGACATTTCCATAAGAGTCGCTTCAAAACCCGATGTAATGCTCGTTGGGCTGTTCTCCACCATATTCGGCACCATATGCACACTGATATACTGCCGCTGCATCGAGGTGAGAAAGGTCTCATCAATGGGCGCACGAAAGTCAAAGTTCTTACAGAATTACCTTTTGGGCTTCGTGATAGGTATCGCATTTATGACGGTGATATCACTTCTCGGCTTATTATTCGGCGTAAACAGCATAAAGCTCAGCGATGATATTGACTTTGGCTGGATAATGCTTTTCTTCTTCGGCTTCATCATTCAGGGCATGAGCGAGGAATTCATCTTCCGCGGATACTTTATGAACACCATTGGCGGAAGCGGCAAGCACACGCTGGTGGCAGTCGGTCTCAGCTCGCTGGCATTTGCAATCGCACATTGCGGAAACTCGGGCTTCGGTCCGCTGCCCTTCTTCAATCTCATACTTTTCGGCGTATTCGCAGCTCTCTACATGATATTATTCGACAATATCTGGGGTGTATGCGCGATACACTCACTCTGGAACTTCACACAGGGCAATATCTACGGAATAAGTGTCAGCGGTACAGGTAATACTCCGTCCATATTCCGCACCACGGCAAAGAGCTCCCATGCTTTCCTCACAGGCGGAGATTTCGGCATCGAGGGCAGTATCTTCACCACTATTGTGCTTCTTGCAGCAACAGCACTGGTACTGTACGGCATATCCAAGAAAGCCGCAGCACAGCCTGCGGAAGCAGCGTGACGCATAAAATAAACAGCCATAAAGAAGTAATTGCTTCTTTATGGCTGTTTTGCATTTATATTATTTTTTTGTCGTCAGTATCAGAAGTACAAGGTAGATGAGCTGTACCGAGAACGCAAGTATGATACCAATTGAGGTCTTTGCAATGGCTATGCCGCGGCGGGACTGTGCAGGTGTGGAAACAGGTAACCTACAGCCCTTTCTGAACACCAGAAGCAATACAAAGCCGATTATTCCCATAATTATGAGTCCCAGAGATATAAGTCCCATTACAACTTCGTTGTCGTTGAACTCGCTCATCACAGTGACCATTGTGTTTATGAAGATATGAACTACCACCGACGGTATGATGGAATTGTGCTTCATGTCGATATGTCCCATGAATACGCCGATAAGGAACGCCAGCATGAACTGGGGAAGATTTCCGTGGGCAAGTCCGAAGAAGACTGCCGAAGCTACGATGCCGAACCGCTGATTGGATTTGGAGAATATCTTCATCAGCGCTCCGCGGAAGAAGAGCTCCTCCGTGACAGGGGCGATAAAACAGGTGTATATGGTCATTATGGCCAATCCGAGCCCTGTCTTGCCGTAGTCGTCGTCCATGACATCGGTGGTGAAACCGTACTGGGAAACTATGTCCTCGATACCCGAGGATATATAAGCCGCAGTCACCCATATGAAAAGTCCCGCAAGGCAGTGGGTAACTGCGTCCGAGAAGTGATAATCGCGGGTCTTTATAAGTGACGAGGGCTTTATTTTTGCCCATTTAAGTCCGATAAATGCAAATAATACGTTTGCCGTCAGGAATGTCAGCATATTAATAGCAACGAATATAGCTCCCTTGGTCATGTAATGGCTGACCGCTCCCGTTGAAGCGTCAGGATTCACAGCGCGGAGAATGGCTGTGATACCGATCATCAGAAGCATTGCAAATATATTGGAGCCCGCAAACTGGAACAGCGCCGTAAATCCGCCTATATTGTAAAATTTCCTGATAGTGTTCTTTTCCACCTTTGCAGGCTCAAAGGGCACCGAAAACTCGGGCATGGTTATCCACGGAAGAATCTCCGAATAGTCGTCCCTGTACCAGCGGAATTCGGTAGGATTGTCAAAGGGGTCGTAGCTGTCGGTCTTTGTGGACTCTCTGTACTCCTTTTCCTTGGCTTCGAGCTGCTTGGTGAGATTATATATTTCATGGTTGAGCGCGGCATATTCCGCACTGTAGCCCTGTGTTTCGTTTATTTCCGTATGTTATCCCTGCCTTTCCGAATATATATCTGCTTTATATTCTACCACAAAGCCGTCAAAAAGTAAAGGGATACACATAATTTTCATTTTGCGGCAGAGATACTCAGTCCCTGAGCACTTTCGGCAGTATAGGGCTTGTCCGTACCCTTGACCGTAAGGGATATCCGCTTTCCGCTGCGGACAGCCTTTATCTCCGCTTCAACAGCGCCGCTGCGGTCATATATGACGGCCTCCGCGGTACAGCCCTCCTCCATGCCGTAAATGACTATCCTCATGCCGTCTGCGTAATCGTAGTCCGCAGTATCCTTGAAGCTGCCGTAAACTATTATGGAATTTGGCTTTGCATATAACGGCAGACCGAAGTAATCGTACTTCTTCGTGTACCAGCTGCCGCCCATGAGAGCCTCCCCTGTCTGTATATCCGTCCAGACGCCGCCCACAGGCAGATAGAAGCTGCACTCTCCGTCCTCGCTGAAAACAGGCGCCACAAGCAGTGAATCTCCCAGCATATACTGAGTGTCCACGGTGAGGGCGCTGCGGTCATAGCCGAAGTCCACAGCCATAGCACGCATAACGGGGACTCCCGTCAGGTGGGCTTTGACTGCATTCGCCCATATATAAGGCATGAGCCTGCCTTTAAGCTCCACAAAATGCCGTGATACATCGCAGCTCTCCTCGTCGAAATGCCACGGCACACGATAGGAGCTGTTGCCGTGATATCGGGAATGAGTGGACATGAGCCCGAAAGCTGTCCAGCGCTTGTAAAGGTCGGGCGTGCCCGTTGCCTCAAAGCCGCTGATATCGTGGGAGAAGAAGCCGAAGCCCGACATGCACAGGGAAAGTCCCCCTCTGAGGGTCTCCCCCATTGATTCGTATGAGGAGAAGCAGTCTCCGCCCCAGTGTACGGGGAACTGCTGACAGCCTGCCGTCGCCGCACGGGCAAAGAGACAGGCGCTGCCGTTGGCGGCTTCAAGAGCTTCAAAAACGGTCTTGTTGTAGATATAAGCGTAGTAGTTATGCATTTTATAGGGGTCGGAGCCGTCGAAATACTTCACATCGGTGGGGATACGCTCGCCGAAGTCGGTCTTTATGGCGTCCACGCCCATATCCGCAAGCTGACGTATCTTATCGGCAAACCAGCTCCGCGCCTTTGGATTGGTGAAGTCGATTATGCTCATGCCGGGCTGCCACATATCGCACTGGAACACCGAGCCGTCCCTGTTTTTCAGCAGATATCCCCTGTCAAGGCACTCCCTGAAGGCAGCAGACCTCTGACCGATATAGGGATTTATCCAAACGCATATCCTTATGCCTTTGGCTTTGAGCCGCTCTATCATCGCCTTCGGGTCGCTGAATTTCCTGTCATCCCACTCAAAGCCGCACCACTCGAATTCCTTCATCCAGAAGCAGTCGAAGTGGAAAACGTCAAGGGGTATGTTTCTCTGCTTCATCTCATCGATAAAGAAGCTGACCGTCTTTTCGTCGTACTCCGTAGTAAATGACGTGGACAGCCACAGTCCGAATGACCATGGAGGCGGCAGGGCAGGTCTGCCCGTAAGTGCTGTATACCGCTTGATGACTTCAGCTATGGACTCGCCGCCGAAGAGGAAGTATTCAAGGTGCTCCCCCTGTACCGAAAAGGCTGTTTTCGACACGGTCTCGCTGCCTACCTCGAAGCTGACACGCTCGGGGTGATTGACGAAAACGCCGTAATTTCGGGACGACACAAAGAAAGGCACAGACTTGTAGCTCTGCTCCGTACAGGTGCCGCCGTCGTTGTTCCATACCTCAACGGACTGCCCGTTCTTCACGAATGAGGTGAACTTCTCGCCAAAGCCGTAGATGTACTCCCCCACGGCAAGGTTCAGCATCTCGCGGATATGGGTATTCCCGCCGTTGTCCCATTTGTCGAAGAATCGCTTGTCAGCCTCTGCGGACTCACGGGCGCTTCTGTGCCACGGCTCCTCCTCGATTATGGAGGTGGTGCGCCAGCCCGACTTTGTAAGGAGCCTGTCCCCGTACCAGTAGGAGATATCCCAGTCCTTTTTGCTCTTGCCTATTCTAACGGAGGTCTTTCCAGAGATGAGCTCCCAGCCGCTGCGGTGTTTTTTTATCACCGGCTTGAAGTCCTTGTCCTCGTTCAGTGCAAAAGCAGGAGCGGTCTTTCTCTCGCCGCTGAAATGCTCGATGCGGACCTTGATGCTGTTTTCAAGGGTAGAGGTGAACCTCACCGTGAACATGGGGCCGCCCAGAGTCATGCCCCTGTTGGAGATGAAGCTGGAAGCGGCATAGACCGTGATTGAGTTTTCATCGGCTTCCGTGTCATATATCTGCACAGCCCAGCGGACATTATAGCCCGTCCTGCTGAGCCAGTATCCGTCGGAGATCTTCATTGTATCAGCTCCTTTGTTGATGTTGTACTAATCATAACATTTTTTTCGTTCAATTTCAATGGAAATCCTTTTTTATATTCAAAAAATCCACCTGTCCGTTTTTTTACAAATGGTAATCTTATTCATGCGGTTTTCCACATGTATATCACTATTTGTGCCTTGCGGAGCATAAAAATCTCTTTGCCGAAAAATGGACTGATGCAGGCTTTTTGCCGATTCTGTCAGGATAACGCGATATTACGCCGTATGCAGATAACATGATACATCATGCAAAATATCACTGATTTCTTACGATTTTATTTTTATGCTAAAAATAGTAACTTGTTTACCGCAATTTTAAATCAGTGCGCAAATTTTGGGCATTTCCTGCGTTTTGTACACCTAATCTTTATTTTTTAGGTTGCAATCTTTAATACATTAGGGTAAAATGGGAGTAACAGCATAAAATGATATAAAATATATCATGACGTTGAACGAAAAATATACATTATAATGAGGAGGAGAATGTAAATGAAAGCAAAAAAGTTTATTGCCGGTCTTACGGCAGCAAGCTGCCTTTCAGGGGTTGTAGCCACAATGCCCGACGTCGTACTGCGCACATATGCTGCAGAGATCGTTTCAAATGATTTCGAGTGCAGTTACGAAGGCTGGTATAATGAAGGCGATTACACTGAGCTCACAGCTCAGCCCGGAGGCGGCGCAGGATCTTCACGAGGCATGAAGATCACAGGACGTCTCAGCAAGGAGGAAGGCGTAGCTTCTTCAAAGGGTCTTTACCTTTTCGGCGGCGACAAGTACACCTACAGTGTTAAGGTATACAGCGAGACCACTCAGAAGTTCCACTTCACTCTTCTTACTATCGACGATGAAACAGGCGAGGAAAGAACTGTTGAGCTCGATTCCAAGAACGTAAAGGCCGGCGAGTGGACAGAGCTTAAGGGTACTGACAGAGCTTCTAAGGCGAGCTACGAGTACAAGCTCAGGATCTATACAGATTCAACCGATGACTTCTCGTTCGATGATTTCCTTATCATGGGTGACAAGGCAGCTAATGAGGCACATGCTGCTCCCGCAGGCAAGGGACTCAAGGACGAATTCGCAAAGTACTTCCGCGTAGGTAATATCCTCAACGGCGGTACTGTAACAAACAGCGGTATCACAGGTATTATCCTGAAGGATCACAACGCTATCGAGTGCGAGAACGAGACAAAGCCTGATGCTACTATCGTTCAGAACGGCTCAACAAATACAAACGTCAAGGTTTCACTCAGCCGCTGCGCAGCTATCTGCGACTTCGCACAGAAGAACAATATCGCTTTCAGAGGACATACCCTCGTATGGCACAGCCAGACTCCTGACTGGTTCTTCAAGACAGACTTCAGCAATAACGGCTCATGGGTAAACACAACTGTAATGGATCAGCGTATGGAAAGCTACATAAAGAATATGTTCAATGCTTTCGCTACTCAGTATCCACAGCTCAACCTTTACTCATACGACGTATGTAACGAGGTTATCAACGACGGTACAGCTTCACAGGGCGGTGTAAGACCTTCAAACGGTAACGGAAGCTCCAAGTGGGCTCAGGTTTACGGCGGCAACGGCTTCGTTGAAAAGGCTTTCACCTATGCAAGAAAGTACGCTCCCGAGGGCTGTCAGCTCTTCTACAACGACTATAACGAGTTCGCTAACGACAAGCAGAACTGTATCATCAATACTATCCTCAAACCTCTCAAGGCTAAGGGACTCATCGACGGTATGGGTATGCAGTCTCACCTCAACTGCGCTGCAAGCAACGCATGGGGCGATACAAACTCTTACCTCGCTGCTATGGATAAGTACCTCAACCTCGGTCTCGATGTTCAGGTAACAGAGCTCGACCTCTCAACTGAGGGCGGCAAGTACTCAATGGCAGACCAGGCTAACAAGTACAAGGCTATCTTCAAACACGCTATGGACTGGAATAAAAACCATCCAAACGGACCTTTCGTATCACTCGTTCAGGTCTGGGGACCAAACGACAACAACTCATGGGTCGGTACAGATAAGTCAAGCGGCAGAAGCAACGCTCCTCTCCTGTACAACGGAAGCAACCAGCCTAAGGAAGCTTACAGCGCTATAACAAGCCTCGTTCCCGACAGCGACTGGGGAACAGGTATCCCGTACACAGGTCCGAGAGCTAACGGCGGCGGTACTTATGTTCCACCCGAGCCGCCTAAGGCTGACGAGAGAGGCTACTGGTTTGAAAGCACATTCGAGAACGGCACAGACAACTGGACAGGCAGAGGCTCTGCTTCAGTTGATACAAGCAGCTCCGCTAAGTACGCAGGCAGCAAGTCGCTCTATGTAAGCGGACGTGAAGCTTCATGGAACGGCGCAGCACTTACTCTTAACACACAGGCATTCGAGCCTGGTCAGGAGTACAGCTTCTCTGTAAACGCTATGACAAATTCAGGCGACGCTGTTACAGAGTTCAAGTTCACTCTCCAGTACAATGACGGTTCTGAGACTCAGTACGCTGAGATCGCTACAGCTTCCGCACCTAAGGGTGAGTGGGTACAGCTTGCAAACACAAATTACAAGATCCCCGCAGGCGCTTCCGATATGCAGATCTATGTTGAAACTACAGATGAGAACAATACTGTAGACTTCTTCATCGACAATGCAGTCGGTGCTGTTGCAGGAACTAAGATCCCCGGCGCAGGACAGCCTGAAGTTCCGAATAACGGTTCAAACACAACTCCTGTATCTACTACACTTCACTACGGTGATATCAACTACGACGGTTCTATCAACTCCTTCGACCTCGTTGAAGCAAGAAAGGGCCTCATCGCAGGCGGCTTCTCAGATTCAAACGCTCAGAAGGCAGCTGACGTAAACCAGAACAGAGAATTCAATGTTGCAGACCTTCTCCTCCTTCAGGAGTTCGTTCTCGGCAAGATCAGCGAATTCCCAGTAGAGAAGCCCGTAGTTACAACACTTGAAGATCCTTCAAAGTACGAGGCTAAGTTCAGCGGTCTCTCACTTGCAGAGAGCTTCAAGAAGCAGAACGAGAACAACCCGCTTTATACTCAGCGTTTCGGTGCTGACCCGGGCTGGATGGTATACGACGGAAGACTTTACGTTTACACAACAGCTGATGAATTCGCATACAAGAATAATCAGATGATCGAAAACGACTATTCTTCAGGTTATATCAACTGCTTATCAACAGCAGACCTCGTAAACTGGACTGACCACGGTCAGATCCCTGTTGCAAAGACAAGAGTAAACGGCACACCTATTGCAAAATGGGCTAACAACGCATGGGCTCCTGACGCTGCATGGAAGAATATCAACGGACAGGATAAGTTCTTCCTCTACTTTGCAAACAACGGTTCAGGTATCGGCGTTATCACTGCTGACGACCCGACATTCACAAAGAATGTAAAGGATCCTCTCGGTCACGAACTCATTTCAAGAAGCACACCTAACAGTAACGTAACATGGCTCTTCGACCCGGGCGTTTACTATGATCCTGATACAAAGACAGGTATCATCGCATACGGCGGCGGTGTTCCAAGCGGACAGGCTGCTCAGACAAAGCAGGGACGTATCGCTAAGCTCGGCGACGACATGATCTCAATCTCAGGTACACCTATCGATCCGGGTACACCTTACCTCTTCGAGGATTCAAGCATGATCAAGATCGGCAACACATGGTATTATTCATTCTGCCACAACTGGAATGTTCCCGGTGGTACAAGCGTAAACGGTCAGTCATTCAGCAATGCTGATATCGGTTACATGACATCAACAAATCCGCTCAGCGGCTACCAGTATCAGGGTGTTGTATTCAAGAACACAGGTACACAGAGACTTGATAACGGCGGTAACAACCACCACTCAATTATCGAATTCAAGGGCGGCTACTATGTACTTTATCACTCACGTCAGCTTGAGATGCGTATGGGCGTTAACGGCGGCAAGGGTCTTAACTACAGATCACCCTGTATCGATAAGGCAACTTTAAACAACGGCAAGATCACATGTAACGGTTCACAGACAGGTGTAAGCCAGATTGAGAACCTCAACCCATATGAGACTGTACAGGCTGAAACAATGTCTAACCAGTCCAAGAACATAAGCATCAGCGGTGTTGGCAACACAACTGTAAAGGTAAAGAAGGGCGACTGGATCAAGGTCAGCGGCGTTGACCTCAGCAATGGCGTATCTTCTATCACAGTAAAGGGAAGCGGCAACGCATACGTTAAGTTCTGTGTAGGTTCTACAACAGGTACTTGCATCGGTTACGGCGAGCTCAACGGCAGCGAGAACGAACTCGCAGCAGTAGAGAATGACGTAAACGGCGTTAAGGATATCTACATGGTATTCAGCGGCGACTGCGAATTCGATTACTGGAAGTTCGCTTGATCGCAAACAAATAAGGGGCACAGCTCCTAAACCCTCAGGTTATAACTGCTGCCGCTAACTGCACTACAAGCGGCAGCAGATTTATAATAATTCCAAAACTTAATTGTAAGGGACAAATCAGAACAGGAAAGCCGTGCTTAGGCAGCACGGCTTTCTTGTTGCCCGAAATAAAATGGAGGGCAACAACGGGCATAGGTTTTGTTTACAGCGGGCGGATAATATCCGCCACTACAAGAAAAGGAGTACCTCTCGGTACTCCTTTTTTATATCTCAAATATATCATCGTAGCTGACGTTCAGCAGCTTTTTCAGCAGTATTATCTCGTCGGGGTAAAGGTGGCGCTGTCCCACTTCTATCTTGGCAAGGGCGCTCCGCGTGATGTCGCAGCCGTTGACCTGCAACCGCGCCGAGAGCTGTTCCTGCGTAATATCGGCTTTTTCACGCAGCCGCCTGATGTTGTTCCCTACCGCCTTTTCCACCTCTTTATTCATAGTGCACAAATCCTCCAGTTAAATTTCTGCACTAAAATAAGTGCAAACCTATTGCTTTTATTATATCCATATGTTATAATAAAATTGCACCTAAATAGGTGCAAAACAGATAAAACCACCATTAAGGAGGATATGAATATGGCTAACAGAATAAGAAGATGCTCAACCAAAAAAGAATTCGAGCAGTTAATCGACGACTATGTAACACAGGGGTATAAGATACAGTCTCAAGGCGAGAACAATGCATTAGTCGTAAAAGAAAAGAAAAAAGATCATGTTAAAGTCGCTCTTTTAACTGTATGGTGGACCTGCGGGATAGGTAATCTTATCTATGCTTTAATGCCCGCAAAAATTGAAGATGAAGTCATGATTAAAATTGAAAATTCCTAAAGGTAGAAGCGGCTGAACCAAACGGTTCAGCCGCTTTCCTTATTTATAAAACGTGACGTCGAGTGACTACTTACAGCGGGCGGATAATATCCGCCCCTACACAGCACGACGGGCTGTCGAGGACGCCACCCCCTACAGATTTCATGGTTACAGGCGGGCGGCGAAACGCCGCCCCTACTACTCACTACTCACTAATATCTACTCACTGAAAAAAGGAGACCAATGGTCTCCTTTCTTCACAATATGAAGCAGATAAGTCCCGAGCAGCCCTCGTTGATGACGCGCTCCAGGGTCTCCTGCAATTTCATTCGTGCGTCCACAGGCATTTTGAACAGCTTGCTGTGAAGCCCCTCGTTCACCAGCTCGTGGAGAGACTTCCCGAAGATATTGCTCTCCCATATCTTCTTTGGGTCGTCGTCAAAGCCGTCCAGCAGATACATGACAAGCTCCTCGGACTGCCGCTCAGTTCCCACGATTGGACTGATAGTGGTATTGATATTGGCTTTCATAAGGTGTATTGACGGGGCGGAGGCTTTGAGCTTCACGCCGTATTTGCCGCCCTGACGAATAATTTTCGGCTCCTCGAGGGACATCTCCTCAAGCTCGGGCATGACGATACCGTAGCCCGTGGCTTCCACCTCCGCAAGGGCAGGCTCTATGCGCTTGTACTTACGGCGAATGTCGTTGAGCTCCGACAGCAGGGGCATGAGGTCGCTTTCGCTCTCTATCTCGATACCCGTGGTCTCCCCCAGTATCTTGTAGAACAGGCTGTTGTCCAGCTCCGCAGTGATTGTCACCGAGCCCTTGCCAAGGTCAATGCCCGATACCTCCGCCTTGACCACGTTGGGGCACTCCCCCATTGCGGCGGCGGCTTCCTCAGCCTCGCGGACAAGGCGTATGTCCTTTGCGGCGCTGCGTATGCAGTCCAGTATCTCGGATTTCAGCCAGTGTCCTTTATCGAGGGTGTTTATCCACCGCGCCGTGCGGATATTTATCTCCTTGATCGGGAACGAGAAGAGTATCTCCCGCATAATGCCGCGGATATCCTCTTCCGTCAGTTCAAGGCAGTTCACGGGTATGACCTTTGCGTCGTAGCGCTCCGTGAGCTGCTCCGCCAGTGCCCTTGCTTCGGGAGAACTGGGGTCAACGGTGTTGAGTATGACCACAAAGGGCTTGCCCAGCTCCCGAAGCTCGCGGATAACGCGCTCCTCGCACTCCTCGTACTCCTCACGCGGGATATCCGTCACAGAGCCGTCCGTAGTGATTACCAGCCCTATGGTGGAGTGCTCCGTGATGACCTTTTGTGTGCCTATCTCCGCCGCCATATTGAAGGGTATCTCCTCGTCGAACCATGAGGTCATGACCATTCGGGGCTGCTCGTTTTCGATATAGCCCAGAGAGCTGGGAACGATGTACCCCACACAGTCGATGAGCCGAACATTGAAGGCTGCGCCGTCCCCAAGGTCTATGCGGACAGCCTCCTCGGGGATAAACTTGGGCTCTGTGGTCATAATGGTCTTGCCTGCGGCGGACTGGGGCAGCTCGTCGAGAGCCCTCTCCCGCTTGAACTCGCTGGAGATATTGGGTATCACAAGGGATTCCATGAACCGTTTGATAAAGGTGGACTTGCCCGTGCGCACAGGTCCCACCACACCTATGTAAATATCGCCGCCTGTGCGCTCGGCGATATTGCTGTATATATCTTTAGTCATGTTTTGCTCCTTAATCTGTATTTGTAGGGGCTGATGCCTACATCAGCCCACAGTTTTTTATATTTAACGGGGCGATGTTGGCATCGCCCCCTACAGAGTTGCTTCACGATACTATAGGGATAAGCAGCATGCCGCCGTTTTCAAGGCGCTCGCCGCTGAGCTCGTTTTCTTCCATGATAGCTTCCACGCTGGTGCTGTAGCGCTTGGCAATGTCCCAGACATTCTCGTTTTCGATGCTGAAATACAGCTTTATTGCATAGTCACCGTCGCGCTCCTTTTTGGCGGAGTCGTCGATAACTATGTTTGTGACCGCCTTTATGGAGTCGGAGCTGTATACCGAAAGCTTCACGGCAATATCAGACCTTGCTGTAAGAACTCCCTCCGCGGATATGTCATAGGCAGTCTCCTTAACGCTTACCTCAGCCGATACATATGCTCCGCTTATATCCTCGGGCAGCCCTATGGTCTCCTCAAAGGCTTCGTCACGGTCGGGCATGACTATCATGCCTGCGCTGTCCTTAGCCGCCATGGAATAGGACAGCATACCGCTGATAACTACGGAGCGCCCGTCCTCACCGATACGGGTGTTGATGTTCTTTGGCTCGCTCCACATGGCGTAAATGGTCTGTGGCACGGTGTCTCCCTCACCAAGCTTTGCGGTATGGCGGAAGCTTTCGTCGTATGCCGCAGGTATCTGCTCGGCTTTTATCTCGGACATTTCAACATGGCAGGGGTAAACTGTTGAAAAGGCGTCCTCGGCTATCATTGCTGTGGCAGTTTTCACAGCTCGGCAGCCCAGACGTATCTCCGCCTCACAGCGCAGTATGCGGTTATTCCCGTCGCTGTCCGCGGCCGCTGTCACGGTACAGCTCACCACCTCGGGTGCGACTGCACATTCAAAGCTGTCGTCAATACCCTCAACGTCGATTATCTGGCTGTAGACCGGAGAGAAGCTCATGTGCTCCACAGCGCCGTCATTCCCCGAGTAAAGCAGCTCCACCTGCACCTCGCCCTTGGCAAGAAGCTTTCCCGAGATAAGCTTTGTATCACAGTCCGCAGCACGGCAGCGGCAGCTCAGAACACTTGACACGTCGGGCTGGGCGGGAGTGAGCTCCATATCCTCTTCGATACGGACGTTTTTCACGGCGTTTATCTTCTGCGCCGCAAACTTTACGGGAGCCTTTTTCAGCTGTATATTCATGCCGAATGCGTCGGATATGACCTCCTGCTCCTGCTGTCCCGCAACGCTTATCTTCACGGAAACAGCTCCCCGCAGATCGAGCCTGCGCTTGTTTACAGCGCGGTAGTTCACATGGTCGGTCTTGGGAATGAGCCTTACCTCGGCAGAATCCGCCGCTCTGCCCAGCTCAACCGTCCTTGTGAAGCTCCTGCGCTGGTCAACGGACTGTACTGCCGAGCTGTCCTCGCCGCAGTAGAGTATATGTATATCGCACATGAGCTCGTAGGTGAGCCTGTTGCCGCTGACGGACCAGTCCGTGATAACAGGCAGTGTATCACAGCGGATAAGCCTGAATATGTCGGGACAGTAATCAGGCAGAATGTAATCCATTTCGAGAGCCTGCTCCTGTACGCCGTCGTATATAGTTTCCGCAGCAGGAACGGTCTCTCTGTTGAGTTTTAATTCCATAAGGTCGACCTCCTTGAAGTTTTGCTTTGTGTAATTCTATTCAGAAAATATCCCATATATTCCTGTCCCGTTTTCTGACATTGACCATTGCTATTTGGTGCATTTTATGATACAATTATCCTATAGCTGATACGAAAGGAGCTGTTTCCCGTGAATGGCCCCGGATACTTTGGATACAAGGGCTATATCCTGAAAAATAACGGCGAGATACTGTATGACGCCGACATCTGCTGTATTGCTCATTTCAGTTATCCCGAGGATATCAGATATTATGTCAGATGCGAATTCCCCGTCAAGGTCGGTCTCCATGAGACCAGCTGTCCCGAGATATTGACAGAAAACGAAAATGAAGCAAAATACCTGCTGGATAATCCCAACAAGGTAGTTGAATGGCTCAGGGAGCGCATAAACAATGACCCGTCACTGAGCCGATATGTGGATCAGCCGATCATCGAAAAGGAGCATAAGCTGCCCAACTACGGCGGTGATCCTCAGCTTCTTGCCAAAACGCCCCGGTATATCATCTTCAAATGTCACCGGAAGGCATACGAGCAATACTGGCTTGCGTCGGACCCTCATGCCCAAAGTCAATTTGATTCCGCTCCCATATGGTCGTATACTCTGACAAAGGAACAGACAGCGGAGCTGCTCTCACAGCCCGAAAATATAATCCCGTTTTACCGTGCAATGCAGAAAGAGTACCCTTTGGGGCACTGAAATATCACAGATGCAGTCCTTCGGGACTGCTTTTTTTACCGCAAAAATCAGTTATCGCCCGTTTTGTGCAAAATCAATAAAAATCTCAAAAGATACATCTATGGAGTTGCTTTATTATAAAAAATATGATATAATAGTATCAACAATACAAAAGCAATGCTTTGCTTGCTTTTATTCTGCCCGAAATACGGGGCAAGAAAGGATAATATATGCTTCACGAGAAATCATGCGGCGCGATTGTCTACAGGAAATACCACGGCAATACGGAAATTCTGCTGATAAAGCACGTCAACAGCGGTCACTGGTCCTTTCCCAAGGGACATGTGGAAAAGGGCGAGACCGAGGTGGAGACTGCTCGTCGTGAGATAATGGAAGAAACGTCCATAGACGTGATAATTGATCCCACATTCAGAGAAACTGTGACCTATTCACCGAAAAAGGACACCATAAAGGTGGTCGTTTATTTCCTTGCAAAGGCGAAGAATGTTGATTTTACCCCGCAGGCAGGCGAGATAGCCGAGATACGCTGGGTGGACATCTCCTACGCAGGGAATATCCTCTCATATGAGAACGACAGGACTATCGTAGCCAAGGCAAAGACCGCTATCAAGGAGAATCACTGAAAAACTCCCCCACTATTGTGGGGGAGTTTTTAGCTGTCAGGCATGGGACGTCGAGGACGCCGTTCCCTACATGAGTTCATTGAGACTTGCGGGCGCCGAAACGGCGCCCCTACACACTCTCAACTCTCAACTAAAAAGGAACGCCAAAAGGCGTTCCTTAATTACGCATTATAATGTAACGGGCAGTCCGTTTATCTCGATAGTGGGGTCGTCAATATCTATAAGGAGGCATCTTCTGCCCTCCACCACGCTTGTGCGGACCTTATCAGCCGCAGAGGGCTTGATATTCACGGTTATACCGGGCGAAGTCAGCACTGTCTTGGTCTCCACAAGATTAGCCGCTGTGAGGGGAGCATTTCCGCAGACCTTTTCGTATACGGGCTCAACCATATTCACGCGCTCCTCCGGAAGTCCCACATCAACGAGGATATCCTTGAGCTTTGCATTGTCAATGACAACTCTGTCGGTATCCTCCTTGTTGTCCTCAACGACCTCCTGAATCTTCTCGTTTACGGTCTTGATGAGCATATAGTCAAGGTCGTCGCCAACAACGTTTTTGAGTATGCTCTGGAAGCTGTTCTTCTCGCTCTCGGCAGACATTACAAAGGTACAGCCGAGAACGTTCTCAACAACGGATACATTAGGCGATTTCACGTTCTTGGTGTAGTACATAACATGATTGATATCGGAGCTCCTGTTGCTGAAAACAGGGTAAAGGAAGCCGTCCGAGGGAGCCTTGCTGATAATGAGCTCGGTGTTGACCTTTTTGGTTATCTCATTGCCCACGCTGTCGAAAATAAAGCCGTCCTTGCTTGTATTCACCGGACAGATAGCCGTGAGGATATAGCGGTACATCTCGTCCTCGCCCTCTGCGAACTCGTCGTTCTTGTCCTTTTTGCGGATAGTGTATGTACAGTAGGCTGTTATAACAGCGAAAGGACCTGTGTAGGCTATATTGTTTGCGATATGGTTGAGGAAGTCCTCGCAAGCCACATCGTCTTTCAGCTCCGAGGTGAGCAGTGTATAGAGGATATTCTGAGGCTGCCCCTCGTCGTAAGCCTCATTGGGGAACTCGTACTCCACAAAAGCCTTGCCCACGTTGGTATTGAGGACCTTTTTCAGGGTCTCATCGTATACGTCGTGCTCCTCAACGGGCATGGTGAGACATGAGCTCACATTGTGGTAGCGGAGGTTCTTCTCCGCGTCTATAAACGCCGTGAGTACGCGCTCCATAATGAAAAAGCCGCTCTTATCGGAAAAATTCTTCTTTATTTCTGCCGTTTCTTTTTTATTCATTGTGTATTTCCTTTCCCGTGTAAAATAAAGCTGCCGCATAAATGCCGCAGCTTTTTATTATTATCTGACTGTGATAGTTCCGCTTGTCATATGTGTAAATGCGTATTTCTCGAAAGCAAGGTCGCCCTCAAGGTCGCGGAACATATCGGACTCCTTATAATAGAAGCCTAAATTGTATACCGTGCCGACCTGAGCGTCGTCGGGAACCTTCAGGAAGAATGTTGCTATATCTCCGTCGCCGCCCTGCTTGTCCATGAACATGGTGGTGAAGAAGAATGACAGCTGATGCTCCCTCACAAGCTCCTCGTCAAGATTCTCGCGCCAGTCCATAGCCACAAAGCCCGAATTGCCTGCAACAGCATTTCCAGGCTCATACTTGGCAGTATAGTTTTCTTCGTTTTCCAGCTGACATTCAAGCACATCAGGATAGGTAACATGGATCCCGCACATGCTCCACTTACCCTTAGCTCCCTTTACGGAAACCGTGACCTTTGCTGTCTCGCCAGGCTTAGCGCTTGTATCGCTTATTTTCAGCTCAGGACCGCTTTCAAGGTCGGGAACGTCCGCATATTTCAGCTTTATGAGCTCCATGCTCTCGGATAAGAACTCTCCGTTAGGAAGGTCACTGCTCTCAGAAGAAGCCGAAGTTGTCACGGCAGTCTCTGTGCTCTTATTTGAAGAAGTGGGCTGCTTTTTTTCCATACAGCCCGTAAGACCTGCGGCAGTCATAGCAGCAGCCATAAAAGCCGCAGTAAACTTATGCTTCATCTTTTGCTTTCTCCTTTCTGCCCTTAACGACCAGCTCGCCGTCCTTGGCAGATATTTCTATCTTTCCTATCTCAGAAGCCTTTTCTATAATGATGTCAGCCACCTTATCCTCAATTTCCTGACGGATAACACGGCGGATATCTCTTGCGCCGTAGGGCTTTCCGAAAGATTTCTCCGCAATGAGCTTCAGCGCATCGTCTGTATAGCCGAGGGTGATATTCTTTTCGGCAAGGGGCTCATTCATCTCGTCAAGGTTGAGGGCAGCTATCTTAGCGTAGTCCTCCTTGGTGAGATCCTTGAACACTACTATCTCGTCGATACGGCTTATGAATTCGGGACGCAGGAAATCTCTCAGTCCCTTCATAGCCTTATCCCTTGTGACCTCATTGGCTGTGCGGTTGAAGCCCACACCAATGCTCTTGTCTGTAGAGCCTGCATTTGAGGTCATACAGATTATGGTATTTGCAAAGTTTACAGTTCTGCCGTGGGCGTCGTCCACCTTGCCCTCGTCCAGTATCTGCATGAGTATATTCATAACGTCGGGGTGAGCCTTTTCGATCTCGTCGAAGAGTATTACAGAGTAAGGCTTGCGGCGCACCTTTTCGGTGAGCTGTCCTGCCTCCTCATAGCCTACATAGCCGGGAGGAGAGCCTATCATACGGGCAACGGAGTGCTTCTCCATATACTCTGTCATATCAAGTCTGATAAGCGGGTCGGGAGAATCAAAGAGCTCCTCGGCAAGAACCTTTACAAGCTCTGTCTTGCCCACGCCTGTAGGACCCACGAATATGAACGAAGCAGGTCTGCGGCGCTTGCTCAGCTGTACTCTTGTGCGCTTGATAGCTCTTGTGAGCACGCCTACAGCCTCGTCCTGACCGATAATGCGCTTCTTGAGGGAGTCCTCCAGCCTTGCTATCTTCATGAACTCGTTCTCTGCGATCTTGCTTGCGGGGATACCCGTCCAGCGCTCGATGACCTTGGTAACGTCAGACTCCACAACGTTTACGTTCTCAGCCTTTTCCTTTGCCGCAGCCGCGCTCTCACGGGTGTGTATGAGCTTGCCCTTGACCTCTGCAAGTGCCTTGTAGTCTATCTCTTCCTCCTCGGATATGGAGCTTTCCATATCCTCCAGTATCTTTATCTCCTTTTTGAGTTTCTCATACTCGGCTATCTCGGCAGAGCGTATGGAAGCGTATGCGCAGCTCTCGTCCAGCAGGTCGATAGCCTTATCGGGCAGGAATCTGTCAGTGATATATCTCTCTGAAAGAACAGCACAGACTCTTACCAGATAGTCTGAGATGTGTACTCTGTGGAATTCTTCATAGTACTTCTTGATGCCCACAAGAACGTTAACTGTGTCCTCGATAGTAGGCTCGTTTACGGTAACAGGCTGGAAACGGCGCTCCAGAGCGGAGTCCTTTTCGATGTACTTGCGGTATTCACCGAAGGTTGTAGCACCTATTACCTGCACCTCGCCTCTTGAAAGGGCAGGCTTCAGGATATTTGCGGCGTTCATGGAGCCCTCTGAGTCTCCTGCGCCTACAAGGTTATGCACCTCGTCGATAAAGAGTATGATATTGCCCTCTTTCTTTACCTCGTCAACAAGTCCCTTTACACGGCTCTCAAACTGTCCGCGGAACTGAGTTCCCGCAACGAGAGCTGTAAGATCGAGGAGGTATATCTTCTTATCCGCAAGGTTGAAGGGCACATCGCCCTCGTTTATGCGCAGAGCTATACCCTCTGCGATAGCTGTCTTACCGACACCGGGTTCACCGATGAGACAGGGGTTGTTTTTGGTACGTCTTGAAAGTATCTGTATAACTCTTGCTATCTCGTCATCTCTGCCGATGATAGCGTCAAGCTTTCCCTCAGCAGCTTTCTGTGATAGATTGGTGCAGTAGCTTCCGAGGAACTTAGGCTCCTTCTGCCTTTTTTCCTTATTCCTGCTGCCGAAGCCGCCGCTTTTTTTCTCCTTGTTTTCCGATGGCTTATCATCGTCGGAGCTTCCGCGAATACCTCCGAACAGGCTTCTCGGATCAAATCCGCCCTTGCTGTCATCAGCATCGGAGCTTTCTCCTTCGCCCTCATTTCCCCCGAACATATTTGTGATGAAATCAGGAAGTACGCCCGAGCCTCCCATTTCAAAGCTGTCGCCGTCCAGCATTCCCATCATCTGGTCGGAGAGCTGATCCAGCTCCTCGTCGGTTATACCCAGCTTATCCATGTATTCCTTTATCTGAGGGATATTCTGCGCTCTCGCACATGAAAGGCACAGACCCTCGTTTTTCTTCTCGTTTCCCTGCACAGAGGTTATGAAAACCACCGCAGGTCTTTTTTTGCATTTACTGCACATTATCATCAGGCAGTTCCTCCTGTAAGTTATTCAGTGATCGCCTGCCCCATGGCAGGCAGCTCAGGGCTTATCAGAACCCTGACACAAGGTCATAGAAATACTTGAATACATAAGTGCTTTCTATGGCTTCGTGGTTGAAGAACAACATCTTGTTGCTTCCCATTATTACATACAGGCGTATCATTGCTGCAATTGCAATTATAAAAATAACGCCCATAGCGATACCAAGTATACCGCTTATAGAATTTGCTACAAAGCCCTCGATCGGGGTAGAATTTTTCTCGGACGAAACGCCTATAGCAATAGCGATCAGAGCACATACCACGAACACGATCAGGAATACTATGAGCCTGATCTGTGTAACGTACGGCTTTTTAGTGAAGTTTTCGGTTATATACTGAGATGCGGGGCGCTTGGTATCTTCATCAGCAAGCAGCTCGGCAAACTCATATGCCTTTTCGGGATGCTTTCTTATGACCTCCGCTGCGCTCTCCGCAACGTATTCATTTGTTTTCTTGGCAATATAATTACTGATAACAGTTGCATATCCCTCATGGAGCTTATTTATGAAAATGTTTTCTTCATCTACTTCTCTGTTGTTGATATTATTCAGATACTTATATATGCTGCCCTCGGGATCTTTTTCATCTTTAAAAGCAGCTTTCAGCGAATCGTTCTGTATTCTGACATTATAGCCGAGAGTATCGATATAGTTTGCAAGATCTTCTATAAAATCCGCCGATTCAAGGGAAAGATCGAATTTTTTGATATTACTGCTCCTTACCGATTGTCCGTAAAAAAGGTTTGCAACAGGACCGCTTGCCGAAAAGGCGATTATCGCCGCCAGAACTAATCCTGTCAATGTAATTGCAGCTTTCATAAGCCTTTTACGAACTGCAAGGAACACACACACGAGTATCACAGCTGCTGCGATAACATCGTAAAACCACCAGAATTGTACACCCATACTAATTGCGCCTGTCAAGAGGATGGCGCTGCCTCCCTTCGAGATTTAAAAATTCAAAGTGCAAGGTCAGCTTTCATAGTCTATACGGTCTATTTTATTATAGCCCTTCAGGAAAATATGCTCCTGATTTCGTACAAAGCCTGTGTAGGAATCGCTTACCTCAGCAATGGAACGGAGCCCGCCGTTAAAGTCAAAGGCTTTGATATTGCCCTGACACATTACATAGGCAAGGTCCTCATATATGGCAACGTCTACCGACGGCTCGCTGAGCTCAACGATGAGAGGCTCAGAATCGCAGCCTGTGAATATTGCCATAATATATTTTCTTCTGTCGTCGTTATTTACGATGACAGCCGAGTTGCCGTTCTCGCTGGCACCTGCAACAAGCTCGCCGTCGTATGAGTAATACGAGCTTATCTGACCGCTGCTGTCAACGTATCCGCAGGCGTCTGTACCGAGCACGAAAGCTCCGTTTCCGAAACCGCACACCTCAAGTCCGAGAGTATTGAGTCCGGGAGACGTCCATTTCTCACCTTTTTCACTGAGGTTTATTTCCTGAACATTTGTAACGAGCTGACCGTTTTCAGCTGAGATATAGCTCAGCACGCAACCCTTGCTTCCGTTGATGAAGCTCACGTCGCTGACCTTTTCGATACACTGTCTTTTGTATATGCCATTTCCCCTTTTATCATATACCTCCAGCTCACAGCTGTAGTTTTCGGATGTAGTGACTACCGCTGTAAAGCCTTCCTCGCTGATCCTCGCAAAAAGGATCTGCTTATCGGCGAAATTCTTCTCATAGAGGATCTGTTCCTCATTCTCTACGCTGAATTCATTTCCGCCGTTTTCGTAGAGCAGAGCTTTTCCGCCTGCTGCACGAAGTACCGTATTGGTGTATGTATGCTGACGGCGCTTCAGAAGATTTCCGTCAGTATCATAAAAGTAAGTGTAAGTATCGCTGAGCACGATCATCTTCTTGCCTGATGAGACAAGCTGGTAATCGGCACCGCCGCTGACCTCAATGGGAAAATTTCCCTCAGCCAGCTGACCTGTGTTTACGATAGTCCTGTACTGTTCACCTATTCCCCTTAACTTATTATACCACTTATCGCGGGTAAAATAAAGACCCGTTCCAAGAGCTGCTACCAGCAGTATTGTCAATAAACGTCTAAGCCTTTTCCGCCGCCTCTTTCGATTTTTCTGATCGACGATGTCGTCGGCGTCGTACATTTTAGGCACGCTGGCACCTCCTTATCCTTGTTCCGTATTTTATATATCTTTCAGCAGCTCCTCCTCACTGTAGAACACACGGTTCAGGTACAGTCCGTGAGCCATTGCCGTTCTTCCTGCCTGAAGGCGGTCTTTTGCTGCAAGGATAGCAGGTATATCATCGGGAGCTATGCGCTTTTCGCTGACGTCCAGAAGAGTCCCCGCCATTATCCTAATCATATTATACAAAAAACCGTTGCCTTTTACAAGCATTATCACAGAATCTCCACTATTTTCTATTCTGAAAGAATAAATCGTTCTTACAGTAGTGGAAACATTTGTGCAGTCGGCACAAAACGATGAAAAATCATGGGTCCCAACGAAATACCGGGAAGCCCGTCTTGCAGCCTCAATATCGAATTTTCTCCTGTAATGCAGCATAAGATCTGCCGCAAAGGGATTCTTCGACTCGCTGCAGTGTATTTTATAGACATACTCCTTTCCCTTACAGTCGAAACGTGCATGGAAATCAAGAGGTGCGTCCTCACAGCTGAGTATAGATATATCATCGGGAAGCTCGCCGTTTACGCCCCTGCAAAAGCCGAGGCAGTTTATTTTGCTTTCGGTCTTTACATTAAAGCAGAACATATTGGCGTGGACTCCCGTATCCGTCCGTGAGCAGCCTGTAATGGTCACAGGCTCGTTTAGCACCTTTGAGACCTTGCTTTCAAGCATCTCCTGCACGGTCATGGCATTGCTCTGCCGCTGAAAACCGTGGTACTTAGTGCCTCTGTAGGCTATCATCACTTTCAGATTGCGCATTATCCGCCTCCTTTTCAGCAGATTTGATGCCGTCATACAGCACTACCTCGGAATCCTCCACCCGTCCGATATGGTCCTCGGGTCTCGGGACTCCAAGCTGGTCATATATGGCAGCTCCCTGTCTGTAGGGATTTTCCTCCTGCTGTGCTGCTGCCTGAGCCGCCGCAGCTTCCGCTGCCAGCGCCTGACGGCGTATCCTGCGTCTGCGTTCAAAAATGACACATAGCACGAACAGCACAAGGCTTGCAAAGGATATAGCAACACCCAAAGGGAAGCCCTCGGGAGTATACTTCAATTCGATATTGTGCCTGCCTGCGGACACTCTTACGCCCGTCATAGCCTGCAAAAGCTTGAAGGTCTCTGCCTTCTCGCCGTCGATATATACGCTCCATCCCTTTTCATGGGGTATGGACAGGAACATTATCCCGTCCTTTTTGGCGTCAACAGAACCGATTATATCGGTATCCTTAAAGCTCCTTATCTGCAGCTGCTCATCAGCAAGAGCACAGTAAGCTTTTTCAAAGGTATCCTTGTTCAGAGCGTATACCATTATCTTGAAGTTGCCCGACTTATGCTTCTCGTTTGAAGTAAGCCTGACCGTAGAGCTCTCTCCTGCCTGACCGTTTCCCATGGGGAAAACTATGGGGTAGCTCTCAATGAGCTTGCCCGAATCTATAGGCACGTCGCCGCACTTTATCTCAAGAGAGTCGCAGGTGCCGCCTGTGCCGTTTGCATAGCCGTAGAGGTAGCCGCCGTCGATACAGTCATAGGTGTATGTGACGCTGCCTGTAGGCTGGTCGGAATCGTTCTGGAAGGTATAATTTCCATAGCCGTTTTTGGTTATCTCAAGTCCATCGTACTCAACAAGTGCAACGGGCTGAGGCACGAACAGCTTATCCTCAACGCCCGAAGCCCGTCGGATAAGTTCATTCTGATACTCAAAGGGATTGGCACCGCCGTTATCCTCCATTCTGAGGATATTCTCGTCCACCATATATCCCAGCCCCAGCGGATAGCGGTTCTCATAGAGATTTGAGCCGTCGGAGGTCTGGATATTCTCCATTACCCACTCCTCTGAGTTGAGCATGCCGTCCTTTTTGATGAGGTATTTTATTCCCAGAAGTGAATTCACAACGGGAGTAGATGTTCTGTAGTAGTACCTGTTTCCTGCTTCTGAGGCATAAAGTCCCAGACGCTTGCACATAGTGGTAACGGAAACATTTGCAGCCGATGAGAACTGGGACAGACCGTAGTATCCGTAAAGGGCACTGTCGTTGAGCGTGTAGGTCTGGCTCACCTCGGTGCGGTAGAACAGGGTCTTGTCGGTCTTTCTCGTACAGTCAAGAAGCTCCTCTATCTCTTCATAGCAGGTGGGGTAATCGCTGTAGCCTGTGGTATCGACAGTCTTGACGCCCATTTGCGCATTGGCTATGAACTCGCTGAACACTGCTGCCGAAAGGGCAAGGGTCATGAGCGCATTGCGCATTTTCTGTGTCTTGAACGGGAATATCTTCGCCGCGATGAATATGAGCCAGAATGCTCCCGTGATAATTATGGAGCTTTTCAGCGCGCCCTCGAACTCGAATTTCTTCCCTGCCGCGTAGTAATTCAGCACGAATACCGTCACGGGAGCTATGACCATCAGCACAAGCTGATATATCTTTATTCCCCTTGACAGGATAATATCGAAAGCCCTGAAGCCTGCTGCTGCCAGTACAAAGCTGAATATAAAGGCGAATCTGTAGGGTATCTGGTTCGTGAAGTGGAAGCCGTGCCAGATAAAGTTCAGGATATTCATATTACAGCTAACGGCTATGAGCGCCAGCATGAGCAGCGACGCTATCTTTTCCCTTATCTTTATGCCGAATGAGAACAGGAATACTCCGAAGAGGAGCACCGCTAACATTCCGCAGGCAAAGTTTGGAAGTCCGTCCACCTTTGTGGGAGCGTCATAGGAGAGCAGATGTGCGAATATCTTTCTCCAGTCCTCGTAAAAGGATATTTCATGGGGCATGGTGTTGTTGACACTGTAGGTAAGCTTTAGTCCGAAATATGCAGGCAGCAGCATGAAGCCGCCGAGACCTACTCCTATAACCGATGAGCGTACCATCAGGAAAAGCTTCCTGAACCAGTCCTTTATGCCCCTGCACTCTATTATGCTCGCCGCAGCAAACATAAATACAGAGAAAATACAGGTGAAATAACCTATATAGTAATTAGCCACCAGCGAAAGCATGAGGGCTAAGGTGTAGAGCTTCCACTTTCCCTCGCGGCACAGTGCCACTATGCCCAGCATTACCAGCGGGAACAGCGCTACCGTGTCGAACCACATGACGTTCCAGTAATAGCCCAGAGTATAGCTGCAAAGGGCGTACATCACCGAGAACATGCATATGGAAAAATCCCTGCGCTTGTAGGTGTATCTCAGGAATGTGCTGAAAAAAGCTCCTGCAAAGCCTATCTTTGCGGAAAGTATAAACGTCAGTGCGTCGCGTACATGGTCGTCGTCAAAGAATACCGACAGCCAGTTCAGCGGACTTGCTGCGTAATAGGATATAAGGGAAAGAAAATTGGTACCCAGTCCGTTTTCCCATGAATACAGGAACGAACCGCCGTTTACCAGCTTTTCGCGCACTACACGGAAAAAGGGATAATACTGATGCCAAAGGTCTACAACAAGTATCTGTCTGTCCCCGAAAGGGTGTACGCCGTAGCTGCCCAGAGCATACCAGAATATACAGAATGGTATCAGGAAAGACAAAAAGAAATATAGCAGACCCTTGTCATATAATATCCCGTAGAATTTTCCTTTCTTGAACCGCTCCCATCGCAATCGGGCTGCGGCTCGCTTTTCTTCTTTGTTCATCTCTATCCTCTTTCAGCTCCGCGTCAAAATACCTTGCCGAGCACTATCACTCCCGCAAGGAACAGGATAGTTACGGCAAGTGCGATATAGTCTCTCGGAGCAGATCTAAGCTGTCTCAGTCTTGTTCTTCCCTCTCCGCCGTGATAACAGCGGCACTCCATTGCTGTTGCCAGCTCGTCCGCACGTCTGAATGCGGATATGAACAGGGGCACAAGTATGGAGATGAGGTTCTTTGCTCTCGTTGTGAAGCTTCCTGTGTCTATTTCAGCTCCTCGGGCTTTCTGAGCGGACATTATCTTGTCCGTTTCCTCGATGAGGGTGGGTATGAATCTGAGCGCGATGGACATCATCATAGCCAGCTCATGTACGGGGAATTTTATCTTTCTCAGCGGCGAGAGCAGCCGCTCGATAGCGTCAGTAAGCGTTATAGGGGACGTTGTATAGGTCAGCAGGGAGCTTCCCATAATAAGGAGAACTATCCTTATGACCATGAATACGCTGGTATTCAGTCCGCTGTCGGTTATTTTAAGGAATTTCCACTGCCACAGCACCTCTCCCGTACTCATGAGCAGCAGATTCAGCACCGCTGTTATTACAAGGAACGGAAGCAGGGGCTTTACGCTCTTCCAGAACATCTTCAAGGGTATACGTGAAAGGAGCATGGCTCCGAAGGTATACACGGCTCCTGCTATAAGGCAGAGGTAATTGCCGCCTGAAAAGAGCATGATGATGTAGAGCAGGGTTATAACTATCTTGAATCTGGGGTCAAGCCTGTGGATAATGCTCTCCCCGGGGAAGTACTGTCCGATCGTGATATCTCTCAGCATTCAGCGTACCTCCCTTTCCTTCAGATGTTTCAGAAGCAGGTCGCGGGCATAGCCCACGGTGTAGACCTCTTTGCCGAAGTCCAGACCTCTGCGTCTGAGCTCTCCGAAGACCTTGGTTATCTGTGGTACGTCGAGACCGATATCTGATATCTCGTCGGCTCTTGCGAACACATTCACCGTTTCGTCGTAGCAGAAGAGCTTTGCCTTGCTCATGACAAGTATCTTGTCCGCAAAGGTTGCGATGTCCTCCATGCTGTGGGAAACGATGAGTATGGTATTTTTAGTGCGCTCATGATAGCGCTTGATGTGGTCGAGTATCTTATCTCTGCCCGCAGGGTCAAGACCTGCGGTAGGCTCGTCGAGAATGAGCACTCTCGGCTCCATAGCCATTACACCTGCGATAGCCACACGGCGCTTCTGACCGCCCGAAAGCTCAAAGGGTGAACGCTCCAGAAGCTCCTCTTTAAGCCCGATATCATGGGATGTCTCATATACGCGGCGCTTTATCTCCGCCTCGTCAAGTCCCATATTCTTAGGGCCGAAGGCAATGTCCTTGTAGACGGTCTCCTCGAATATCTGATACTCGGGATACTGGAAAACAAGTCCCACCTTGAAGCGGACGTCACGTATCTTGTCCTTGTCAGCCCATATGTCCCTGCCGTCAAGGAGCACCTTGCCCGAGGTGGGCTTGAGAAGTCCGTTGAAATGCTGTATGAGCGTGGATTTTCCCGAGCCTGTGTGACCCATTACGCCTACCATTTCGCCCTCTTCTATTTTAAGGCTCACATGGTCTACAGCGGTCTTTTCAAAGGGGGTTCCCACGCTGTAGGTGTATGTAAGCTCCTGTGTTTCAAGGATCGCCAATTCTATTCTCCTTTTCTTTGCTGTCCTCAGTTAGCGAACAGCTTCTCTATTGCCGCAACGCAGTCCTTTTCCGAGATTATCTCTGGAGATATGTCGCAGCCTGCCTTGCGGAGCTCCCATACCAGCTCTGTGACCTGTGGCACGTCAAGACCGATAGACTTCAGCTTCTCCACCTGTGAGAATACCTTCTCGGGGACGTTGTCGAGAACTACCTGTCCCTTGTCCATGACCACAACTCGGTCGCAGTCCGCAGCCTCGTCCATATAATGGGTTATGAGGACAATGGTTATGCCCTGCTCACGGTTCATGCGGTGTATGGTGGCAAGGACTTCCTTTCGTCCCTGCGGGTCAAGCATGGCAGTGGGCTCGTCAAGGATTATGCACTTTGGCTGCATGGCGATTATGCCTGCAATAGCCACACGCTGCTTCTGACCGCCTGAGAGCTGACTTGGGGAGTGGAGCCTGTACTCGTACATTCCCACGGCTTTAAGGCTGTCGTCCACTCGCCTGCGCATCTCCTCATAGGGGACGCCTAAGTTTTCAAGGGCGAATGCCACGTCCTCCTCAACTATGGAGGAAACTATCTGGTTGTCGGGATTCTGGAAAACCATTCCCGCCCTCTGACGGAGCTCGAACAGCTTGTCCTCGTCCTTTGTGTTAATGCCGTCCACTCTGACCGTTCCCTCGGTGGGGAGCAGTATAGCGTTCAAATGTTTAGCAAGGGTGGACTTTCCGCAGCCGTTGTGTCCAAGCACCGCTACGAACTCCCCCTGCTTTATGTCAAGGTCTATGCCCTTGAGTACCTCGACGGACTTCTTTTCCTCGTCGTCGGACTCATAAGAGAAGTGCAGACCTTTTATTTCGATTATATTATCCATATTTATCCCTGTTCTTCAACAAAAGTTAAGGTGGAGCATATCATCAGTGCTTCTTCCTGTGATCTGGCGTTGACAATGAGCGTATACTCAGTATTGCTGTCGGCAAAAGCGCCCACCCAGTACCTCGAGTTGTCCGCATTGGTGGTCTTTCCCAGCATATTCTCTGCGAAATAGGCATGTGCATAAATATCATGTCCGTCGGATCCCTTATAATAGACCTCGGGAAATGCGTAAAAGCACATTCCCTTTGCCAGTGCAGCGACATTAAATGCCTCTGCATTCTCATCAGTGCGGTCGGCACTTGTGAACGAGAGCACCGCTTTATAGAATGAAGTGCGTGTGCCGTCGTAATCAAGTCCCAGCTCCTTAAATGCCTTGGTATAGTTTTCCTCACTTATTTCGGGGAAGTAGTTGTCTACTTCGTCCCCGTCCTCTTCATGCTCGCTCCAGTCGTTGCCCTCCATTGTAATGACAGATACCGATTTATCCTCATTCATGAACTTTCCTAATATGAGCGTGCCCGTAGATGATGACTTATCCTCAACATCGGCAGGAACAAGCATCTTTACCCGCCCGTCCGAGATCTCATGCCAGTCATCGGGAACAGTATATTCGGGGAGCGGCTTGGCGGTAAGGTCTACGCGCTCCATCGCCTGTTCTTTCATTTTGGCTATCTCCTGCTCAAGCTCCTCGGCGGTTGTAGTGCTTTGAAGTATGTCCGCGATGCTGTTTGTAGTCTCCGCAGCAGTCTCCGGAGCCGAGCTGTCGGCTTTCTTTCCGCATGATACTGCGGTAAACGTCATTGCCGCAGCAATAAGTGCTGTCAGTGTTTTTTTCATATTCTATCCTTATCTCATTGTTATTCACGGGCTGTCGAGTGACTCCCTACAGTGTAGGGAGATGTCCGAAGGACAGAGGGTACGTGCAGCAGTTCGCTGCGCCAGCCCCTACAGTTTTTCATTTCACGGGCGGCGGAACGCCGCCCCTACAAGCTAATCAGTCACGCTGCTGCCAGATGGCGGTAGAGCCGCATGGCAGTGTCATTCCCGTTGATCTTACTGGGAGCCCTATCTCGTCGAAGCTTACGCTGCCGCCGAATTTATCTGTAAGGACCGTCCCCAGTATGTACCCCATTACCGAGGGCGAAAGTCCCGTAGTATAGCTGTTTATCAGGAAGAACAGGGGCTGGTCGGAGAGAACTCCCGAGCACAGCTTCACAAGGTCATATACGCAGTTTTCAAGCTTCCATACCTCGCCTCCCGGACCTCTGCCGTAGCTGGGCGGATCCATAACTACCGCGTCATACTTCCGTCCGCGGCGTATCTCACGGGCAATGAACTTCTCACAGTCGTCCACTATCCAGCGTATGGGCTTTTCGGTAAGTCCCGAAGCCGCCGCGTTGTCTCTTGCCCACTGCACCATGCCCTTTGATGCGTCAACATGGCATACGGAAGCACCCGCAGCTGCACAGGCAAGGGTAGCTCCCCCTGTGTAGGCGAACAGGTTCAGCACGTTTATCTCGCGGCCTGCGTTTCTTATCTTATCCGCCATAAAATCCCAGTTCACAGCCTGCTCGGGGAAAAGTCCCGTGTGCTTGAAGCCTGTGGGACGGATATTAAAGGTAAGGTCGCCGTAGCTTATATTCCATGACTCGGACAGCTTTCTACGGAACTCCCACTTGCCGCCGCCCTGATTGGAACGGTGGTAGTGACCGTCAGCTGTTTTCCACAGTGGATCGGTGCGCTCGGTCTTCCAGATTATCTGGGGATCGGGACGCACAAGGCTGATGCCGCCCCATGTTTCCAGCTTTTCGCCGTCCGATGTATCTAATATCTTGTAGTCCTTCCAGTTATTTGCTGTTCTCAAAATAAATGCTCCTTATATTTCATCGCGCTCATGCTCTGAACGCGCAGCTTTCTTTAATGCGCTGAGCTATCTCAACTGCCATATCGTTTATGCGGCCGAAGTCGTTTCCCTCGGTCATTATGCGTACGATAGGCTCTTTTCCGCTTTCGCGGACAAGTATCCTGCCCTCGCTGCCAAGCTCATTTTCGTACTCCTCGATGAGGTCGGTAACGGTCTTTTCGTTTTTCCAGATCTCCTTGTAGTGAGCCGGTATCTTGACGTTGAGCTTGACCTGAGGATATGCAGGCATATCGCCCGCAAGCTCGCTGAGCTTTTTGCCGCTGTGCTTCATTATGCTCAGCAGACGGGCTCCTGCAAGCTGTCCGTCCCCCGTACCTGCGTCGTCAAGGAAAATGATATGACCGTTGGGCTCGCCGCCCAGCTTGTAGCCGCCCTCCAGCATACGTTCAAGGACGTAGCGGATACCTGCTCCCGAGCTTATCAGGTTTATATCGTTGGCTGCGGCATATTTCCGCAGTCCGAGACAGCTCATGGGCGTAACTACTGCCGCATCGCTGTCGAGAGTGCCCCGTTCTTTCATGCTTTTGGCAAATATGGCGATAAGTCTGTCGCCGTCTATCATAAGTCCCTGCTCGTCAACGGCTATACATCGGTCTGCATCACCGTCAAAGGCAAGTCCGCAGTCGCAGCCGTTCTCCACAACGTACTCCATAAGGTGATGTACGTGGGTGCTGCCGCAGTCCTTGTTGATATTGTGTCCGTCGGGCTTGTCGGCTATGACAAGCACCTCCGCTCCAAGAGCGGTAAACAGCTTCTCGGCGGTATATGCCGCGCAGCCGTTTGCGCAGTCCAAAGCAACTTTCAGTCCGCTGAGGTCATGGGGGATTATCTCCATGATATGGCTGATATACTCATCAGCTGCGTTTTGACAATGTATAACTCTGCCCACATCTTCATGGGAGCAGAACTTTATCTCCTCAGGGGCGTAAAGCACAAGATGTTCAATCTCGTCCTCGGCGTCCTCCATGAGCTTATGTCCTTTTGATGAGAATATCTTGATACCGTTGAATTCAGCGCCGTTATGGCTGCCCGATATCATTATGCCGCCGTCTGCGCCGAGAGTGCCTATGAGGTGCGCCACCGCAGGGGTCGGTACTATTCCCAGAAGTTCGGCGTCTGCACCGACGGAGCATATCCCTGCGCACACAGCTGCTTCCAGCGCGTCCGAGGATAGTCTCGTATCCTTGCCGATGAGTATTTTAGTTTTTCCGCCGCCCTTTTTCGCAAGCACCATTGCAGCGGCTCTTCCCGTCTGCATGGCAAGCTCGCAGGTGAGGTCGGTCACCGCAATACCTCTCGGACCGTCGGTCCCGAACAATTTTGCCATTGAAAATCTCCTTAATGTAGTTGAAAGTTGAAGTTATGCTGCTGAGATAGATCAGAATTTAACGCAATAACTTGCTGAGAATATGAATGGGATTCCAAAGGGACTGTGTTCCTTTGGCGGAGTCCAGAGGCAGGCTTAACCAGCCCGTCCCCTCTGTCAGCTTCGCTGACATCTCCCCATTTTATGGGGAGTCACCTCTGGTCGCTGTTCCAAGCTTATAGAGAACAGCGAAACATTCCGAAGGCGCTCCTAACAGGAGCGACGACCCCTACAAACTCTCCATTCTCAATTCTCAATTCACTTTATCTTGTACATAGCTATGGGACGGCGTTTGCCCGCTACCTCCTCAACGTCCTTGCACAGATATGTCGTATCAACGTTGTTGTAGCGGTTATAGACCTTTATGCCGCCCGGAGTATTTACGCAGAAAACCGTATGGATAGATGACAGAAAGGGCTTCTTTGTCCAGAATGTGACTATGAAAGCCTCCGTGCCGTCTGTACTGCTTATGCGCGGACATATGGCGCCGAAATGCTTCAGAGCCAGTCCAAGGGTAAAGACATTGCAGCCGAAAAAGCCCATAAGCAGGCGGAAGCGCTCCATATAGAAGGCGATATCCTTCAGCTCCTTAGGCTGACCAAGGTAGACAAGAGCATTATGCACAGCTATGACCTCACAGCCGTTGAAGCTCATGGTGCATATCCCGTAGCGAAGCTTTGAAACAAGCCCCATACCCTGTCCGTTTATCATTTTTCCGAATTCGGGCTGCTGTACCTTTTCTGTATTGTATTTTAAATTATATCTCCATGAAGCCAGACTGAACATAAATACTCATCCCCTTTGAGCAGAATAGTTATCAGAAGCTCATCTGTCCATCATCGGGAGCTGCCGCCTGTTCGGGAGCAGCTATGCCGAGATGCTCATACGCAAGTCGTGTGGCAACTCTGCCGCGGGGAGTTCTCCCCAGAAATCCCAGCTGCATAAGGAAAGGCTCACATATATCTTCAAGTGTGACGCTTTCCTCGTTTATTGCGGAAGCAAGAGTTTCAAGTCCCACAGGACCGCCGCCGTAGCCCTTGATTATCATTTCAAGCATACGCCTGTCAAGGCCGTCAAGTCCCAGCTGGTCTATATCCAGTCGGCTGAGAGCTATGGAAGCTATCTCCTGTGTTATCTGTCCGTTGCCCATTACATCTGCAAAGTCGCGGACGCGCTTTAAAAGCCTGTTGGCTATACGCGGCGTACCTCTTGCTCTGCCCGCTATTTCCGCAGCGCCGTCGGCAGTACAGGGTATGCCCAGTATCATCGCACTTCTGCGGACGATATCCGTGAGCTGTTCCTTGGTGTACAGCTCCAGACGCTGTATAACGCCGAAACGGTCACGGAGAGGCGCCGAGAGCTGTCCTGCTCTGGTGGTGGCTCCGATAAGGGTAAAGGGCTTCAAATCCATACGTATTGAACGTGCGGAAGGACCCTTGCCGATGATTATATCTATTACTCTGTCCTCCAGTGCAGGGTAGAGTATCTCCTCTACCGCACGGGACAGTCGGTGTATCTCGTCTATGAAAAGCACATCGTTGTCCGAAAGACTGGTGAGCAGCGATACAAGGTCGCCCGGCTTTTCAATGGCGGGACCTGTGGTAACGCGGAGGTTCACTCCCAGCTCATGTGCGATAATAGAGGAAAGAGTGGTCTTTCCAAGTCCGGGAGGTCCGTACAGGAGCACATGGTCAAGGGGCTCGCTCCTGCGCTTTGCAGCCTCGATATATATGGCGAGGTTCTCCTTCACCTTGTCCTGTCCGATATACTCATGGAGGGTCTGCGGTCGGAGACTGAGCTCCACATCGCTGTCCTCTGTGGTATTCTCGGGAGTTATTATCCTCGGAGCGAACTCCATATCCTCTGTCTGTATCAAAAAAACACCTCTGAATTATTTCTCGAAAAATCTCTTCTTGCGGACATAGAAGGGCTCTACGGTCTCCGCAGCCTTCTTGCCCATATCCTGCTCATAGCTGATGAAGCACAGGTGCTCGTTGGCTTTTACAGTCTTGGAAAGGTACTTTGACAGCGGCACGAAGAGCTTTCTTGTGCTGCCCATCATATCAAGCACCATGAGTATCTGGGGCTTTTCGCAGCCCTTTATCATCTCCATGATGAACGCACGGTCAACGTTGGGCTGCTTCGACAGGAACTTGCTTGCAGCTCTTGTGATATGGCTGACCGAGTGCTCCACTGGACGGTAGCTGATTATATCCGCCTCGTTATAGGAGATAGCCTTTATCTTCAGATTACGGGCTATCATGAGTATGCTCTTTATCTCCTGCGAGGAGAACTCCTTACCGTAGGAGTTGGGGTTGAGGACTGCCGATACCGACTGTATAAGGTCGAAAAGTCTCAGGCAGTTTATCTTGTAGCAGTCAACGTAGCGCTTTGCAAACTGCTGGAGTGCGCGATAGCTTGTGAAAAACGGGATAAATATATCGCCGTCGGGGTTCTGAGTGGTTATAAGCTCCAGCTGTATACCGCCCTCAGCTCTGTCGCGCTCCTGCTTTACGGGATTCTTGCAGATGACATAGACATCGCTTTTTATCAGCGTCTGTAAGAACAGTGAGCGCTGTGAGGGGTCTTTTATTGCCGCTTTCAGCAATTCGTCAAGATTCATCATAACAATAACCTTCCTTGCTTATAGATTTAGCGCATATTTTTTGCCGCCATTAGTCTTAGTGTTTCCTTTATGAGCTCCTGTGTGCTCAGTGACTGGTCAAGCTTGCTGAGTATGGGTGCTGCCTCTCCCTGAGAATATCCCAGTACCATAAGGGCTTCCAGAGCTTCAGCCACCGATGAGGAGGCTGCTCCTGCCGCTATGTGAGACAGCTCCGCAGCGTCAGCGCTTATGCTGCCGCTTATGGATTCCGAGGATATCTTGTCTTTGAGTTCCAGCACAAGGCGCTGAGCCGTTTTAGCTCCTATGCCCTTGGTCTTGGTGAATGCCTTGCTGTCTCCCGAAGCCACAAGGAGGGCAAATCTCTCGGGAGTAACGTCGGAGAGTATAGCCGTAGCCGCTTTGGGACCTACGCCCGATACGGATATGAGCAGCTTGAAGCAATTAAGCTCCTGCAATGTGGCAAAGCCGAAGAGCTCCACCACGTCCTCTCTCACGTAGAGGTAGGTGTACAGCATAGCCTCGCTGCCAAGCTCTCCCAGCTGTGAGACTGTATTGTAGGAGGTCTTGCAGCCGTAGCCCACTCCGCCGCATTCTATTACCGCAAAGCCCAGTTCCTTGACTATGAGCTTGCCTTTTACACTGTATATCATCGCTTTTTCCTCTGTTATCTGTCAAATCTGGTGCTGTGCCCGTGGCATATTGCTATGGCGAGAGCGTCAGCCGCGTCGTCGGGCTTGGGTATCTGCGCCAGTCCAAGAAGCTGCTTGGTCATCTCCATTACCTGCTTCTTTTCAGCCTTTCCGTAGCCCACTACGGACTGCTTCACCTGCAGAGGGGTGTACTCCGATACGGGAATATTCCTCATTGCCGCAGAAAGTACGGTTATGCCGCGTGCCTGAGCCACGTCTATAGCCGTTTTCTGGTTGGTGGTGAAGTAGAGCCGCTCTATCGCCATGCAGTCGGGAGCGAATTTGTTGAAGATGAACTCCACGTCCTCGTGAATGGCTCTGAGCCGCTCGGGAAAGGGCGTTCCTGCCTCTGTGAGCACTGCTCCGTATTCAACGGGGTTAAACCTTATGCCGTCGTAATCCAGAACTCCGAATCCGACTATGGCATAACCGGGATCTATCCCCAATATTCTGACTTTTTTCAATGTTTTTTACCTTTTAATTCGTTAAAAGTTTCATGTGGTCATAGTTACTCACTATATACTGTATTATTATAACATAAAACAAGTAGCCATTGCAATATATTTATCCGTTTTTTATTGATTTCTACAAAAATAAATGCTATAATATGTGAGGTATATCATATAAGGATTTAACAGCTTCGCCGTTAAATCCGGAAAGTAGTAAGTAGAACGTAGTTAGTAGTTTTTGAAATATCATAAATAAACACCTTAACTCACTATATTTTCGGATCTCTGCTCTCTACTCTCTGATTTCTACTCACTACTCACTTTTTTGGAGGTTTTTTTAATATGGATCTTAAACAGCTTCGTGACGGCATAGACGACATCGACAAAGAGATACTTGAGCTTTTTATGAAGCGCATGGAGCTCTGCAAGGGCGTTGCCGACTATAAGAAGGAGCATAATATGCCCGTATTTCAGGGCGGACGTGAGCAGGAGATAATCGACCAGATCAAGGCTCTCACCAACAATCCCGACCTTGAAAACGGCACTTCCGCTCTCTTCACCAATATCATGGATATCAGCAAGATACTCCAGAACCGCACCATTCTTACGGATTCCCGTGATTACAGCTATACTGCTCCCGACTTTGCAGGCGCAAAGAAGATAGGCTGTCAGGGCACATCGGGTGCCAATTCCGAGGCTGCTGCCGAAAAGGTCTTCGGCAAAAGAGATTTCATCTTCTATCCCTCATTCGAGGACGTTTTCAAGGCTGTACAGGCAGGAGAGGTGGACTACGGCGTTCTTCCCGTTCAGAACTCCACCGCAGGCTCCGTGGACAGCACCTACGACCTTATGGCAAATTATCCTTTCTACATAGTGAAAATAGTGACCTTAGAGATAGATCACTGTCTCGCTGCAAAGAAAGGCACGAAAATAGAGGATATTTCCTGCGTTTACTCCCACAGACAGGCTCTTTCACAGTGCGAGGTATTCCTCGGCAAGACAAAGCTGAAAAAGCATGAGTACAGCAACACCGCCACAGCTGCGGAAAAGGTGCTGAAAAGCAGCGAGCCCATTGCGGCTATCTGCTCCACATCATGCGCAGAAAAGCTGGGACTGGAGATACTGGCAAGAAATATCGCAGACTGTACGATCAACCGCACTCAGTTCATAATCATTTCCAAGGACTTACAGGTAGCAGACGACTCGGACGCAGTTTCCGTAATGCTGACTATCCCCCATAAAGAGGGTAGTCTTTACCGTCTGCTGACCAAGTTCTACGTAAACGGCATGAACCTGCTCAGGATCGAGAACCGTCCTATCCGCGACGGCAGCTTCGACGTCATGTTCTTCCTGGATTTCAGCGGTAAGCTCTCCGATCCCAGCGTAAAAGCCGTTCTCCGCGACCTTGAGGAGAACCTGAGCAATTTCCGCTGTATAGGCACATTCAAGTCTGAATAAGGAGATAAATATGTCCCAAAAATTCTATTCCCTGCTTGAAAGCAGCAGCTTCGTGTTCCTTGACGGCGGCATGGGCACTATGCTACAGGCTCACGGCATCAAGACCGAGCACGTTCCCGAGCTCCTCAACATCACCGACCCCGAGGCTATAATGAAGATACACCGCCTTTACGTTGAAAGCGGCGCTGATATCATCTATGCCAATACCTTCGGCGCTAACCGCTACAAGCTGGCAAACAGCGGCCATACCGTTGAGGAAGTAGTTTCAGCAGGCGTTGCCAACGCCCGTGAAGCTGCGGCTGGCAGGGCTCTCGTTGCCCTTGATCTGGGTCCTATCGGTCAGCTTCTCGAACCTGCGGGAACGCTGAAATTCGAGGAAGCCTATGATGTGTATCAGGAGCTTGTTCTTGCAGGAAAGGACGCCGACGTCATCGTTATCGAGACCATGACAGACCTCTATGAGGTCAAAGCCGCTGTTCTCGCAGCCAAGGAGAACTCGGACAAACCTGTTCTCGTGACTATGACCTTTGAGGAGAATATGCGTACCTTTACGGGCGTATCTCCCGAGTGTATGGTGGCTGTACTGGAGGGTCTGGGCGCTGACGCTATCGGTGTAAACTGCTCTCTCGGCCCCGAGGAGCTCTTCCCCGTTCTGGACAGGATATGCGCATTGACTACGCTCCCCGTTATTGCAAAGCCAAATGCAGGTCTTCCCGACCCTGTTACAAACGAATACAACGTTGACCCCGACGATTTCGCCGCAAGCGCCGTTAAGCTTGCAAATGCAGGAGTTACCGTGTTCGGAGGCTGCTGCGGTACTACTCCACAGCATATATCCGCCATGATAGAAGCTCTTTCGGGCGCAGAAAGACAGACACGGAAGATAGTCCGCGCAAGTATAGCATGCTCCGCAGTCAACTGCGTTACCATAAATCAGCCCCGTGTTATCGGCGAGCGTATCAATCCTACGGGCAAAAAGCGCTTCAAGGAGGCTCTCCTTGCTCACGATGTGGACTATATCCTGGGACAGGCTGTTGAGCAGATACACGCAGGCGCTGAGATACTGGACGTTAACGTAGGACTCCCCGGTATCGACGAAAAGGAAATGATGGTGACCGCAGTAAAGGCTATACAGAGCGTATGCGACACGCCTTTGCAGCTTGACTCCACTATCCCCGAGGTGCTTGAAGCGGGTCTCCGCGTGTACAACGGCAAGCCTATCGTTAACTCCGTAAACGGTGAGGACGACTCCCTCGAAGCTATACTCCCTCTGGTAAAGAAGTACGGTGCTTCCGTAGTGGGACTTGCTCTTGACAAGGGCGGCATACCCAAGACTGCCGACGGACGTTTTGCTATTGCGGAGAAGATACTCCGCCGCGCTATGGAGTACGGCATACCCAAAGAGGACGTGTTCATCGACTGCCTTACACTGACGGCTTCTGCCGAGCAGGACGGCGTTATGGAAACACTCAACGCTCTCCACAGGGTAAAGACCGAGCTGGGACTTAATACCGTCCTCGGTGTATCAAATATATCCTTCGGACTGCCAAACCGTGAGCTCATAACCCGTACATTCCTGACTATGGCGCTCCACAGCGGTCTTACCCTGCCTATCATCAACCCAAATATCGAGGGTATCATCGGAGCTGTCCGCGCATACAGGCTCCTTGCGGGTATCGACCGCAACTCCGCGGACTTCATCAGCATATACGCTCAGGACGACAGCGCTCCCAAGGCTCCCGCACCTGCTCAGGATAAGGGAGCTCCCGATATAATGTACGCGGTTGAGAACGGACTGAAAAATCAGGCAGTGAAAGCTGCCGAGGAGCTCATGCAGACCGTTGACCCAATGGAGATAATCAACGGCTATCTTATCCCTGCTCTTGACAACGCAGGCGCTAAATTTGAAAAGGGCAAGATATTCCTGCCTCAGCTCATACTCACAGCCGAAGCGGCGCAGGCATGCTTTGAGGTCATAAAGACCAAGCTCTCCGCGGCAAACAGCGAAAGCGTATCAAAGGGCAAGGTGGTGCTTGCCACGGTACACGGCGACATACACGATATCGGCAAGAACATCGTAAAAGTCCTTCTTGACAGCTACGGCTTCACGGTCATTGATTTAGGCAAGGACGTGCCCCCCGAGACTATCGTGGAAGCGGCTATTGAAAACAAGGTCAGCCTTGTGGGACTGTCCGCGCTGATGACCACTACCCTCGGCGCTATGGCTGAGACTATACGCCAGCTCAACGAGAAGTACCCTGAATGCAAGACCGTGGTGGGCGGAGCTGTGCTCACGGCTTCCTATGCCGAGCAGATAAACGCCACCTACTACGCCAAGGACGCAAAGCAGACCGTGGATATTGCCTCACAGGTCTACGGTGTGTGAACTTAGAACTAAGAGCCATACAATGCAATTAACATTAACCCAATGTAGCCCGATAACAGGTAAATATCATGGAAAAGATAACACTGAAAGAACTGAAAATGGACTCACGCAATGATGTACTTGCTTTTCTGAAAAAGCTCTGGCGCGGCGAGGGTGCTCCCTGTCCAATATGCGGCAGCGAGCTGGAACTGCTCCATAAAAAAGCCAAGAAGAGCGACTGCGACTGGCAGTGCAGTCAATGCGGCAAGGTCATCAGGACACTTGACCTGCTGAACGAAATAAACGAACAATAGCACAAAAAGCAGCCCAATGGGCTGCTTTTCTTGATTTCAAGTATGATTCACGGGCGGATAATATCCGCCCCTACATAGTTTCACGTTATTTATTGCGTTATTGGCGGGCGGCAGAACTCCCAACAGGAGCCGCGACCCTCTGTCCTTCGGACATCTCCCTGTACTACAGGGAGTCACCGCCCCTACTTAGGTCTTAGGTCTTAGTTCTTAGCTCTAACAGTTCCGGCATAAATCCTGCCGATGATGAATGCAGCTACGTCCGCAAACACCGAGCCTATACGCATTACCAGCACGAACAGCACTATCCTGTCCGCAAAGCTGTCTCCGCATACAAAGAGCATTACTCCCTCACGGATACCGATGCCTCCCGGAGCTCCGGGCGTAACAAAGCCGATTATCCAAGCAAAGAGAAAAGCTCCCGTCAGCGCCACGAGCTCTCCCGTGTCTGCCTGCGGCACTATCAGCGCCAGACAACCCATGTACATAGCCGCGGATACTGCGTTCTGGAGCAGATAATAGAATGCTCCCCGCAGCAGCATGGAACGGTTCTCTTTAGCGAAAGCTTTGGAGTACCGCGAGAGGTACGCCTTGAACTTGTCGCGGAATTTGAGCCTTACTGCCAGTATGAGCAATATGAGCAGGACTATTCCCACCGCGCCCACTATGAGCAGGTTCTTTCCGTACTTCGACATAAGCTCCGCTATGCGTCCGCCCAGCATTATCACGGATATGACAGCCGTCCAGAACACGCAGAACAGCACGTCCAGCACCGTGGCACAGGCTACGTCCACATGGCTTATGTCCATATCGGCTGCAAGCTGATTGCGTCCCACGTACTGGAAAACATTTCCGGGGAGATACTTGTACAGGTTGGACTGTGTATACACGGGCATTGCCGCCGAATAGGGTATCTTCCGTCCCGAAAGCGACCGTGTGAACACCAGCCACGGATAGCATGAGCAGATTATTATTGCAGTCTGTACTGCAAAGCAAAGCAGCAGCGCACAGACAACTCTGCCCTCGCTGAGCTGCGAGAAGCTTATATCCATATCCAGAAGCTTCTTCACCACAAAGGCAAGGGCGGCTATCATTACGATATTGCCGATTATTTTCAGCGCTTTTTTCATAGTTCACTCTTGTCCTTTATTTCCTTGATAAGCTCCGCCAGCTTCTGGGCATTTCCCATTTCGCAGAAGTATACGCCCTCATCGCCCTCGGAGTAGAGCTCATGGTTGGCAGGATTATCGCCCAGTATCACAGGCTTACCCATAGCGCGGTAGATGTAGGTCTTGCCTGCGATAGTGCGTTTTGCTTTCATAATGCTGCCGTCGAAATGTCCTGCCAGACAGAGGTCTGCGCCTGCTATCTTCTCAGCAAGCTCCTCCTGCGGCAGCCAGTCGATATACTCGGTGATATTCTCACCTGTGCGTTTATTCTTCTTGCCGAGAGGTCCCACGAATACAAAGCGGAGACCGCTCTCATCTTTCAGCAGGTCTATGGCTTTCAGTATGACCGATACGCCCTGCAAGGGAAGTACGCTGCCGAAGTAAAGTACGGTGAAGTCCTTGTTTTTCGGGGCTTCACGGGGATAGTATATGCTGCTGTCGGCTTCCAGATACAGAACGATCATCTTCTCCACAGGGAAACCGAACTCCTTGCAGAAGTATCTGCCGTGAGCCTTTGTATCGCATACTGCAAGGTCGGCAGCTGCAAGAGTGCGCCTGTCGATGAGTTTGAGGATATGTCCAATAAGACCGTTCCTGCGGAATATCTTCCTGTCAAAGCAGAGGGTATCGTACATGGATATGAAAAAGTCCTCAACGATGGGCTTTTTCCGCAGCTTTCTCCCGAAAAGGGGTATCACCAGCTGAGGTGCAAAGCCTATAAAGCTCATATCGTAGTTCTTCATGTCAGCCCTCAGAAGCCTGCGGTAAACGTACAGCAGGCGCTTTAAATAGCTCTTTTTGTCCGAGCTTATTACAGTGACCGTATTGCCGCCCCTGCGAAGCAGCTCTGTCTCCTGAACAAGTCTGAGGTAATCGCTGTTTTTTGTAGCGACAAAGAGTATGCGCTTACCCTTGATATCACTCAGACTTTTCATTCTTCATTTCCTCGTCGCTCTTGCCGCACTCCATTTTTCTCACTCTGTACTGAACGTCCTCAAGGAGCTTCCTGTTTGCGGAGATAGTATCGCCAAGAAGTCCTATGGTTATGGTCTGGAAGCCCATCATAATGAGTATGGCAGTGAGGATAAGGGACTGGATATGTCCGCTGCCGTCACCCATTGCCATAAGTATGAGGAACCTTATGCCCAGCACGCTTCCGATAAGCAGCAGTATAAAGCCGATAGTCATGAAGAATTTCAGCGGCTTGTACATTACAAAGGAACGTGTGATGACCGTTGATGAGCGCTTCATATAACGCCACATGCTTGAAAACAGGCGTGACGGACGGGTTTCGGGATTTGTCCTTATGGGGACAGAGGTCATGGCAGTCTTGTTGTTTCCTGCCTGTATTATAGTTTCAAGAGTATAGGTGTACTCGTTGACAACGTTGAGTCTCAGGGCTGCGTCACGGGAATAGGCTCTGAATCCGCTGGGAGCGTCGGGAATATCTGTGCCCGAAGCCACACGGACTACCCAGCTTCCCAGATGCTGGAACTTTTTCTTCTTCCATGAGAAATGCTCGGTCTGGTCGATAGGTCTTTCGCCTATGACTATATCAGCTTTCTGTTCAAGTATGGGGCGGACTATCTTCTCGATATCCGCACCGCAGTACTGATTGTCCGCGTCGGTATTCACGATTATATCAGCGCCCAAGTGCAGGCAGGCGTCTATTCCTGCCATAAAGCCCTTGGCAAGTCCCTTGTTGCGCTTAAAGGAAACTATATGATGAAATCCCAGCTCCCGTGCACGGGCTGCTGTATTGTCCTTGCTTCCGTCGTTGATTATGAGGTACTCTATGGTATCTATACCGTCGATATGTCTGGGCAGGTCGTTGTAAGCCAGCTCCAGTGTCTCCTCCTCGTTATAGCACGGTATCTGAATGATAAGCTTCATTTTTTCATTTCCTTTCTCTTATGTAGCAGGCGAAAAGCGCACTGACTTTACAGGCACTCCAAGCTGACGTGTATCCGCGGGATTTGCTTTGGAAGCGCTCCAGAGAGGACAGCATATGGTGAGTATATTATCGCCGTCCTTTATCAGCTCCTCGTCAGCGCTGAAATGGAGGGGCTCGCCGTTGTTGGCAGCAGTTATGGTATCGCTGCCTATCTCCCTGCCGTTAAGGAGCATGGTGACCTTTACCTCATCAGCACCGATAGCTTCAAGGGGCAGCTCCAGTCCAAGCTCCATGGTGATATCGTAATCGTCGGGACGCAATCCGCACTCTATCTGAGCCTTCTCGCTGTCTGTCCAGCAGAAATAGCTTTCAAGGTCGGATACGCCGCTCATTTTGTCGTAATCTCCTGCCGCAGTGTACATATACTTGTACTTGTCATAGGAGTATATGCCTATCTCCTCCACTGTTGACCAGAAGTACTTTGACATAGGCACTATCCTGCCTGTATGGTTGAGGTCGTCCTCTATCCTGTGGAGCTTGTTGGAGTACATTACGGAATAGTCGTCACCGTCAAGGTTCTTTTCGGATATGACTATGACTCTGCCGTATTTCTGCGCAAGTCTGTCCAGCTGCTGAGGATCCTCCTGATCCTCGGGAAATACTGCCGCACCTGTCATGCTCCTTATGGGCAGCCACAGCCTCATGGTATAGGTGGGAGATATCACAACGCAGTCGTCGCTTGTGATATAGTCGGTAAGGTCTGTAAGGACGCTCCACTCCATGCGGGAATCGTCGGTATTGTACATGAGATAGCCGTCGAAACGAGCAACATAGAGAAGTCCCACCAGTGATGCGGGGATAATGAGCTTTCCGCCAATGTGGTCGAGAGCCGCTGCGGCAAAAAGCACCGCAACAGGCACGAAAGGAGCAAGATATCTTCCGTAGTAGTAATAATACTGTATATCATAGCGCAGGAAGGCTGAATAAAACAGTATACAGTAGAAGAACATGAGGAACAACACAAGCTTCGAGCTGCTTTCTGCAAAGCGCTTTACAGACAAGATACCGAAGATGATGCCCAGCGGCACCAGCACGATGCCTGCGTTTGCGCAGAAGCCCAGCAGTGCAAGATGACTTGCCTCGTCCCAGCTGCTGTACTTGAAGAACGCCCTGCCTATGATGTAGGCACAGGGCAGTACAAGCATAAGTCTCAGCATAAGCACGAACCACTTCGACTCGGCTGCGGTGCGGATAAACTTACGCTGATTGAAGCCTTTTGGAGTCCGCTTGTTTACGATGAACGCAAACAGAATGACTGCTGCAAATGCAGCTATGGAAGCCACAGTCACTACCTTGGTGATATTGCTCACATTGATACCGCCCACAAATACGGGGCTGTAGTTGTTCATGGTATAGAATGGCTGAACGTGTCTCATGGCAAAGTAGCTTGCAATGTATATCGCCACAGTGGCAGGCATGAGCCATGTGTACTGCTTCTCACGGGTGAATACATACATTCCGCCGTATATCATCACGAACATTGGTATCATGGTATATATGGAAACATGATAGCAGCCGAACACCGCTACGGGTATTATTGACAGCCACTTGAAGTCGGGGTTCTCGTCGTCTGTCATGAAGTACATGAACGTAAGCGGTATCAGTGCAAGGGTCATCTCCGTGAGAGAAGCCTTTGCCACCCACAGTATTATAGGCGCTGCCGAAGCGGCTGTGCAGGCACAGGCAGCGGTGGTCTTTTTCAGCTTCAGATTGCCGCATATGAAGTAAACAAGGAATATGAGGCATATATAAATGATAGTCTCAAAGTCCTGCATATTCTCCATGCCGAAGTTGGTTCCCCACATGGCAAGGAGTGCGGAATATGTCGGTATTCCGTGGATTATTCCCGATGCGGGACCGCGGCTCCTGTCGTAAACCGTATCGGGATAGCTCTCACCGGGGATATCAAGTCCGCGGAGGTAATTCTTCACGCCGTATGCCATGAACTCGCGGTCTTCCTCGGTATCAAGATCGTTATACTCCGTGATGTCCTTCTGGCGCTTGGTATCGCCGTTCATAAAGAGTATCGCCTGAGTCTGGTAAACTCCCTGATCCTGTCCCATGCCGAAGAGGTAGTTCTTCTGTGACACGAATGGGATCGCCATAAGACTTATCACTATGGGGATAAGCATATCCTTTACAGAAAACTCATGTCCGAGAGTATGTCTGCGGCGGAAGAACTTTCCCTTGTCAAGGAACAGCACCAGAGCAAGTACTGCTCCGCATAATGCCGCTGTTCCTGCTCCTGCACGGAATACAGTGTATATATCAGCGACAAAGAGCCCCATGCTGACCATGATATGTGCAAAGAACCACATTATCACGCCCATTACCGCAGCTTCTATCAGGTTTTTCTTTTTGAACCATATAACAGTGCTCAGTACGGAAAGGATAAGCCCCCCCAAGCAGACCGCCGAAAACATCATTTATTACGTTCACTCCTCACAGATATGATTTATCATCTCACTGAAATTGCGCATTATAACTTCCCAGCGGTAGTTGCTGTCGATATACGCTTTTGCATTGCGGCGCATTATGCCGTATTCCTCGGGGTGAGAGAACACATAGTCAAGCACGCCTTCAAATTCAAAATAGTTTGTGTAGTAAAGTCCGCCGTTGCTCTTTACGCAGTGCCCCTTGAGCACCTCGCACACGCCGTTTACTATAACGGGCACGGAAAGAGTCATGGCTTCAAGTACGGATATGGAAAGACTTTCAAAAGCAGAGGGCAGCACAAGGCACTTCGCTCCCGATATGCCGCTGAACTTGTCCTCCTCGCTGACGAAGCCGAGACTGATAATATCCTTATCCCTGGGTATCTCGCAGACGGGCTTGCCCATGAGAACAAGCTTCAGACCGCTGTCAGGACGGCGCTTTTTGTACTCCTGAAAGTATCTGAAAAGCTCGGGGCAGCACTTGCCCTCGTCGATACGTCCCACATAGATGATGTAGTCGCCCTCGATGCCGTATTTACTGCGGAAGCCTGCTTCATCGGGCTCGCAGGGCACTTCAACTCCCGTACCCATAACGCGGCAGGGCTTGTCCTTACAGTCAAAAAGTCCCTGCACCAGCGCCTTTTCCTCGTCGGTGAGGAAGATGAACGCCTTAGGGAGCTTGAAAAATGTCTCGTATGTCTTGAAATGTATAAAGGGCTCCTCATGAGCAGTGGGTATGAGTATGGACTTTTCAGCCACCTCGGGAAGTCCCTTTACCGTAAGGTAGTAGAGATAGGTCACGAAGATGAATATATCGTAATTATCCTTATTTTCGCGGATATAGTTTATAGCCGCAGGAGAATAGGGTCCCTGCTTCTCGAACCACTTTTCCTCGGTCTCGGTGTTGTAATTGGCAGTACCGCCGCTGAGGTACTTTCCGTTGAAGTCGTTGAAGTCCTTTGCGCGGAGCTTCTCAACAGGGAAACGGCGAACATGTACTCCGTTTATGTCCTCCTCGTCGGCTTTGTAGAAGTTTTCCCATGTGGTGTACTCCTGAGCCTTTGTGGTTATAACGTCAACTTCAAATTCGGCAGTAAGGCGCTCTGCGATAAGACGGGTGTAGTATTCCGAGCCGCCGTTGACTTCAAGTCCGTATCTCTGATTTACAAGCGCTATCCTTTTCATTCTTCTCCGATGACCTCTCTGAAAAACTTCCTGTACTTTTCAACTATAACGTCCCACGCAAAATTGCTGCGGACGTAATCTCCGCCGTTAATGCCCATTTGCCGAGCCCTGTCCCTGTTTCCGAGGAACCAGTCGGTGCAGCCCTCGAACTCGAAGTAGTCCCCGAAGTAAAGACCGCCGTTTGATTCCGATACGAAGTTCCGCGTAACGGGACAGCCGCTGTGTACCAGCACGGGGCGTCCGCAGAGCCAGCTCTCCATGATAACAAGGGAGAAGCTCTCGTTTTTGGACGGCTGACACAGGAACTCCGCCGCCGCCTGTCCGTTGTACTTGTCCTGCTTGTCCACGAAGCCCAAGTCGATGATGCGCTTCTGCTTTATGAGCTCAGCAGGGAGCTCTATGCTGCCGCCGCCGATGAGGACCAGTTTAAGGTCTGTATCGCGGCGCCTGATGTACTCCGAATAGTATTTAACAAGGGTGTGGACGTTCTTGCCCTCGTCCTTGCGTCCCGCATATATGATGAACGGGCTGTCGATGCCGAATTTCTTTCGGAAAGCCTCTGCGTCGGGAATTATACCCGTATCCATGCCTATACCCATGACTATGGTCTTGGTGCCGCTCTGTGAGAAGCCGAAAAGCCTCTCAGCCAGCTCCGCCTCGGGACGGGCATTGAATATCATGCCTGCGGTCTGAGGGAAAAGCTCCTTGTAGCGGCTTATATAGGCATAAGCCTCGTCGTGGAAGCAGGGTATGAACACAGCCTTCTCGGGGAAGAGCTTCGCGCCGTTATATGCTGTACACAGCAGATAGGGTATGAACACGAAGAGTGAGTATTCCTCATTGTGCTCTTTCATATAGTCGTAGAGCTGAGGGCAGTTCACCATTTCCGACAGGAAGATGTCCTCCTCCGCCTGAGTTATGCGATGCCCCTTCATAAGCTTGGCGTTCACCGCGTCAAAAGCGGCTCTGTCCCGCTTTTCCACCTTGAAACGCCTTACTGTTATGCCCTTTGAGGTCTTATCAATGCCCTCTTTGTTGAAATTTTCGCTCCAGTCCGAGCCTGCGTCCTTTATGCAGGTGGACAGTATCTCAAGGTCAACTCCCGCTTCATGGAGGTGGTCAGTTACCTCGCGGAGCTCCATTTCCGCTCCGCCGGGGATATTCTCTCCGTACCACGGGATAACAAATCCTATTTTTTTCATTTCAGTATCCTTATTTGGAAGCTGTGCCCTCGATAAAGGCTTTCAGCTTTGTCTCGAATATATTGCTGAGTCTTTCGTAGGAGAAGTACTCCAGACGTTTGCGCTGTCCCTCGATGACGCTCTCGCGGAGCTTATCATCGGTGAGGAGCCTGTCCATGACTGCTGCTGCGAATATAGGGTCGTTGTCGTCAAGGAGTATGCCGCTGCCGCCCAGAGTTTCCCCGATAGCGCTGGTATCGTATGCGATTATGGGCACGCCGAAGAACATGGACTCAACCAGCGGTACGCACAGTCCCTCATGCTCGCTCATGCAGAGAAAGGCGTCGGCAATATGGTAATACGCCAGTATCTCACTGAACTTTATATGTCCCGTGAACACAACGTCGTCGGAAAGTCCCAGAGCCTTTACGTACTTCACAAGGCGCTCGTTGTAGTTCTCCATGCCGTTTGCCGAGCCTACAAGTATAAGTCTCGAATCGGGGTTCAGCTTCCTGTAGCAGGCATATGCGCGGATAACGTTCTCCTGTCTCTTATTGGGAGCTATCCTGCCCACGAATATGATGTTCTTCTTGCCGTCGCGGTACTTCTTCATAGTGGCTTCATCGGGAGCCTGCCTGTAGTCATCGAACTTGGTCAGTGACGGGCTTATGTCTATTTTACAGGTATAGCCCATTCTGATGAGCTCAGACTTATTGTACTCCGACACCGCAAGAACGTAGTCCACCTTGTCGCGGAGGTACTCAACGCCCTTGTAGCCGTACTCCGTCAGCTGTGTGGCAGGTGCGCTGTATGGGCGGAAGAATTCGGGGGGAGTGATGTTGTGGTATATCATCACCCTGCGGCACTTGTAATTGTCTATCTTAAAGGACAGATCCGTGCCTGTGGACTTGTGGTATATGAGCACATCGTCCTTTTTCAGGTCGCGGAGCTTGTCAGCCTTTACGGCTGCGCCCTCGGGAAGTCTCTTGTCTATATTTTCGGCGTATATCTCGGTAGTATAACCCATTTTGCCGATTATCTCCTTCAGCCACAGTGCGTCGTTGCCTACGCCGTCACCGAATGAAAGGGTAGGAAGTATCTGAACTACTCTCATTTACTGACGCTCCCCGTTCAGTCTGCTGCGGAGCTCCGCATTCTCACGCTCCAGCTTGTCAAGGCGTATCATAAGCTCCTTGTGGGCAAGCTCCATTGCCTCCACCTTGCTGCTCATATCAGCGGACTTGCTCTCGGACAGAGCCTTCATAACTGTCACCGCATTGGCGTTGAAGTCGTTCTGCTCAAATACCGCAGGCTCCACGTAGAACTTCATCATCTTGCGGAGTATCTTCTTGAAGAACACCTTTATGCCGCTGCCCTGAAGCTCCTTATAGGGCTGTATATAGTAATGTGTGCTGATATAGTCAAGAGCCTCGGAGAGCGAGCCGCTCTGGGCGTTCTTCTTGTAGGGAACGTCCTCAAAGCTGAGCATATCCGCAGTAAGTCCCTGCTCCTTTATTTTCTGCTTTATTTCCGTCATTATCTCTTCAATGTTTATGCTTCCGTTTTCCATGGTTTATCCTTTCTTCACGGCTACTACCGCGTAATCCTGACTTCCGAATATGATGTCGGATACGCGCTTCATCGCCTCATTGAACTCAGCCGTATTCTCTGCCTCTGCACATTTCAGAGGAGGTATCTCAAAGGGCGGTCTGCTGCTTTCTGTATATATTATCTCGATGTCCTTAAAGCCTGCCTTTTCAAGGTAATATTGCAGCGTTAATGGGTGTACGGGCTTTATATGGGACGGGTCGATGTAGAATGCATTCGTGTAAATGGACAGCGATGTGGGATTTGGTGTCTCCATAATAATACAGCCGCCGTCCTCAAGGCGCTCGTATGCAGTATTGCACAGGCGGATTATCTGATGAGGTTTAAGGTGCTCCACCACCTGTCCCACGAAGATGCCGTCAACGCCCTCGGTCTTTTCAAGGAAGTCGCAGCCGTCGCCGCAGGTGGCTCTGAGGCCTTTCATATTGCAGTATTCAGTATAAGGCTCATAGATATCCACACCCTCGGCAGGTATGCCGTTATCCTGCATGAGAGACAGGAACTCTCCTCTGCCGCAGCCGATATCCACTACCTTTTTCTTATCGCGGTAGAATTTAAGGTAGAACTCCTGAGACTTCTTTATGCTCTCGATAGAGCCGCGGAAGTGGTTCTCAAAGTCGAAATAGTCGATATCGTCATAGTCAGAGCCGCTGCTCTCGGCAGCAGGCGCAGGGGTCTGCACAGCTGTCCCCGCGGACGTCGCCACAGGAGCTGCTTTCAGCTTCTTTTCCACGGAGCTGAGCTTGCTCTTGAGGAATTCCTCCTCGCTTGTGAGCCTTTCGATAAGGGTGTTGTTGTTCCTGAGATTCACGCAGGCAGCCTCAAAGTCTTTCCTGAGACCGCCGCCCTCAATGTCCTTGTCTGCGGCTTCGAGACCCGCAAGGATAAAACCGAAAAGCTTTCTTTTCAGCGCTCCCTTAATGCCCTTCTGATTTTTTATACTGTCTAAAAACTGCGATAAATTACTCATTTTTTTACCTCTTGAGCTTCCATGTGTGTTCGATGCGGGAAACTCCCACATCGCCCATTGCCGATATCATCTGTATCCTGTATGCCTGACGGAAATAGTCAATTGGTATGCCTTCGCCCTGCTCAACGGCGATGTCGATATTGTACTCGCCTGCCAGCAGTTCAACGTTTTTCAGCAGTATCTCCGCCGTACCGCTTTCGCTGATAGTTATGTCGGGCTGCTTGTCTATCCTGGTGTTAGTGCCGTAGCACTGAACACCGTTCATGTCAAATACTCCGAAGCCGAATACCGCGTCCGTTACGGGCTTTTTCACGGTATAGTCTATGCTGAGCCTTATGTCCTCGCCTGTGCGGAAGGTGTTCTGCTCGCTGCCGTCAGAAGCAAATGAGCGCACCTTTTTTATGCGCACCTCGCCGCTGCCCCAGCGCTTTCCCTCCTCGTCCTCGGAGACATCATCAGTACCGTTTTCGGACTTGCTCTTTTCCTGCATTTTCCTGCTCATATAGTCCAGGTATTCAAGGTCTATCTCCTTGGGAGGACCCTCAGCCTTGATAAGTCCCTCGTGTATCCATATGGCGCGGTCGCATATCTGCTCTATCTGTCCGAGAGCGTGGGAGACTATGACTATAGTCGTGCCCTGCGCCTTTATCTCCTTGAGCTTGTTGAAGCACTTGGTCTGGAAGTTTGCGTCGCCCACGGCGAGTATCTCATCTATGAGGAGCACGTCTGCGTCCACGTTTATAGCCACGGAAAATGCCAGTCGCATGTACATTCCCGAGGAGTAAGTCCTTACGGGATTGTCGATGAACTCGGCAAGCTCCGAGAACTCAACTATATCCTTGATACGTGCGTCTATCTCCTTTTTGGTAAGTCCGAATATAGCCGCATTGGTGTAGATGTTCTCCCTGCCGCTCATATCGGGGTGGAAGCCTGCTCCCAGCTCGATAAGGCTGGATACCCTGCCCTGAAGCTTTATAGTACCCGAATCGGGGTACATTATCCTTGTGAGGAGCTTCAATGTGGTGCTCTTGCCGCAGCCGTTGTGACCGATAAGTCCTATGGCTTCGCCCCGCTTCACGTCAAAGCTTATGCCGCGGAGCACCTTGCGCTCCTCATAGCGGCTGCGCTTGCGGAAAAGCAGACGCTCTTTCAGCTGAGCGCCCTTGTCAAGGTACACCTTGAAGCTCTTGGTCACGTTTCTGACCTCTATTGCGATATCGTTTTCCGCCATTACAGTTCCTCCGCAAAATGCCTTTGAAGCTTGTTGAATACGAATGCGCCGAATACAAGGAAGAATACTCCCAGACCTGCCGCCCAGAGAAGTGCGGTAAGGTCGGGTACCTGCTTCTCGTAAAGCACTGTTCTGTAGCAGTCGATTATATGAGTCATGGGGTTGAGATTGAACAGGGGCAGGTATTTTTCGGGAACTATAGACTTGGAGTAAACCACGGGAGTAAGATACATCCACGCCATAGCGACGATGCCGAGGATATGCTCCAGATCCCTGAAATAGACTGTTACTGCCGAGGCTATCATCGCCATGCCCAGTGCGAAGATGTACTCCACTATCATTATAATGGGAAGTGTCAGCACAGCTGCGAAGTTTATGCCTGCTCCCGTAACTATTATCACCGCAAATATTACTATGAAGCACAGCAGCATATTCACAAAGCAGCTGGTCACATAGGATATGGGTATTACCATACGGGGAAAGTATATTTTCTTGACGAGGTCCTTCTGTGATATTATGGAGGCTGCTCCCACGGTTATGGACGAGGAGAAGAATATCCACGGTATCAGTGCAACGAAGAGATAAAGGTAGTACCTGTCAATATCGTTGCGAAGTATCTTCGAGAAAACTATCGTGTACACTATCAGCTGGAAAAGAGGATTGATGAACGTCCACAGGAAGCCCAGCACCGAGCCCTTGTAGCGTCCACGCAGGTCTTTTTTCACAAGGCTGAATATCATTTGTCTGTATGCATACAGCTCTTTTATCGTACTCATTTATTGCTCCTTGAAGCGCTCAGACAGGCGTTTTCCGCCGAATGAGCATAAAATTCCATAGTATCTTTTAATTATATCACAAGGGCTCTGTACTGTCAAGTACAATGCTGCCCGTTCTCCCATATAAAGCGAAAATCCAAACAAAATGGAGAATTGAGAATTAAAAATTGAGAATGAATGTATCCGCTGCGCGGATATATTGAAATACTGTACTCGGCAACATAATAGAATCGACTTTTCGATCTGTGTCAGACAGGGCACGTAACAATTCTCCATTCTCAATTCTGAATTCTCAATTGAAAAAGGGCAGCCTTGCTGCCCTTTTGACTATTTATGGTATTTTCCGCCCTCTGCTATCTGGAATGCGCGGTATATCTGCTCCAGCAGCATTACTCTCGCCAGCTGGTGTGGAAAGGTCATCTTGGACATTGAGAGCTTCAATGCGCCCATTGCCTTTATCTCGTCGTCAAGTCCGAATGAGCTGCCGATCATGAATGTGACCGTACTCTGTCCGCCTACGCCTGCGGAGACTATCTTCTCCGACAGCTCGGGACTTGTAAGCTGCTTTCCCTCGATACACATAGGCACTATCATGCCCTTTGCATAGCGCTTTATCTGCTCAGCTTCCTTTTTGAGAGCGGCAGATATCTCCTTATCCGAGGGGTTATCGCTGAGTCGGCACTCGTCAAGCTCATGGAGCTCAAAATTGCAGTACCTCCCCAGTCTCTTTATATACTCGGCACAGGCGCTGCGGAGATATTCCTCTTTCAGCTTGCCTATGACTATAAGGTTTATATTCATCAGAAAATAACAGCTCCTCCCCTTGTTTCCACAGGAGCTACGCCCAGAAGGTAGTCCCTGCCCCTTGCAAAGCGTTCAAGGCTCCGCTGCACGGTGCTGTCCGCGATATTGGGACGGTTGTTGTCCTGACTGAGATGTCCCAGCAGGAAATGGGTAGTCCCCCGCTCAATGAGCTTTCCCACCTGCACGGCGCAGTCGTCGTTGGAGAGATGACCGTTCTGTGAGAGTATGCGCTCCTTTAAGTACAGCGGGTAGGGTCCCGTGCGCAGCATATAGTCGTCGTAGTTTGCTTCGATAAGCACCATGCGGCAGCCGTTTAAGGCTTCGTCCACCTCGGGAGTAACGTGTCCAAGGTCCGTGCATATGGCGCAGTACTTATCGTCCGAGGTATGTATGCGGTAGCCGCAGCTCTGTATAGCGTCGTGGGGCGTATTGAAGCAGCTCACCTCACTGCCGCCGCAGCTTATAGACTTGCCCGTCATGTCGATAACAGGTGAATTAACTGCTATCCTGTTGGTATCGCAAAGCCGCTGCAGGGTGCGCTTCTGACCGTAAACGGGCATTCCCGTTTTCTTGGTCAGCATTGCAAGTCCTGCAACGTGGTCGGAGTGCTCATGGGTAATGAATACTCCCTGTACTGCACTCAAGGGAATGTGGTTGACTTCAAGAGCTTCGCTGAGCCGCTTGAAGCTTACTCCGCAGTCTATGAGTATGCCGCCCTTTTCTGTTCCGATAAAGGTGGAATTGCCCTTGCTGGAGCTGAAAAGGGGATAAAGTCTTGCCATTGGATATTCTCCGTTCTTTTTTGAACATTATTATGCGCATAAGCGCTAAACTGATAGTTGAGAGTTTAGAATCAAGAGTTGAAAGTTGTGGTGTTGCCTTCGGCGACATTATTATATAACGTGAGCGGAACGAACACGTTGACTCTCAACTCTCCACTTTCAACTCTCAACTTATTTTATTGATCTCCGTGCCCTGTCTTGTTTCCTTGACCTCGTAGCCCAGAGCTGCTATCTTGTCGCGGAGCTCATCTGCAAGGGCAAAGTTCTTGTCCTTACGTGCAGCCTTGCGCTGTTCAACAAGCTCAAGCACCTCGGCAGGTATATCAGCAGAAGCCGAACCCGCATTGTCTGCAAGCTCCTTGGCGTTTGCAATAAGGTCAAGTCCCAGTACCTTGTCGAACTCTGTGATAAGAGCCAGCTTTGTAGCCGCATTTGCCTTTGATTTCAGCACGTCGTATATAACTGTGATACCCATAGCGGTATTGATATCATTGTCAAGAGCGTCCCTGAAATCCTTCATGAGACGGTCGTACTCAGCCTTGTCAATGTCGCCGCCGCTATCCTTAGTAAGAGGAGCTATCTTCTCAATGAGCTTGTTGTAAGCTGTCTTAGCGTTGTCAAGGTTATCCCATGAGAACACCAGTGACTTCCTGTAGTGCGACTGCAAGCAGAAGAAGCGGTATATCACAGGCTTGTAGCCCTTTTCTTCAAGGAGGGATACCGTCAGGAACTCGCCCTTGCTCTTGCTCATCTTGCCGCTGTTTGTATTGAGGTGGAGCACATGGAACCAGTAGTTGCACCACTTGTGTCCGAGGTAAGCCTCAGACTGGGCTATCTCGTTGGTGTGGTGAGGGAAAGCGTTGTCGATACCGCCGCAGTGGATATCAAGGTACTCGCCGTTGTTCTTCATGCTTATGCATGAGCACTCGATGTGCCAGCCCGGGTAGCCGATACCCCACGGACTGTCCCATTTAAGCTCCTGATCGTCGAATTTGGACTTGGTGAACCAGAGCACGAAATCAGCCTTGTTGCGCTTGTTCTCGTCAGCCTCAACGCCCTCACGAACGCCTACTGCAAGGTCTTCCTCGTTGAAATCGTTGAAAACATAGTATTTATCAAGCTTTGATGTGTCGAAATAGATGTTGCCGCCTGCTTCATAAGCGTAGCCATTGTCCATGAGAACGCTGATAACGCGTATAAACTCGTCGATATAAGTAGTTGCGGGAACTACTGTATCGGGCTTTTTGATGTTGAGCTTCTTGCAGTCCTCAAAGAAAGCGTCTGTGTAGAACTTTGCGATCTCCATGACAGTCTTGTGCTCGCGCTTTGCGCCCTTGAGCATCTTGTCGTCACCTGTGTCGCCGTCGCTGGTAAGGTGTCCCACGTCGGTGATGTTCATAACGCGGTTAACGTCATAGCCTGTGAAACGCAGGTACTTTTCGAGGATATCCTCCATGATGTAGCTTCTCAGGTTGCCTATGTGAGCAAAGTGATACACGGTAGGTCCGCAGGTGTACATATTTACCTTACCCTCAGCGTGAGGCACGAATTCTTCCTTTTTATGGGATAATGAATTGTATAACTGCATTGTATTTCCTCCAAAATATATTTTTGCAGGGACGCACAGTGTGCGTCCGCCAGTTTATTTATATTTATCGGGCGCACACTGTGCGCCCTTACAAGCTAACGACTAAAACGCCCATATTTCAGGCGGTGGGTTCTTTATCTTCAGCTTTGAGAAATACCCGAACATTACCAGAAACTCGGGCAGCACACGCAGTCCGTCACGGTAATAAGCGTCTATGCGCTTGCTGTCATCAGCTATGCCTTTATAGTTTCGCGGACATGAGAATGTCCACTCGGCAGTCAGGCTGTTGAAGCTGAGCCTGAAAAAGCCGGCGGGACTGTACTCGTCAAAGGCTTCAAGCAGGGCTATATGATCGCCTACAGTATCTGCAGCGCCTACATAAGCTGTGCTTCCGTCAAGGCTTACCGCCGCAAGAAAACTGCTGTCGGCTGTTACCGCCTCATTGACCGCCGCGTCCGAGGGATACCTAATTATATTCATCTGAGCCTCCTTACAATAACAAAAGCCCCCGAGGGTATACCTCGGAGGCGCAAATGCTCGTTTCCACTCCGTCTTGAACTCGTCTTATCCTTAACGCGGACGATACGCCGTCAGATACACACGCTTCCGCGCTTCCCTGCCGAAGCTGACAGCCGCACTTCACTTCTCCCGACTATGTGCTCACACCGACTGCACACTCTCTGCAAGTCCGCAAAAAAGCTACTCTGACTGCTACGCCTTTTTAGTGATTAGTTATTAGTGCTTAGTGATTAGTATAATCCAAGCTCTAAAAACTATTATATACTAAAAGAATAGTATTTGTCAAGATGAATCTAAAGCAAATATGAACAAATTGTAAACATTTCTCCCTGCCCTTGACTTTGCACCTGCAAAAGATTATACTTTATTTAGCACTCTAAGATACAGAGTGCTAATTCTATGACGGAGATGTTATAAATGGAAACCAAACAGTTCAAAGCAGAGTCCAAAAGACTTCTTGATATGATGATCCACTCGATCTATACTCATAAGGAGATCTTCCTCCGCGAGCTTATCTCCAACGCAAGCGACGCTATCGATAAGCTGTATTTCAAATCACTCACCGACGACAAGGTCGGTCTCAATAAAGACGACTTCGCAATATGGATATCCGCTGACAAGGACAGCCGCACCCTCAAGATCACCGATAACGGTATCGGCATGACAGAGGAGGAGCTTGAAAACAACCTTGGTACTATCGCAAACAGCGGCTCATTCAAGTTCAAGAACGAGAACAAGCTTGAAGAGGACAACCAGATAATCGGACAGTTCGGCGTAGGCTTCTACTCCGCATTCATGGTAGCTAAGAAAGTAACCGTTATCTCAAAGGCTTACGGCAGCGATAAGGCTTATCAGTGGGAGTCCGAGGGCGTTGACGGCTACACTATCACAGAAGCCGACAAGAAGAGCACAGGCACCGAGATAATCCTGGAAATGCTTGACGATACCGACGACGAGAACTACGGCGAGTTCCTCGACCAGTACAGGATAAAGTCTCTGGTAAGCAAATACTCCGACTATATCCGCTTCCCTATCAAAATGGAAGTATCCCACAGCCGTCCCAAGGAGCAGACAGAGGAGGAAAAGGAAGCAAAGAAGCCCCTTGAATATGAGGATTTCATTGAAGTTGAGACCCTCAACAGCATGACTCCACTCTGGAAGAAGAACAAGAACGAGCTCAAGGAGGAGGACTACAAGCACTTCTACACCGAGAAGTTCTTCGACTACAACGAGCCCCTTAAATACTCACACATCAGCAACGAGATGCCCGCATACAATGCCCTGCTCTATATCCCGTCAAAGGCTCCCTTTGACTACTACTCAAAGGAGTACGAAAAGGGCTTGCAGCTCTACTCAAACGGCGTTCTCATCATGGACAAGTGCGCAGATCTGCTCCCTGACTATTTCAGCTTCGTAAAGGGACTTGTTGACAGTGAAGACCTGTCCCTGAATATCTCCCGTGAGATGCTCCAGCACGACAGACAGCTGAAAGTCATCGCAAAGAGCATCGAAAAGACTATCAGCAACGAGCTGAAGAAAATGCTCAAAAACGAGCGTGAGAAGTACGAGGAGTTCTGGAAGGCATTCGGCTTACAGCTGAAATACGGCGTATACAGCGACTTCGGCATGAACAAGGACAAGCTTCAGGATCTGCTCATGTTCACGTCTTCAAACGAGCAGAAGCTGGTAACTCTTGACGAGTACGTTACAGGCATGCGCGAGGATCAGAAGTACATCTACTATGCAACAGGCGAGAGCGCAGCCCGTATCGAGCAGCTGCCCCAGACAGAGCTTGTCAAGGACAACGGCTTCGAGATTCTCTACCTCACAGACAATATCGACGAATTTGCATTAAAGGCTCTCATGCAGTACAAGGACAAGGAATTCAAGTCCGTATCTGCTGACGACCTGGGGCTTGAAACTCCCGAGAAGAAAGAGGAGCTCAAAGCCAAGGAGGAGGAGAGTGCTGACCTGCTCAAGGATATGCAGGAAGCTCTTGGCGGCAAGGTAACAAAGGTGGCTCTCTCACAGAGACTGAAATCCCACCCTGTATGCCTTACCAGCGAGGGCGAGATATCCCTTGAAATGGAGAAGGTGCTCAACTCCATGCCTACCGACCAGAAGATACACGCACAGCGGGTTCTGGAGCTCAATCCCGACCATGAGATATTCGGCAAGCTGAAAGCTCTCAGCGAGAGCGGCGACAAGGACAAGCTTGGCAAGTACGCAAAGCTGCTCTACGATCAGGCGCTCCTTATCGAGGGCATGAGCATAGAAGACCCTGTTGCATTCTCAAATCTTATCTGCGAGCTTATGTAAGCGCGGAGCCCGCGCTGCCTTGCCACGTTGTCGCTCATAAACTCGCTCACTATCATCAAAACTGTTACCTGTACATCGCTTACGGTGGTATTACTATTTAAAAGCTGTTATCTGAATATGGTTCAGACACAAAACAGAGGGTGGAATTTTCCGCCCTCTGTTTTTTTAGTCGAGATATGAGCCTACAGGCGCAGTATTATACTGCTTGATTATCTTTATGATGACCGAGCCGTCTGCCTGTTCGTTTTCCTCAACGATCTTGTATTTTGTTTTTGTCCTTTCAAGTGATGCCTTGTACTTTTCAATCTCCTCTCTGACAAGTCTCACGGCATAATCCCGTGTAGTCTCCTCTTTCAGCAGAAAATGCAGCGTCTGACAGATACATGCTTCTTTGATCCTTTTCATTTTGAAATACCTCCGTTAAAAAAATAAACGAGCAGCAATAACCGGACTTACGCAGATATTGCTACTCGTTATGTATTAATTTTATCATGTTTTTTGGATTTTTTCAAATTGTGTTTTTGCACAAAGTTTATGCTATATGCTCCTCTATATAATCGACGACTGCGCTCCTGTCTATGTCAAGAGCATAGGCAAATTCCTCAAAGAGCATATTCTCCGCAATGCTCAGATACTGCTCATCGGAAGAGCGAAGCTTTTTCTTATCGGCTGAAAGCTCCTTGCGCTTGAGATACAGCGTTTTTATCAGCCTGATCATCTCTTTCTTGTCGCCGTACCTGATAATGCGGCTGTATTCCTCCTTGCGGCTGTTATCATTCTCTATCCATATCAGTCCCTCGGCGTTCATGTGGGCGATAAGGGCGTCCACCTCGGCTTTTGAGCATACACTTTTAAGTATATCTTCGTTGTCGGTAGGCACATAGAATGTATTTTTGTCCGAAATGATATGTTTAAGGACGTAATATTCCTTAGTTTCACCTGTAAAATCACGCTTTTCTATTGAGCTTATCTTACATATGCCATATGCTCCGTACATCACAGCATCGCCTATGTTATACATAAATATCACCTCACAAAAAATAAAACGTGGAGCAAGTAACTGGACTTACGCAGAAATTGCTACACGTTCTTTATTTTATTATAGCACCTTTTCAAGCAGAATGCAAAGGCAGTTTTGCACAAATATCAGCCATTCGGCTGTACATTTTCATAGTTCTGCCTGCAAAAAAACGGTACACTCTCGTGTACCGTTTTTTTATTTATCCTGCTTTTTTACAGTGCGCTTTACTATTTTTTTCAGTCTCGCGCAGGTATCCTGCGGGAAATCCGTTATGAACATCAGCGCCTGTTCGTGAGCCTGCTCCTTGGGAAGCTTCAGGAACCTGTGGAAAAATGTGTATATCTCATCGAATGAGGAGAACAGCTCCTCCACAGCCTCTTCTCCCTCGGGAGTAAGCACTACGCTGTTGCAGAAATCCTCATACACAAGTCCCGAATTTGCCAGACAGCGCAGCATTTTGCTTACGCTTGGACGTGAAACTCCCAGATGACGGGATATATTCACGCAGCGCACCTGCCCGCCTTTTTCGGATAGCTCTTTTATTGCTGCCAGATAACGTATCTGCCCTGCACAGTGTTGCATTTTACGCTCCTTTCGCGTATCACTTATCGGAATCTATGAGATGCCAGTAGCCTTTGAGGTATACTCCGCCCGAGATCACGGTGAGTATAGTCGATATCCATACAAGCACCGGCACGAGGATATTGTCCACGGCGTTTCTGAACTCCGTGGGAAAGCCAAGACCGAGATCAAAGCAAAGACAAAGCCAGAACAGTATTGCTATGATAGCTACCATAGTAAAAGCTGTTTTAAGCTTGCCCCATATGCCCGCGGCTACGACAACGCCGCTGTTTGCGGCAAGAAGCCTCAGTCCCGATACCATGAATTCTCTTGCGGTTATTATAATGAGCGGGATCGCACTCATTTTGACATACGGAAGCTCCACGAAAACGGTGAGAGCTGCTATTACAAGCACCTTATCTGCCAGAGGATCGAGAAATTTACCGAAGTTCGTTACAAGATTCTTTGCACGTGCTATCTTTCCGTCAAGGGCGTCGGTGATAGAGGCTGCTGCAAATATCACCAGCGCTATACCGTAGTGGAACGGCACGTCTATATACATAAACAGCAGAAAAAACGGAATAAGAATAACTCTCAGCAGAGTCAGCTTATTTGGCAGGTTCATTGGCTTATCACCTCTCCTATCAGGTCGTAATCAAGTGTATCGGTAATCCTTATTGTGACGTAATCGCCGATCTCAAGGGGCTTATCCGACGTAAAGAATACCTTTCCGTCGATGTCGGGAGCGTCAAGAGGCGTTCTGCCGAACCAGCACTCTCCGAACTTGTCGAAGCCCTCAACTACTGCGGTGAGCTCCGCACCCATGAGTTTTTCATTGTTTTCGCAGCTTATGAGCATTTGCTGCTCCATGATTATATCCGCACGGTGAGCGGCAGTTTCCTCGTCTATCTGGTCGGGGAAGCTGTAAGCCTTTGTGCCCTCCTCACGGGAATAGGCAAAGCAGCCCAGTCTGTCAAAGCGGACTCTCTTGACGAATTCAGCCAGCTCCTCGAACTGCTCCTCGGTCTCTCCGGGGAAGCCTGTAATGAGGGTGGTACGAAGTATGATATTCGGCACCTTTTCGCGGATATGCTCAAAGAGCGCTTCAAGCTTTTCAGTGTCGCCCCAGCGGTTCATGCGGCTGAGGATATCGCCATTGCAGTGCTGTATAGGTATCTCCAGATACTTCACTATCTTGTCCTCACGGGCGATAACGTCAAGAAGCTCGTCGGTTATACGCTCGGGGTAGCAGTAGAGAGTGCGTATCCAGCGGAGACCGTCTATTTTGCACAGCTCTGTGAGGAGCTCCGCAAGCTTCGGCTCGCCGTAGAGGTCTTTTCCGTAGAGAGCTGTATCCTGTGCGATTACAACAAGCTCCGTAACGCCGTTGTCTGCAAGGAACTTGGCTTCCTCTATCAGCTTTTCCATGGGAACGCTGCGGAATTTTCCTCTTATAAGGGGTATAGCGCAGTAGGTACAGCAGTTTGAGCAGCCCTCTGCAACTTTAAGGTATGTGAAAAAGGGCAGAGTGGATAATATCCTCTCGCCGCACAGCTCCGCGTCAAGCTTGGGAGCAAAGCGCACTATACGCTCGTCTGCGAGAACATGGTCGAGGATATCCACTATATCCTTGGTATCGCCTATGCCGATAACAGCGTCAGCCTCTGGAAACTGCTCCGCAGCCTCCTCCTTGTATCTCTCAACGAGACAGCCTGTGATGATTATTTTCTTTAAAGTGCCCTCCTCCTTGAGCTTTCCAAGCTCGAGGATAGTGTCGATAGCCTCCTCCTTTGCAGCCTTTATGAAGCCGCAGGTGTTGACTACTGCCACATCGGCAAGTCCGGGCTCTGTGACCAGCTTGTAGCCGTGCTTTTTCAGCTTATAGAGCATGCGCTCAGAGTCCACAAGGTTTTTTGAGCAGCCAAGTGAAACCATGCCCACCTTGATAGCCATTTCAGTTTTCCTCCTCAAGGCCGCCTGCGCTCTCGAAGTACTCTTTGACTGCGCGGTTTATCTCCGAAAAATCGTAGCCGTACCGCACAAGAGCGTTCTTGACCTTTTCTATTGATTTTCTGTCCTCAATATCAGTTAAATATCGGGAATGTTTAGTATTCAGGAGCTCCATGAGGTTCTCGCCGAAGGCTTCCTCATAGGGAGCGAGAGCGTCCTCGGCGATGAACTGATCGACACCTTTCAGCATTATCTCACGCTTGCAGCGCCGATAGCCGAAATGCTTTATCTCCACAAGCTTCCGCGCCATACGCTCGGCATAGCGCCTGTCGTCGATGAAGCCGTGCTCGGTGAGCCTTTTCATCACAGCTGTACAGAGAGCTTCGCTTTTATAGTTCTCCAACAGCTTTTTGAACATTTCCGAATAGGTGTAATCTCTGTAGTCCAGCAGGTAAAGCGCCCGCTGATAGGCTCTTCGGAAGTTTGAAGCGTAGACTATCTTTCTCAGGGTATCGCGGTCAGTTTCCATGCCCGCGCGGATACCGAAATCGGTGATTATATCCGCGTGGAGATAGAGCTTCCGCCCGTCGTCCAGCTCCGCCTCATAGGTCGAGCCCTTATATTTATTGACTGAGGTGAATCTCATTATTCCTCAGCAGGAGTGAACTCCTCAAAGTTCTCGTCGAAGCTTGCCAGAACATCTTCATCGGAAGCCCCCTCTCCGCCATCAGCGGCAGGCTTCTCATCTGCCGCAGCAGCTGCGGCAGGCTTGCTCTTCTTTGCGGGAGCAGCGTTCAGCTCGTCCTTGCGGGCAAGTATCTGCTCCTCTATCTCCTTCATGAGCTTTTCGTCGTTCTGGAGAAGCTCCTTGACGTTGTCGCGTCCCTGTCCAAGCTTCTGATCCTTGTAGCTGAACCATGAGCCGCCCTTCTTGATGATGTCAAGGTCTACTGCAAGGTCGAGGACCTCACCTGTACGGGAGATACCGCTGCCGTACATAAGGTCAAATTCGCACTCCTTGAACGGGGGAGCTACCTTGTTCTTGACTATCTTGCAGCGTGTGCAGGCGCCGATAACGTCAGTGCCCGATTTCAGCACCTCGCCCTTTCTTACCTCGATACGCACTGAGGAGTAGAACTTCAGAGCACGTCCGCCGGGGGTAGTCTCGGGATTGCCGTACATAACGCCTATCTTCTCACGTATCTGGTTGATGAAGATAGCCACGCAGTTGGATTTTGATATAGCAGCGGTCAGCTTTCTCATAGCCTGAGACATAAGTCTTGCCAGCTGACCAACGTGAAGATCGCCCATTTCGCCGTCGATCTCGGCTCTTGTGGTCATAGCTGCGATAGAGTCCAGAACGATAACATCGATAGCGCCTGAGCGGATAAGAGCCTCTGCAATTTCCAGAGCCTGCTCGCCGCTGTCGGGCTGTGATACCAGAAGGTCGTTGATGTTTACGCCCAGAGCCTCTGCATAAACAGGGTCAAGAGCGTGCTCAACGTCGATGAAAGCAGCCTCACCGCCTGCCTTCTGAGCCTGTGCAACGATGGACAGGGCAACTGTAGTCTTACCCGAGCTCTCGGGACCGTATATCTCAACGATACGTCCTCTTGGAACGCCGCCTATACCCAGCGCCATATCCAGTGTCATGGAGCCTGTGGGGATAGCCGCAACGTTCAGTGTCTTGGTCTGTCCGAGACGCATTACAGCGCCTGCGCCGTATTTCTTCTCTATCTGCTTGAGAGCGCCGTCAAGTGCGGTCTTCTTGTCCTCCTTGGTGGTAACTCTCACAACTGTAGGCTTTTTAGCAAGTTCCTTCTTTGCCATTAGACTTCCTCCGTTCTCTGTGCCGAGACTGCGCGGTAGATACCGCCAAGGTCACGGCTGAGTGTTATATTGGTAAATTTATTCTGCTGTAATATATTTTTGACATATTCATGCTGACCGTCGCCGTATTCATAGCACAGCCAGCCGTTTTTTCTTATGTGACGCTTCCAGATATGAGTAATAGCTTTGTAAGCGTCAAGTCCGTCATTTCCGCCGAAAAGAGCCAGTGTGGGCTCATGCCTTACTTCCTGCTGGAGCTCGGACATTTCCTGCCCTGTAAGATAAGGCGGATTGCTGACTATTATATCGAAGCCGCCCTCGGGTATATCTTCATCGCTGTCCAGCATGACGTCGCGGCTGATGATATGTATATCAGCGCCGTTGTATTCAGCGTTTTTCTTCAGATATACCATAGCCTGCTCCGAAAGCTCATAGGCGTAGACCTCTGCTGCGGGCAGCTCCTTTTTGAGAGCTGTGGCTATACAGCCCGAGCCCGAACAAAGGTCGGCTATCCTCGGAGCCGTCAGCTTTTCACGCCTGCATATCTCAATGACGTTTTCCACAAGAAGCTCCGTATCCGGACGGGGTATAAGCACTCCCTCGCCCACGAAGAACTGATACCCGAAGAATTCCCACTGTCCCAGAAGGTACTGCAACGGGTATCTCTCCGAGCGTCTGCGGGTAAGCTCCATTATCCTTTCGGCTTTATCCTCGGGAACATCCTCCAGAGGGAGAAAGAGGGGATTTTTCTCGCCCAGCATATCCTGAAATATGCACATGACATCGAAATCGGCAGTATCTATCCCTGCCTTTTTCAGCTTTTCCCTGCAAAGTGCATACAGCTCTCTGCGGCTTACCACTTGTCCTCCTCCTTATCCTTGGGGATACATGGAGTAAGGGCAGCTATTGCTATCTCTATCATGCTGTCATCGGGCTCGCGGGTGGTTATGCGCTGCATAGCCAGTCCGGGAGCTGAAAGCATGCGTGTGAATGCGTTGTCGTTATTGCCTGCAAGGCGTATGAACTCGTAGGATACTCCCACCACCAGCGGCAGCAGCACCAGTGAAGCAACTATACGCTGCCATGTAACTGTGAACGGTACGAAGCACATTACGAAAATGCTGACGATGAGCACTATGAATATAAAGCTTGTGCCGCAGCGCTTGTGGAAGCGTGTCTGCTTGCGGACGTTCTCCACTGTGAGGGGGAGCTCCGCCTCATGGCAGGCAATGGTCTTGTGCTCTGCGCCGTGATACATGAACTGGCGCTTTATGTCCTTCATAAGGCTGATAATATACATATACAGCACGAAGATGACTATTTTAAGTATGCCCTCAAGGAGAGAGCGGATAAAGCGGTGTTCCTTGATGCTTGGGATAAGTCCGATTATCCACTTGGGCAGGAACACGAACAGTCCGAAAGCCATGACGATACCGATGAGGATACCGATATACATAACGATGTCGTATACCGAGTCCTCTTTTTTCTCGGAGCTATTCTTTACAGCTGTGCTCTCAGCGGCAGGAACAGCTTCAGAAGTACTCTCCGCCTTTGACTCGGCAGCTTCTGCAGCCTTGTCCTTTTTCTTCTTGTCCTTTTCGTCCTCATCGTCCTCGGGCATCTGCTTCTCGGCAGACTTCATCATATACTTGTAGCCCTTGACAAGGGACGTAACAAAGCCCGTACAGCCTCTCACAAGGGGAGTTTTCTTGTACCACGGTGCATTCTTGCCGTTGTTCTCCTCCCATGTCTCAAGGTCTATGGTGCCGTCGGGAAGTCTGCAAGCCATTGCGCCCGTATTGGGTCCCAGCATCATTATGCCCTCGATAAGAGCCTGTCCGCCTATTTTTGATTTGAATTTTTCCTGTGTTGTGTTGTTCTTTCCCATGCTTTCACCTTATAGTGTAATTATACGCCGTCACGGCTTGACCGCAGGCAGAGTAATGGTAACAGTGGTACCCAGTCCCTCGCCCTCGCTGTCGATATCGACCGAGCCGCCGTGCATACTGATTATCTCGTCTGCAACGGCAAGTCCGATGCCCGAACCGCGGCGTGTGTGGTTTGCCTTATAGAATTTTGTCTTTACCTTTGATAGATCCGACTGCTTTATGCCGCAGCCCGTATCCTTTACGGAAACTATGATGTTCCCGTTGTTCTCATAAGCTTTTATGGTGACGGTATCCCCTGCCGAGGAATACTTCACCGCATTGTCTATGACATTGATGAATACCTGTCTTATACGGTTCTTATCGCCGTACACAAAGGGGAGCATATCAGGCTCGTCGTAGATTATCTCCTTATTCTCGCGCCTTGCCTTGTCGCTGTATATGAGTACAGCGTCTCCCAGCTCCGCAAGGATATCCATATTGGCATTTTGCAGAGTGAAGTGTCCGTTCTGCATACGGGAGAAGTCAAGGAGCTCCTCTACCATCTGCGAAAGGCGCTCGGTCTCGTTGACGATGACGCCGACGCCCTTTTTCATGGTGTCGGGACTTCCGCCTCCGTCTATCATCAGTGTCTCCGCCCAGCCCTTGATAGCGGTGAGAGGAGTTCTCAGCTCATGTGAGACTGAGGATATGAATTCATTCTTCATAGCCTCGGTGGCGGAGAGCTCGTCAGCCATATTGTTGATGGCAGTACAGAGGTCGCCTATCTCATCATCGCTGTCGTTGTCTATACGTGTGGTGAAATCGCCCATTGCGAATTTTCGGGCGATATTGCTTATCTGTCTGATAGGTCTTACGATAGAGCCTGCAAAGTACAGACCTGTTATCACGATAACAAGGATTATTGCCACACATACTATTGTAATAGCGGCTGAATAGCTCTTTATGGTGTTGTCTATCTCCGTCAGTGACGTTACCATGCGGACTGCGCTGTATTCGTTGCTCATGGAATTTATGGGCACGGACACCGCCAGTACCTTTTCGCCTCCGCTGAGCTTGTACACGTCATAGCCCTCGTTCTTTTCAAGAGCTTCCTCATAGTCGGGCATAACATCGTCTGCGTCGGGAGAGAATCCCGATGAGGTCAGGACTACCCTGCCCTTTGAGTTTATCGCCATAAGCTCTATTTTGTCTTTCTCATCGAAGGTCTCCAGCGTTTTTCTCATTTCCGCAGAGAAATTCGCGGAGCTTTCCTGAGAATGCATGCTCAGAACGCTTGTTACGGCGTTTATCTTTGACACAAGATACTGTCTTGCGGAACTGTAGAAATAGTTCTGTATTCCGTAGATTATCGCCATATCGATTACAAGCAGCGCGAGAACGACAACGCCTAAGTTGTTGAATATCCAGCGCTTTGTGATACTCTTTTTAGCCATTACTGCCCGTCATTCCATTTGTATCCGTAGCCCCAGATAGTGATGATATACTTGGGATTGGAGGGCTCCTCCTCTATCTTCATGCGGATACGTCTGATATTTACATCGACTATCTTATCGTCCCCGTAATAGCTCTCTCCCCATATATGGTTGAGTATGCTGGCACGGTCGAGAGCGGTGTTCTTGTTGTTCATGAAGTATTCCAGTATCTGGTACTCCACCTGAGTGAGCTCTATGGGAGCGCCGTCCTTGGTAACTGTACGGCTCTTGAGGTTGAGCACGAAGGGACCGCTCTCCAGCACGGACTGCTTCTCGGTCTTGATAAAGCTCATGCACACACGGCGGTATATTGCGTCAACGCGGGCTGTGAGCTCAGACGGTGAGAAGGGCTTGGTGATATAGTCGTCCGCGCCTATCATAAGACCGCTGACCTTGTCCATTTCCTGAGTTCTTGCGGTAAGCATGATAATGCCGATAGTCGAGCTCTTTTCACGTATCTTCTTGCAGACCGTAAAGCCGTCTATACCCGGCATCATAATATCCAGCAGGACGATGTCGAAGTTGCCGTTCTCAGCCTCAAAGGTCTTGAGAGCTGCCTCGCCGCAGTTTACATCAACTACATCATAGCCTGCACGCTTGAGGTTTATTACGACAAATTCGCGGATAGTATCCTCGTCCTCGCATATAAGTATACGTTTCATCAGTGTTCACTCCTTTTGTGTATCAGTCTCTGTATCTGAATCCAACAGCGGCTTCTCCCATGGTCAGGGAAAGACCGTCTCCGTCAGTATCTTCGGTTTCGGATATCTGCGCAAGGCATGCCGAATCGCCCTTGGTATGCATCAGCATATAATCCCAAGATAACCTGTCCTCACGTGATGCTTCGTCCTCGACACAGCAGATATGCAGAAGCTCCCTGCCCGGGATAACATTCTTCTCCTTGTCGGTGGTATAGGAGTAGAATACTATCTCATCGTTGACGATATCGCGCTTGACAGTGACCTTGCCCTTCCACCTTTCGGGGAACAGGAAGATATATCCGTCGCTTATGCTGTAGTATGAGATATAGCGCGTCTCAAGCTTATTGTCGGAGTTTATCTGCTTCCACTCCGTAAGTCTGAGCTGTTCGCCCAGGGGAGAGTCCGTATATCCGGGAGCAAGGAACTGGACAGGTATCTCCGGCTGTCCGTCGCCGTCGATATCAAATGAAGTACAGCCTGCCGGTCGGGCATTGTCATCATTTTTTACTGATGTTTCAGACACCTTTACCAGCATCTTGGAATTGTTCTCTTTATTGTCGTCCAGATAAAAGACATCTGACTGTATGGCATTGGGAGCAGAATATGAGTCAACAAAGATGCCCGTGCGTCCGCTGCCGAGGTCACCATAGTTAACTTCAAAGTCTGTAAATCCTCCGCTGAGCTCATTTATCATGGGGAAGTACTGTCCGTCGCTGCCAAGGGTATAGATGACCACCTTTGCAGGCGCCTCACTGCCCGAAGAGCCCGTAATGGTCAGGAACTCCAGCTCTCCGTCCATATCCAGATCCCTGACGTCTATATACGAACAGGGTCTGGAGAAGGTTGGCGGGTCCTGCAATACGCCGTCAACGTAGTTGTATATGGTAACATTTTTCTCGGAGCGGTTTATCATACTCGTTCCGATTATGATGTTTATCCTGTCATTGGAGCCAAGCTTTGAGATGATGACCTTTTCTATCTCGCTTCCCTCGGCAGCTTTGTCATATACCGAGCTCCACTGACCGTCGTCCTTTTTATCAAGGATATTTATGCGCAGGGGATTTTCGTCGGAAGCATGATTGTTCCTCTCATAGAACACCAGTGCCTCATTGCCGCCGTCGCCGTCTATATCCTCGATTATGAACGCGGAGAGATATTTTCCCGACTTGGGGTATTTAAGGCTTATGTTAGATGTTCCGAGGGACCTTGTCAGCTCCGAATATATCTGCTCCTGCTCGGGACCCAGCTTCGGCGGAGTCATAAGGGTGTCTATGCTTGCGCCGAAGGTACAGCCCGTAAGTGCAGCCCCCGTTGCGAGGGCTGTGATGATAGCTGATATTTTATTCATAGGATATGCTTTATTCGCGCTCGGAGAGCTTTATGTATTCCTTTTCCTTTGCGATAGCCTTGTACGCAGGACGGATTATCCTTCCGCCCGTGAGTATCTCCTCCATGCGGTGAGCAGCCCAGCCTGCCATACGCGCAATGGCGAACAGCGGTGTGAAGAGCTCGTCGGGGATACCCAGCATACGGTAAACAAGACCCGAATACATATCCACGTTAGCGCACATGGTCTTGGAGCTTCCCTTCATTTCAAGGAACACCTCGGGAGTAAGTCTCTCGATAGTTTCAAGGAGTCTGAACTCAGCCTCGATATCCTTGCCCTTTGCAAGCTCGAAAGCCTTTTTCTTCAGGATAACGGCACGGGGGTCCGAGACAGTGTATACCGCGTGTCCCATACCGTAGATAAGACCCGAATGGTCGTTGGTCTCCTTGCGTATGGTCTTGCGCATGTAGTCTGCCACCTCGCCCTCGTCTTCCCAGTTCTTGATGTTAGCCTTGAAGTTGTCAAGCATATTGATAACCGCAAGGTTAGCACCGCCGTGACGGGGACCTTTAAGGGAGCATATAGCCGACGAATAAGCCGAATAGGGGTCTGTGCCCGATGAAGTCAGCACGCGGCATGTAAAGGTGGAGTTATTTCCGCCGCCGTGCTCAGCCTGTAACATGAGCAGACGGTCAAGCATCTGTGCCTCGTCCTTGGTGTACTTTCTGTCGGGACGGAGCAGCGAAAGGATACACTGAGCGGTGTTCTCCTCGTAATTTATTGGGTGCATTATCATGCTCTGGTTGTCGAAAACTCTGCGCTTGACCTGATAAGCGTTAGCCATGATGACAGGCATCTTGGCAATAAGGCTGACAGCGGTGCGCATTTCATTTTCAAGTCCCTTGTTCTCGCACTCGTCGTCGTAGGAATACAGAGCCAGCACCGAACGTGCCAGCTTGTTCATGATATTCTTTGACGGAGCCTTGAGTATCATATCCTCAACGAAGCCGTTGGGCAGGTCTCTCTTGACTGATATATATGAGCTGAAGGTCTTGAGCTCCTTCTCGTTGGGCAGATGACCGAAGAGCAGCAGGAAAGCAGTCTCCTCATAGCCATAGCGGTCATCCTTTTCAACGTTCTCCACAAGGTCGTTGATGTTGTAGCCTCTGTATATGAGCTGACCCGGTATAGGCTCTTTTTCGCCCTCGTTCACCACATAGCCGTGAACGTTGCATATATTGGTGATTCCAGCCATTACACCTGTGCCGTCGCTGTTGCGAAGTCCTCTCTTGACATGGTATTTTTCATAAAGCTTGGGGTCGATAGCGGAATTATCCGCAAGTCTCCCGCATAAATCTGTAATGTTAGCGCCTGAAATGTATGACGGCATCACGATCACACTCCTAAAACATATTCATTATTAATTATACACCATATTAATTATAATGTCAAATGTTATTTATAATATAAAGAGCCGTCATAAAACGTATGTTCTTGTGTATTATGTTGAAAGGAGCCACCCTTATGAAGAAAATCCTCTTATCCGCTCTACTGCTCATTTTAGCCATAACCGTACTCCCTGCCCTGCCTGTAATCGTCCGCAGCAGGAGCTCTCCCAATGACGCGCAGCAGGCAGCAGTACTGAAAGAGCTCACCGCTGAAAGAGAAAAGACCGACAATAAGCAATTCTCACGGGAGCCCTACAAGGTGCTCGATGTTGAGAGCGGAAAGGTGCTGAAGGTGCCTGTCCGCGACTACGTCATAGGAGCTGTCTGTGCGGAGATGCCTGCATCATTCGGTGAGGAAGCCCTGAAAGCTCAGGCTGTGGCTGCCCACACCTATGCGGAGCGCCAGCGGCTCCGCGAAAAAGAGTCCCCGTCAGCAGAGCTGAAAGGGGCGGATTTCTCCAATGATACCGAGAAGTATCAGGGCTACTACACCAAGGAACAGATAAAGGAGATATTCGGGGACAATTACGAGAAAAACTACAAAAAAATAGCCGCCGCCGCAGACGAAGTACTCTCTTACATCATCACCTATGAGGACGCGCCTATAATCGCCGCTTTTCACTCCATGTCAGCAGGCTTTACCGAAAGTGCCGAAAACGCATGGGGAGCTCCCGTGGACTACCTTGTGGAGGTGGACAGCCGCTCCGACCTGACAGCTCCCAAATTCCGCGAGGACAAGCGCTTCAAGGCGGCGGAGCTGAAAGCCGCTCTTGAAGCGGCTTTCGACGGCGTGTCCCTCGGTGATGACATGACACAGTGGCTGAAAGTCCTTACTGTTTCCGATTCGGGAACAGTGCTGGAAGCCTCCGTCGGGGGGCACACCGTCACAGGAGGTCAGGTGCGTTCCGCACTTGACCTCCGATCCGCCGCCTTTGAGGTACGCTGTGAGCCCGACGAAATCGTCATCACTACCAAGGGCTACGGCCACGGCGTGGGCATGAGCCAGTACGGCGCGGACGCCATGGCGGCTGAGGGTAAGAGCTGGCGCGATATCCTTGACCATTACTACCCGAACTGCACTATATCCAAAAGCTGATACCCCGCAGAAGCTGAGCTGTTTTTGTGCAAAACGCAATAAAAGTCTTTCATTTATTGCCAAATCCGTCAAATAATATTGACAGGTCTTTTCAGATTTGTTATAATAACTCTGTACCGCTTTTTGCGGCACATAGAGACAAGAAATACAGATCACAAGGAGACTGCGTCCGCAAAAAACGGATAAGGATTATGAACAAAAACAGAGATTTATATAAAAGATTTGTCACGTTTGTTTCGGGAATACTTCTTCTCGCCATGCTCACGGGCATCTTCGCCTTTGTGTGGTACAAAAACTACAGCGGAGAGATAGTGCTCCCCTATTACAGACGAGGAAACTGGGTGCTCATCGCTATCTACTGCCTGCTGGTATGGCTCTTTTTCAGAGCATACGGCGGCTTCAAGCTGGGCTACCTTAAAAAGACCGATATGCTGTACGCGCAGATGATATCAATGATATGCGTAAATACAGTTTCATACTTTCTCATCAGCCTTATCGGACGACATTTCATGGCTGTCATGCCTGTCGTAATAATGACCTGCGTGGATATGGGAGTCATAGCTCTATGGACTCTCCTTGCAGGCAAGCTGTACTTTATGATATATCCGCCGCGAAAGCTGGTCATCATCTACGGAAGCCATCAGGCGGCGGCTCTGGTGCTGAAAATGAGCCAGCGCGTGGACAAGTACATGATATGCGAGTCCATAAGCATAAGCGAGCCCGAGGAAAAAGTAAAAGAGCTCATTATGAAGTACGAGGGCGTTATAGTCTGCGATATCCCTGCGGAACAGAGAAACGACTACCTGAAATTCTGCTTCGAGCACTCCAAACGCGCGTATATCGCCCCGAAAATCTCAGATATTATAATAAGAGGCGCAGATGACATACGCCTCTTCGATACCCCTCTCATGCTCTGCCGAAATTACGGACTTGATTTCGAGCAGCAGCTCATAAAGCGCGCATTCGATGTTGTATTCTCACTTATCGCGCTTATCCCCGCCGCCCCCTTCATGCTCATATCCGCACTGGCGGTAAAGCTCTACGACGGCGGTCCCGTGTTCTACAAGCAGAAGCGCCTTACTCTGGGCGGCAAGGAGTTCGACGTGTACAAGTTCCGCAGCATGATAGTTGACGCGGAAAAGGACGGCAAGCCCCGTCTCGCCTCCGAGGAGGACGACCGTATCACTCCAGTGGGAAAGATACTGAGAAAATTCCGCGTGGACGAGTTCCCCCAGCTCCTCAATATCCTCAAGGGCGATATGTCCGTGGTAGGTCCCCGTCCCGAGCGTCCGGAGCTTACTAAGGAATACGAAAAGGAAATGCCCGAATTCGGCTTCCGCCTTAAAGTAAAGGCAGGTCTCACGGGCTATGCACAGGTAACGGGAGCCTATGACACCACTCCCTATGACAAGCTGAAAATGGACCTGATGTATATAGAGAATTATTCAATACGTCTTGACCTTCAAATAATACTGATGACATTAAAGACAATGCTCTTCCCGCCCAAGAACAACGCCGAGACAGAGGAGTTGCTCCTTGCGCCGAAGAACAGTGAAAAAAAGGAGAACAACAAGCAATGAAGACCACCGCAGTCATCATGGCAGGCGGACGGGGCGAGCGTTTCTGGCCAAAGAGCCGCAACGCTACTCCCAAGCAGTTCCTCTCACTCACCAAAGACGGAGAGACCATGATACAGAAAACCGTAAAGCGACTTTTGCCCATTGTTGAGGCTGAGGACATCTACATCGTTACAAACGCCGCTTATACCGACCTTGTACACGACCAGCTCCCCAATATCCCAAAGGATAATATACTGGCAGAGCCCTGCGCAAGGAATACTGCTCCCTGTATTGCATTTGCGGCAGCAGTTATCAACCGCAAGTACGAGGACGCAGTTATGCTGGTGCTCCCCTCTGACCACCTCATAGGCTATGAGAACATCTACATCAACACTCTCAGAAAGGCTATAAAGGCTGCCGAAAAGGGCAAGCGCCTTGTGACCATAGGCATTACTCCCGAATATCCCGAAACAGGCTACGGCTATATCAACTTCGGTGAGGAAAAGGGCGATGTCTACGCTGTTGAACGCTTCGTTGAAAAGCCCGACCTTCCAAAAGCAAAGGAGTATCTTGCATCAGGCAAGTACCTCTGGAACAGCGGTATGTTCGTATGGAAGATATCCTCAATAATGCTAAACTTAAAGGCACTCATGCCTGATATATATGAGGGTGCAGTCCGCATAGAAGAAGCCTTCGGCACACCTGAGTTCACGGACGTTCTCGTCAAGGAGTTCACCGCTTTCAGAAGTGAGTCCGTTGACTTCGGCATCATGGAAAAGGCAAAGCACATCTACACTATCCCGGGCAGCTTCGGCTGGGACGACGTGGGAAGCTGGCTGGCTGTTGAGCGTATCAACGAGACCGACGACGACAAGAACTACATCGACGGCGACGTTATCACCATAGACTCAAAGCGCACCACCATATGCGGAGGCAAGCGCCTTATAGCTGCCGTTGGCACAAGAGATATCATTATCGTGGACACTGACGACGTGCTCCTTGTGTGCTCGAAAAACAGCACACAGGACGTCAAAAAGGTCATCGCTCAGCTCAAAGAGCAGAAAAGAACGGAATTTATATAAAATTTAGAATTGAAAATTGAGAATTATTGTTATCGTCTTGCGGCGATATGATTTAAATCTGTCTGCCGTCAGGCAGACACATTCATTCTCCATTCTCAATTCTACATTCTCAATTTGACAATAATTCAAGTTAAAGGAGTAAAATAAATGAAGAACGCACTTATTACAGGAATCACAGGTCAGGACGGCTCTTACCTCGCAGAGCTCCTGCTGGAAAAGGGTTATAACGTATACGGTATCTGGAGAAGAAAGGCCACCGTTGACTACGGCAATATCGCTCACTTAAAGGACAAGGTTCACCTTATCTACGCAGATATGACCGACCCCGTATCCCTTATCTCCGCTATGAAAATATCACAGGCTGACGAGGTTTACAACCTTGCTGCTCAGTCCTTCGTTGCTACAAGCTGGGACACTCCTCTCGGCACAGCAGATATAGACGCTCTCGGCGTTACAAATATGCTGGAGGCTATCCGCATAGTAAAGCCCGAGGCCCGCTTCTATCAGGCTTCCACATCGGAGATGTTCGGTCTGGTACAGGAGATACCCCAGAAGGAGACTACTCCTTTCTATCCAAGAAGCCCATACGGCGTAGCTAAGCTCTACGGTCACTGGATCACAAAGAACTACCGCGAGAGCTACGATCTCTTTGCCTGCTCCGGTATCCTTTTCAACCACGAGTCCGAGCGCCGCGGTATCGAGTTCGTTACACGTAAGATAACCGACGCCGCTGTACGCATCAAGCTTGGCGTTCAGGAGTACATGGAGCTTGGAAACATGGACTCAAAGCGTGACTGGGGCCACTCAAAGGACTATGTCCGCGCTATGTGGCTCATGCTCCAGCAGGACAAGCCCGACGACTACGTTATCGCTACGAATGAGACAAGAACTGTCCGTGAGTTCGTAGAGACTGCTTTCAGGCACCTTGACATCGATGTAGAGTGGCAGGGCTCAGGCGTTGACGAGATAGGCATCAACAAGGCAAACGGCAAGACCATCGTAAAGGTCAACAAGAAGTTCTTCCGTCCCGCAGAGGTAGATATACTCCTCGGCGATCCGTCAAAGGCTGAGAAAGCTCTCGGCTGGAAGCGCGAGATAAACTTCTCACAGCTTGTAGAGCGCATGGTAAAGAACGATCTTGAACTGGTACAGAACGAATTGAAGGTCAAGGAGATACTTGGCTGAAATAAAACTGCTGCTGACCGTAAAAGCCGCATAATAAACGGCTTTTGAGGGGGTTCGGTCAGCCTGACTATGATAAGAGGGAGTATAACAATGAGCATGGAGCTTGATATTTTAAGAAATCAGAAGGGCGGCTACAACAAGGAGTCCTTCATAGCAAAACTGGACGCATACAATACACTTATCACCGCAATGCAGAACGGTCTGCCCGAGGATAAGGCAAAGGCTGAGCTGGAGCTTATCCACCAGCAGCCCCTTTTCAGAGAAAAAGGCGGATTTTTCGGCAAGGTGGGCTTCTCGGTAGAGGATACCGACGCCTACATCGCAGATCTTGAAAAAGGTATCGCACAGGCTTTCAAGTAAAACGACACTCTTTCTGAAAGGAGCGTTATTATGGGAAATGAGATCTATTTTGACAGCGTATTGGGGGGCTATGTCAAAAAGGACGTCATTGCAAAGATCGACGCCTATAACAAGCTTATAAACAAGATCGACGGAATGATGATCTCCGACGCGTCTATCAACGCAGAGCTGCTGAAAATAAGGCACATGCCGCTGAGAAAGGCAAAGGTCCTTTTCCTGCCTGCGTCGGGCTTTTCAGTCAGTCAGACGAACAGCTTTATCGATGACCTCGAAAGAGAAATAGCAGATAAAGTAATGCTTTAAGGCATGGCTGTACTGTATAGTGTCTGTACACTGAGCTTCGGAGAACGGTTCAGGGAAATAATAGAGGATTACGGCTTGATAGCCCTTGCTGCTGTGCCGAGCCTGGTGCTCCTCGGAATACTTCTGGGCACATTCATAAAGCTTCTCGTAAACGACCCGAAAGGCTCACTGGGAGCTCTGTTTCTTGTGCTTGGAGTCATTGCCGCTCTGGTGGTGCCTGCATTTATCATTGATCCCAAATTATGGGGGAATATGATCATGCTCGCCATTATCAGCGTCCCTGTCATATATTTTGCGGTAAAGCAGCCGAAAAGAATGCTCAGGATAGTGCTCATAGTTCCTATCTGCATATGCCTGCTCGCTGCCATAGGCTTTATTTTCAGCCCTGTTATAGCTCTTGCTGCGGCTGTCAACGGCATTATGCTGCTTATAACGCTTTCGTCGTTTTTCAGTCTCAGAAAGATAATAAGGCTTGAAAAAACAGGTCTGCGCACCGAGGGCAGGTTCCTGCGGTGGCAGTTATACGGCAGGAGCGCTCAGGCTATATTCGGCTATACGACTGAGGACGGAGCATACCATGAGGAAGCTGTCTGCGATTTTGCGGCGGCTTCACGAAAAATGAAAAAACAGTCCCTTACTCTTCTCTATGACAGAGAGGACACAAGCACTGTATATGTACAAAAATATTCTCTTATAGGCTGTATCTCTTATTTCTGCATATTCCTCGCTCTGTCGGCGGGAATACTGATATTTACGATATATTTGCTTATTATATTAAGATAACCGGGAGCGATCATGAAGATAACCTTCGACGCTGTACCTATTTGCAGCGACAAAATGTCGGGTATAGGCTGGTGTGAGCTTGGACAGACTCAGGCTCTCGCAAAGCTCTTCCCCCATAACCAATACGAATACAGCTTCTTTACAAGCGGCGACAATGAGCGCGTAAAGCGGGTGAAGCAGTTCGCAGGCAAGGATATAAAGCTGAACACATCGGGCTTTTCGGGCTTTGTATACAGAGCCGTCAGCAATTTCCTGCCAATACCCTACTCCTTCTTTTTCGGCAGGAAGTCCGATATCACCCACTTTTTCAACTACATCGTCCCGCCCTTTGTCCACGGCAGAAAGGTGGTCACAGTCCACGACATGGTATATAAGACCTTTCCCGAGACTGTCCGCGGAAGAACGAGATATATGCTGGATACAGGTCTGAAACGCTCCATGAAGCGCGCAGACCTTATCGTTACGGACTCGGAATTTTCCAAGTCCGAGATAATCAAATACTTTCCCAAGTGGGAGAGCAAGATAAGGGTAGTCCCCTGCGGAGTTGACCTTGAACGCTTCCGCCCGTGCACCGAGCCACAGCGTATACCCGAGGTGAAAAAGTCCCTTGAAATAGAGGGGGAATACTTCCTCTACGTGGGAACTATCGAGCCCCGCAAAAATCTGGAGCGCCTTATGACGGCTTATGCGGCTTTTGCAAAAAAAGCAGGCGAAAACGCTCCCAAGCTTGTGCTTGCCGGGGGCAAGGGCTGGCTTGACAAGGGCATATACAGCCGCGTTGAGAAGCTGGGCATGGAAAAGAATATCATCTTCACAAAATACGTCCCCTCTGAGGATATGAATCCGCTTATGTGCGGTGCTCTGGCATTCGTGTTCCCGTCAATATACGAGGGCTTTGGCATGCCGCCCCTTGAAGCTATGGCATGCGGAGTACCCGTGCTCACATCGGGAGAGGCTTCCCTCCCCGAGGTAACGGGCGACTGCGCCGTAATATGCGACGCCTACGACGTAAAAAGTATAGCACAGGGGCTTTACAGGCTCTACAGCGACGAGAAGCTCCGCAAAGAGCTGAGCCGCAGAGGACTTGAAAGAGCGCAGGGCTTCACTTGGGAGCGCTCCGCAAAAATGCTCATGGACGTATACAGGGAGCTGAAACATGAATAAAAAACTGAAGATACTGGAAGTAAACAAGGCTTACTTCCCACATATAGGCGGCATTGAGACCGTTATCAGACAGTACTCCGAGGAGCTGGGCAGGCTTGACGGCGTTGACGTCAAGGTACTGGTCTGCCGCGACGGAAAGGGCAGAACTATACACGAGAAGATGTGCGGCGTTGATATAACCCGTGCAGGAAGCTTCGGAACCTATTTCAAATGCCCCATATCTGTCTCATTCTTCCGATATATGCGCAAAATGGCTAAAAAAGCCGACATCGTCCATATCCATGTACCCTTTCCCCTTGCGGACGCAGCTCTTATGCTGTCGGGCTTCAAGGGTAAGGTAGTGGTGTCATGGCACAGCGACATCGTAAAACAGAAGAAGCTCATGCTCTTTTACAAGCCTTTCATGCGCTATCTGCTGAAAAGGGCTGACGTTATACTGACAGCCACTGAGGGACATGTAAAGAATTCCCTTTATCTCCCTGAATTTGCGGAGAAGTGCAGAGTGCTGCCCTACGGCATTATCCCCGAGGAGTACCTCGCTGTGGAGCGCCGCCCCGTGCTGACGGAAAGAGCTCACGACAAGAACAGCGTGAAGGTGTTCTTTACAGGCAGACTTGTCTATTACAAGGGCGTTGACGTGCTGCTGAAAGCCTTTACCAAGGTGAAGAACTGCGAGCTTTTCATTGCTGGTACAGGCGATCTTGCGGACAAGCTCAAAAGCTACACCGATATTCACGGCATGAAGGATAAAGTCCATTTTCTTGGATTTCTACCCGACGAGGAGCTGAGACAGGCTTACGCCGACTGTGATATATTCGTGCTACCGTCAGTCGCTCCAAGTGAAGCCTTCGGCATAGTACAGCTTGAAGCTATGGTCTACGGAAAGCCCGTAATAAATACAGCTCTCCCCTCGGGAGTGCCCTATGTAAGTCTCCACGAAAAGACAGGACTTACTGTGCCGCCCTCGTCGCCAAAGGCTCTCGCCAAGGCGATAACTCTTCTTGCAGAGGATAAGGAGCTCCGCGAAAAATACGGCAGAGCCGCCGCAGAGCGAGTGCAGAGAGACTTCAACGAGAAGAAGATACTGGGCGACCTTTACGATATACTGAAATAACTGCTAAGGGAGGCAGACATTTGAAAGCATTGATAATCGGTGCGGCAGGCTTCGTGGGAGGATATCTTATCCGCGAGCTCAGCGCCGCAGGCTGGGAGGTACACGCTACTTGTCTGCCTAACGAGAAAATAAGCGAGGACTGTCCCGCACATACTCTTGACATCATGCAAAAGGCGGATATATCAGCGCTTCTTGATGAAGTGACACCAGATATCGTCTATCACCTTGCCGCACAGAGCTCGGTATCCGTATCATGGAAAAAGCCTCAGCTCACTGCGGAGATAAACGTGGTGGGGACTATAAACGTGCTGGAAGCCCTCCGTGAAGCCAAAAAGCAGGACATACGCACAGTGCTTATCGGCTCGGGTGAGGAATACGGCTATATACGTCAGGGAGCCTGTCCACTCTGCGAGTCGGAGCCGCTGAATCCCGGCAATATCTACGCCGCCACAAAGGCTTGTCAGGGTATGCTTGGCGAGATATACGCACGCGCCTACAAAATGGATATCATCATGGTCAGAGCGTTCAACCACTCGGGACCCAAACAGAGCAATATCTTCGTTATCTCGGATTTCTGCCGTCAGATAGCGGAGATCGAAAAGGGAATAAAGGAGCCCGTCATCAGCGTGGGGAATCTCTCCGCAAAGCGCGATTTCACCGACGTCCGCGACGTTGTAAGAGCCTACAGGCTTCTGGGTGAAAAGGGAAAGAGCGGCACTGTCTACAACGTGGGCAGAGGAAGAGCCGTTACCATACAGTTCATACTCGATACTGCCCTGTCCTTTGCAAAGTGCGATATAGAGGTCAGACAGGACCCCGCCCGCATGAGAGCTTCGGATATACCGCTGATAGAGCCCGATGTATCGCGTATACTTGCGGATACGGGCTGGTCTGCGGAGATAACCATGGAACAGACCGTGGAGGATACCCTCAATTACTGGAGAAAAAAGCTCATGTCCTGCGGCACGTCCCTCGGAAAAGAACAGTAAAGAAAGAGAACAAAGGATAGGAAGTGAACAAATTGTCCGATTTAAAGCTTACAAATGAGAAAATGCGTACCTTTACGGGTCATGAAAAGGTGGGAAAGCTCAAGGCTGCCGAAAAGCTTACGGAGTTCGGTGAAAGACAGAATAACGCCAACGAGATGCTTGCTGCAAATGTCAACGACCTTATCAAAAGGGTATGCGCTCTGGAGGATAAACAGCTGCAAAATGAAGATATAATGCGCAAAATAGCAAACGAGCTTAGCGCCTTCAAAAAGGAGCTTGACCGCATACGCCTTGCGGAAAAGCTGAACTCAGGCGCTATAGAGCGTCTTGACCGCGCTGTAAAGCTTGCCGAGGGCGACGGAAAATGACATTTTCTATATGTCATCATTCCCAATCGGTTATGCAGTTTTTTTCGTCAAACTCTTGACAATGGGGTCATTTTGTTATATTATATAAGAGTGTGGAAAGGATATACCACCGCTGCTTGAAAAAAGTCCGTCGGACCGTATATCTGTACCCTATCAAGACTCAATCAACGGAGATTTGTGTAATTGCAGTCTCCGTTTTATTATTTACGGCACATTTGCCATGGTGAAAGAAGGTGTTTTCATGGACAATATTATGGAGGATCTGGAATCCAAGACCGCGTTTACCATACCCATACTCGGCGGTATACCTGTTGCGGATTCATGTGTTGTCACATGGATAATAATGGGAGCGATAGTCCTGCTGTCCATAATCCTGACCCACAAGCTGAAAAAGGTACCCACAGGCTCACAGTGCGTGCTTGAGGGCGTTATAGACTGGCTGGACGATTTCTTTACGGGTATTCTCGGGCATAAGGGCAAAAAGTACCTGCCCTTCCTTGAAACGCTCATAATCTACATAGCCTTTGCCAACCTGATAGGTCTGTTCGGCTTCGTTCCGCCCACAAAGGACGTAAACGTCACGGCAGCTCTGGCAGGTATCGCAATAATCGCTGTCCAGCTCTCATTCGTCATAGAAAAGGGTCCGCTGAAATGGCTCAAGAGCCTGCTGAACCCTATAAATCTGCTGGACCTCGTCACACGTCCCCTGTCGCTGTGTATGCGACTTTTCGGTAACGTACTGGGTGCATACGTTGTTATGGAGCTGGTAAAGAAGGGCATATGTGCCATAGGCGTGCCCGTTATCGCAAGTGCTTACTTCGACATTTTCGACGGACTGCTCCAGGCTTACGTTTTCGTATTCCTTACTTCTCTTTACATGGCTGAAGCCATTGAGGATTAAAAATAACTTCACGGAGGTATAATTTATGGGACTTATCGCAATAGGCGCTGCTATCGCCGTTTTAACAGGTGCAGGCGCAGGTGTTGGTATAGGAATCGCAACAGCCAAGGCTACAGAATCAATCGCTCGTCAGCCCGAGGCTAAGGGCGATATCAGAACAGCGCTCCTGCTGGGCTGTGCTCTTGCAGAGGCTACCGCTATCTACGGATTCGTTATCGCTATCATGATAATCGGTAAAGCATAAGTATATATATGGAGGTATATTGAAATGGGACTTATCGCAATAGGCGCTGCTATCGCCGTTCTTACAGGCGCAGGTGCAGGTGTTGGTATAGGAATCGCAACAGCTAAGGCTACAGAATCAATCGCTCGTCAGCCCGAGGCTAAGGGCGACATCAGAACGGCTCTCCTGCTGGGCTGTGCTCTCGCAGAAGCTACCGCTATCTACGGCTTTGTTATTGCTATCATGATCATAGGCAAAGCCTGAGAGCAATCTGACCTAAGGAGGGCACATAATGCTTAAATTTGAATTCTGGAGTATTTTCGAGGCAGTTGCAAACGTACTGATACTGTTTGTGCTGCTGAGGATCTTCCTTTTCAAACCCATCAATAAGATGAAGGCAGAGCGCACACGCACTATACAGGATAATTTAGACTCTGCCGAGAAAGCAAAAACAGAGGCTGAGGAGCTCCGTCAGCAGTATGAGGACTCTATCAGCGAAGCCAAGGAAAAGGCAAATCAGATCATTATGAAGGCGCATGAGGACGCTGAATCAGAGCGCTCCGCCATTATCAAGAAGTCTCAGGAGGAGGCAGAAAAGATAGTTGCCGACGCCGACAAGACCATAGAAAACGAGAGAAAGCGCGTTCTCCGTCAGGCACAGTCCGAGATCGCAGACCTTGCTATCGAAGCAGCCTCCAAGATCATCGGCGAAAATGTGGATGACGAAAAGAACCGCCGTCTCGTAGATCAGTTCCTTTCCGATGAGGAGGGCAAGAAATGAGAGACACAGACAGAGACCTCCTGAAAGAGCTGGTGCGTCTGGACGTTTCCCAGACTGACTGCTCCGAAACAAGAAAGGTGCTGGAGACCTGCGAGGACGTTGGGGATACTCTGGCAAATCCCCTTGTTACCTACGACGAAAAGCGCGGCATCATCAGCAAGCTTTTCCCCGAATCCATGAACAAGTTCATGCTCAGCGCTATCCGCAGCGGTGCTGTTGAGCATATCGGCGAGATACTCGATGAATACGAGGAGCTTCTCCTCGACAAGCAGGGCAGCATAAAGGCTGTAGTCCGCTATGTCACTCCCCTTACGGAGTCTCAGCAGGCTGACCTCCGCAAATTCATCATGGAGAAATTCGTCAAGGAGGACGTTGACATAGAGTACAAGCACGACCCCGATATCATCGGCGGCTTCATACTCAATGCAGGCGACCTTGAATACGATAAGAGCTACCGCACAAGTCTCCGCCTTATGAAGGACACTCTCCAGACCAAGGCAGCAGAGTATGTGGACGCTCCCTCCGCTGTAAAGAGCAAGAACAGCGATATCATATCCGTACTCAAAACCGAGGTGCGCGACTTCGACGTGAAGTCAGGTGCTACGGAAACAGGCTTCGTTACACGTCTCGGCGACGGTATCGCACGAGTTTACGGCATGAATTCCGTAATGTACGGCGAGCTTGTTGAATTTGAGACAGGTATCAGAGGTATCGTTCAGAACCTTGAAGAAAAGTCCATAGGTGTAGTTCTTCTCGGCGACGACCACGGTCTCACCGAGGGCTCATCAGTTATCAGAACTGGCAAGCGAGCAGGTATCGGCGTGAGCGACGAGCTTCTCGGACGAGTAGTTGACGCCCTCGGCTCGCCTATCGACGGTCTGGGACAGATAAAGGCTGAGGACTACTTCCCCATAGAGCGCGAAGCCCCGGGCGTTATCGAGCGTAAGCCCGTAAGCACGCCTTTGCAGACAGGTATCCTCGCTATCGACTCCATGTTCCCTATCGGACGAGGTCAGCGTGAGCTCATTATCGGCGACAGACAGACAGGCAAGACCTCTATCGCCGTTGATACCATTATCAACCAGAAGGGACAGGACGTTATCTGTATCTATGTTGCCATAGGTCAGAAGTCCTCTACCGTTGCACAGATAGTTAATACACTGAAAAAGTACGGCGCTATGGATTACTCCGTAGTCGTTTCGGCTTCTGCCAGCGACCCTGCGCCTTTCCAGTATATATCACCTTATTCGGGCACGGCTATCGCTGAGTACTTCATGTCCAAGGGCAAGGACGTACTCATAGTATACGACGACCTTTCAAAGCACGCCGTTGCATACAGAGCCATGTCACTTCTGCTCCACCGTCCTCCAGGACGTGAAGCATACCCCGGCGACGTATTCTATCTCCATTCGAGACTTCTCGAGCGCTCCAGCCGTCTTGACGACGAGCACGGCGGCGGCTCGCTTACAGCTCTCCCGATCATCGAGACTCTGGCAGGCGATATCTCAGCTTATATCCCGACCAACGTAATATCTATTACCGACGGTCAGATATTCCTCGAGAGCGAGCTTTTCAACTCGGGACTGCGCCCTGCGGTAAACTACGGACTCTCCGTATCCCGTGTAGGCGGCGCGGCTCAGACAAAGGCTATGAAAAAGGCTTCCGGAAATCTCCGTATCGACCTTGCTCAGTTCAAGGAAATGGAGATATTCACCCAGTTCTCCTCAGAGCTCGACCAGTCCACCACAGAGCTGCTCAATCACGGACGTATGCTCACAGAGCTGCTGAAGCAGCCCCTTTACAATCCCCTGCCCCACTATGAGCAGGTAATACTCCTCTATGCGGCTCAGCATGACTTCTTCAAGGGTATCCCTCTTAAAGAGCTGAGAGAGTACCGCACAGACCTCATGACATATATCAGAAGCTACGGACAGGATATAATCTCCGAGATCGAGGAGAAGAAGGTCCTCACCGACGATCTCGCAGAGCGTATCGAAAGAATACTCACAGCTTTTGAAGAATAAGGCGGTGAAATGCTATGCCTAACATGAGAGAGATCCGCGAAAGGATCGCAAGTATCCAGCAGATACTGAAAATTACCAATGCTATGTACCTCATGTCCTCGTCCAAGCTGAAAAAGGCAAGGAAGTCACTTGAATGTACAGAGCCCTACTTCTACAAGCTCCAGTCCACTATCGAAAGCGTGCTGGAGCACACTCCACACACCCGTCAGCTCTACTTCGACAGACGTAAGGATATCCCCGAGGATAAGCGTAAAAAGGGCTATATCGTCATTACAGGCGACAAAGGACTGTGCGGAAGCTACAATCACAACATAATGAAATATACCGACCGGAAGCTTGATGAAGCTGCCGATCTGGACAACTGCTACCTCTTCGTTATGGGACAGGTGGGCAGAATGTACTACCAGAGACGTATCAACAGCGGCAAAAAAGCTTCCGTTGACGGCGAATTTCTCTATACTACCCAGAACCCCACGCTCTACAGAGCCAAGGAGGTCGCCGAGATAGTTCTTGAAAAGTTCGAGAACCGCGAGCTTGACGAGGTATACCTCATCTACACGGACATGATAAACTCCAATTTACAGGAGCCGAGAACTCTCCGCCTGCTGCCCTTTGAGCGTAAGCACTTCGGTAAGGCGGCTGACGGCACCATGAAGAAGCTTCCGAAGGCTTCATTCATGCCCTCTCCCGAGGAGGTTATGAACTACCTTATACCTCAGTACGCAAAGGGTATCATCTACGGCGCTATGGTGGAGGCGTTCTGCTGTGAGCAGCAATCCCGTATGACCGCCATGGACGCGGCTACCACCAGCGCAAAGGACATGATAAAGGACCTGTCCCTGCTCTACAACCGCGCAAGACAGGCTGCTATCACTCAGGAGATAACAGAGGTCTGCGGCGGAGCACAGTCTCTCGTTGAATGACTGTAGGGGCGAGTTCCGCTCGCCCTAAAATTGTTCATGCACTGACGGGCGCTGGTCAAGCGTCCCTACAAACTAACGGCTAAACGCTCGTTTGCATAGCTGTAGGGGCGGATATCATCCGCCCGCATCGTCCGTTTACAGTAATATACACGGGCGGCGAAACGCCGCCCCTACAATAATTCACATTTTTTTATTCGAAAAACGCGGAACGCCGAGGGCGGCGTTCCCTACAATATTCTCTAAAGAGGAGAAAGCAATGGAAAAAGGCAGAATCACTCAGGTCATCGGACCTGTTATAGACGTTGAATTCGGCGCAGGAAAGCTCCCTATGATAAGGGACGCTCTCACCGTCGAGGTGGACGGAAAAAAGCGCGTTATGGAGGTCGCTCAGCATATGGGCAACCACGTAGTCCGCTGTATAATGCTGGCGTCCAGTGAGGGACTCAGCAAGAATATGGAAGTCACCTCCACAGGCGCTTGTATCAAGGTACCCGTCGGCGAGCAGACTCTCGGACGCATGTTCAATGTTCTCGGCGAGCCTATCGACAAGAAGGGCGACGTTGAGACCGAGGAAAAATGGGAGATACACAGAAAGGCTCCTACTTTTCAGGATCAGAGCCCTGTTGTCGAGGTACTGGAAACAGGCATAAAGGTCATCGACCTTATCGCTCCATACGCTAAGGGCGGTAAGATAGGTCTTTTCGGAGGCGCAGGCGTCGGCAAGACCGTTCTTATACAGGAGCTTATCCGCAATATCGCCACCGAGCACGGCGGCTACTCAATATTCACAGGCGTCGGAGAGCGTTCCCGTGAGGGCAACGACCTCTGGAACGAAATGCAGGAGTCGGGAGTTATCTCCAAGACTGCTCTTGTTTTCGGTCAGATGAACGAGCCCCCGGGATCACGTATGCGTGTTGCTCAGACAGGTCTTACTATGGCTGAGTACTTCCGTGACCGCGAGCACAAGGACGTTCTTCTCTTTATCGACAATATCTTCCGTTACGTACAGGCAGGCTCGGAGGTCTCGGCACTTCTGGGACGTATGCCCTCTGCCGTTGGCTATCAGCCTACACTGGCTAACGAGGTCGGCGAGCTTCAGGAGCGTATCACCTCTACGAAGAACGGCTCTATCACCTCAGTACAGGCTGTTTACGTCCCTGCGGACGACCTTACGGACCCTGCTCCTGCGGTAACATTCGCACACCTTGACGCTACTACGGTACTTTCACGTAAGATAGTCGAGCAGGGCATCTACCCTGCCGTTGACCCTCTGGAGTCCAACTCACGTATCCTCGAGCCCGAGATAGTCGGCGAGGAGCACTACACCATTGCAAGACGCACACAGGAGCTTCTCCAGAAGTACAAGGAATTGCAGGACATCATCGCTATCCTCGGTATGGAGGAGCTTGGCGAGGACGACAAGCTGACGGTATACCGCGCAAGAAAGATACAGAAGTTCCTCTCACAGCCATTCAATGTTGCTGAGAACTTCACAGGCTTAAAGGGCAAGTACGTGCCTTTGAAGGACACTATCGAGGGCTTCAAGGCTATCATCGAGGGCGACATGGACAAGTACCCCGAGGCTGCATTCCTCATGGCAGGAACTATCGACGACGTTATCATGAAAGCCCGTCAGATGGACGAGTAAAAAGGGGGCGGCTGAACTATGGCTAAGACCTTTCACCTTGAGATAATCGCCACAGACCGTGTGTTTTTCAGCGGCGAGGCAGAGCATCTTGTTATAACCGCTATAGACGGACTTCTGGGTATAATGGCAGGACATGAGCCTCTGGTCACATCGCTCCCCACAGGCGAGCTGAAATACCTTGTGGACGGCGAATGGAAATACGCCGCTATATCCGAGGGCTTCATACAGGTAATGCCCGATTCGTCCATTATCCTTGCGGAAACCTGTGAGCTTCCCGAGGAAATAGACATCAAGCGCGCTCAGGAAGCCCGTGAGCGTGCCGAGGAGCGCCTCAGACAGAAGCAGAGCATCAAAGAGTATTATGAGACTCAGGCTGCCCTGAACCGCGCTATGAACCGTCTGAAAATATCACAGAAACACTTTAAGTAATAAAAAGCACTCCGAAAGGAGTGCTTTTTTAGTGAGTAGAGAGTAGAAAGTAGTGTAGGGGACGGCGTCCTCGACGTCCCGCAAATTACGCAATAAATACCATGAATCCATGTAGGGAACGCCGCCCCTACAGCGCAGTATTCTCAATTCTACATTCTCAATTCTCAATTCACGGACTGCCAAAGGCAGCCCCTACACGCCGTCATTTGAAATATTATAGGAATTTGCGGGCGAACACTGTGCGCCCCTACAAGCTAACGGCTAACGGCTAATGGCTAAAGGCTATTTTGTTCATAGTTCCAAATTTTGGCGGGTGTAATTGTGCATATTTTTGAATTGGGAATATTTTCAGCTCATATGCTTGACTTTTTTATAAAAATATAGTACAATAATTGTAATTGTCAAAGAGACAGGAAATATGAGCTCAGGGCTTATCTGCGCACTGGCAGACCCGTAAATAAAGCTCAAAAATAGGAGGCATGACTGTGAAAAAGACAGGCAAAAAAACTTTCTTCATCGTCGTTGCTTTTATCGCGCTGTTCGCCGTTATTTCGGTACTTGGTATCGACAAGCTCTACGGCGATAACAGGACTACCTACGTCAAGGGCGTTGACGATATCCGCCTTGGTATCGATATCAAGGGCGGCGTTGACGTTACATTCGGTCCCGCAGGTGAATTCGATGCAAACGAAGACCAGCTGGATTCCGCTACGGAGGTAATCAAGACAAGACTTTCGTCACTGGGTATCACCGATAACGAGGTCTACAGCGATACAAAGAGCGACAGAATTATCGTCCGCTTCCCTTGGAAAGTCGGCGAGACAAACTTCGACCCCGAATCTGCTGTTAAGGAACTCGGCGAAATGGCTGAGCTCACATTCCGTAAGGGCACAGATACTACTACTGATGCAGACGGCAATGAAGTACCAAGCGGCGAGATCGTTCTCGTAGGCGACGATATCGCTTCTGCAAGAAGTGCTTATATCCCTACGGACGACGGAAAAGATTATGAATATGTAGTAAGCCTTGAACTCAACTCCTCAGGTAAGGATAAGTTCGCCGAGGCTACAGGCGAGCTCATGGGCTCAAGCACACCGATCTCCATCTGGATGGACAACACTCTGATCTCTGCTCCTACTGTAAACAGCACTATCACAGACGGTAAGGCTCAGATCACAGGAAGCTTCGACGCTGATTCTTCCAAGAAGCTTGCAGACCAGATCAACTCAGGTGCTCTCCCCTTCAAAATGGAGACAAAGAGCTTCAGAACAATTTCTCCTACAATGGGTGAAGGCTCACTGGACGCTATTCTCCTTGCAGCTCTCATCGCATTCATCGGAATAGCTGTATATATGGTATTCCTTTACAGACTCCCCGGCTTTGTGGCTGTTATCGCCCTCTGCGGACAGGTAGCAGGCTCTATCGCAGCTATCACAGGCTGGTTCGGATTCATGAACGGCTCAACTCTTACTATCCCCGGTATCGCAGGTATCATACTTGCTGTAGGTATGGGCGTTGACGCCAACATCATCACAGGTGAGCGTATCAAGGAAGAGCTCAGAACAGGAAAGTCTCTGGACGCTGCTATCAAGATAGCTTACAAGAGAGCATTCTCAGCTATCCTCGACGGTAACATCACAAACGTTATCATCGCAGTTATCCTCATGGGCGCTTTCGGTGTTCCCGACAGCTTCTTCTCAAAGATACTCAACAAGACTATTTTCTTCGCATTCGGCGCTACTGCTGAGGGCGTTGTTTACTCCTTCGGATTTACCCTGCTCGCAGGCGTTATCTGCAACTTTATCTTCGGAGTATTTGCTTCAAGACTTATGGTAACATCACTCTCCAAGTTCAAGTGCTTCAAAAACAGAAAGCTTTACGGAGGTGATACGAAATGAGCAAAAAGAAAACTCAGGAGGAAGTCGTATTAACTCCCAAGAAGGTATATAACTTCTGTTCAAAGAAAAAGCTCATACTCGGCGTTGTTATCGCTGTTCTGGTCGTATTCATCGCAGGAGCTGTAATAAGAGGCATTCACCTCGCTATCGAATTCAAGGGCGGTACTCTTATCACCTACACATATCAGGGAGAGATCAACACAAACGATGTTGCTTCTGCCGTAAAGGATATCGTAGGCTCAACTGTTACAGTAAGAACAGGTGAAAGCCTGGATTCGGGCGGAAAGCAGATCACTATCTCGTTTACCTCTGATCAGGGACTTACTGTTGACAGACAGACAGAGCTCACTACAGCTCTCAGAGAAAAGTTTGCTGAAAACGACCTTGAGATATACGATTCAAACGACGTTAATCCTGCATCGGGACGTGAGTTCCTGCTCAAGTGTCTCATCGCTGTTATATTCGCAGCTTTCGTCGTTATCATCTATATCGCTATCAGATTCAAGAATATCGGCGGCTGGTCCGCAGGTGTGTGCTCTATCTTCGCACTCTGCCTCGACCTCCTCGTTGCGTTTACAGCTACAGTAGTATGCAAATTCAACATCGATTCAAATATCGTTGCTGTATTCCTTACTATCCTCGGTTACTCTATCAACAACACTATCGTTATCTACGACAGAATCAGAGAAAACCGCAAGCTCATGCCAAAGGCTTCTCTTAACGAGCTTATCAACGTAAGCTGCACACAGTCGCTTACACGTTCTATCAGAACATCTATCACAACTATCGGTACAATGTTGGTAGTAACGATCGTTGTTATGGTAACAGGCTATGATTCGCTCCTCAGCTTCTCTGTACCGCTTATGATGGGTCTCATCTCAGGTACATTCTCCTCACTCTTCGTTGCACCTGTAACATGGTCATGGTGGATGAACAAGAGAGAGGCAAAGGGCAAGAAATCAAAGTAATATCAAGGACCGTCCGAAAGGGCGGTCTTTTTTTGCACCTATAAGCCGTAAGGACTGACAGGGCGAATGTATAAGATATTGACAAAATCTTGACTTTATCCCCGTAATAATGTATAATATAATGCAGAATATACGAAAGGAGCGGTAACGTGGCAAAGCTAAAATTCACAGAAAAAAACGGCGAGGTTTGCATACATTGCAGATTCGTGGGCAGCGAAATGCTCAACGAAGCCGAATACAGATACTTCATCGACAACCGCATAAAGGGCTGGCTCGTACCGCACTCCACAGCAGCTGACAAGCTTGAATTCACAGGCGCAAAGGGCGTCCCCCTCATAAATGTACTGAAAGGCGGCGTTGATACAAAGAAGTATTTCCGCATAGTTTCAAATCTGCTGGATATACTTGAAGTAGCCGAGTCCGCAGGCTTCAATATGCAGAACATCGTCCTTGACCCTGATTTTGTGACTATAGCTCCCGACAGCTGCGAGATACACCTGTTCTATCTGCCACTGTGGTACAACGAGAGCTTCAATGACGGCATCGTGAACTGCCTGCGCAAGATATCCACCTATGCAAAATACGCAGACCAGAGCACCTACGCTCATATAGACAGCTTTATGAACTATGTCATAGACATGCGCATTTTCAGTATCCACCAGACAAAGGAGCATATCCGCGAGACCTGTCCCGAGATATTCGGTCAGTCCTACGACCACAGACAGTTCAGCAGACCCGCTTCTCAGGAGCAGCCCGTACGCACACCGAGAGTTACACCGCCTGTACAGCAGAGTGGCAGTGATACTCATCAGTTCAATATACCCAAGCCTGTAAAGGCTCCCGCAGTGCAGAAGCCCGAGCCAAAGGTGCTGCCCTCTCTCAGCGAGGAAAAACGTCAGCCCCTGCCTGAGCTCATAAAGCAGGAGCGTCCCCATGTGGAGAAGAAATATCCCACCCTTACAAGACGCGCAACGGGAATTGCCGTGAATATAGACAGACCTGTTTTTCAGGATAGGCAAGGAGCGGGACCGCGTTGACTTCTGCATCACCGAAAACAGAACCGTGAGCCGCGTACATGCAACTATATATACCCGCGACGGCTCATGCTTCATCGAGGATAACAACTCCACCAACAAAACATATATCAACGGCACTGCCGTACTCCCCGACAGGGAGATAAAGCTGAAAAACGGCGACGTGCTCACACTTTCCAACGAGGACTTTGACTTCGTTGACGCATAACAGGGGAAATTATGGAATATATTGCAGCCTGCGATACCGATGTAGGTATCACAAAAACTATCAATCAGGACAGCGTCTGCATCAAGACCGCAAAGACAAATACGGGCAGAGCTGCACTTATACTGGTCTGTGACGGCATGGGCGGACTCTCACGGGGAGAGCTTGCCAGCGCCGAGGTAGTGCGCAGCTTTGCGGACTGGTTCGACAGCGAGCTGCCCTTTGAGCTTCCCGAATGGGACTGGCACACCGCCGCACACAACGTTATAAGCAGACTGCGCCGCCTCAATGCGAAGCTGGTGGACTACGGCAGACATGAGTGTATGCAGCTGGGTACTACCGCTACAGGCATTATCGCCGTGGATTCTCAGTTCATGACCTTCCATGTGGGCGACACCCGCATATACAAGGTGTCGGATAAGCTGAGCCAGCTCACTGACGACCATACCTTCGTGAACCGCGAGGTAAAGCTTGGCAATATGACTCCCGAGGAAGCCCTCACCGACCCGCGCAGAAACGCTCTTGTGCAGTGTATCGGCGTTACGGACGATGTGTTCCCCGAGGTAAAGCTGGGCGACCTTGAAAGCGGCGTTAACTATATGATATGCTCCGACGGCTTCCGCCATGTGCTCACAAAAAAGGAGCTCTTTGAGGAGCTCTCGCCGCAAAAGCTCGTTACAAAGGCGGATATGCAGGAGAAGCTCCGTCAGCTCATAGAGACAGTCAAGGACAGAGACGAGAGCGACAATATCACCGCCGCACTGTTCAGACCCGAGCTGTAAGCAAAGGAGATACCTATGACTACAGGAGAGATACTTGTTATCGCAGCTGCGGCTGCGATATTCATAATAATAAACATCATAATGTGGAGCATTATCGCCAAAAAAGAGAAAAAAGCCAAGGAAAAGGCGGCTCCACAGGATAAAATGACAGCGGTACAGCTCAGCAGCAGACCTGCCGCAGCACAGTTTGAACTGCTGGAAAACACTGTGATCGTCCACACAGAGGACGTAATAAGCGATTAAACACGCGCCGCCACGCAGGCAGCGGTTTAATAATATATTATTTCATATGATATAGGAGGAAAATCAAAAATGAAATTAGCATTCAAAATTCTGACTATCTTTTTACTGGTAGTCAACTGCATTGCCGCTATTGTCGGCATTTTAGGAATTACAGCAGCAGGTAAGCTCACAGAAGGACAGACAGGCGCAGCAGCGGCTCTTGGCGGAGTAGCAATACTCTCAATAATCCTGTCTCTGGTACCCGTTGCTCTCAGTATCTACATGGCTGTATGCGGTCTGAAATGCAACTACAATATGTGCTTCAAGCTTTCCGCAGTTCTGATGGTACTCAATATAATATCATTCATCGCTACCGATAACAAGGGCAGCGCAGTATTCTCACTGCTTCTCTCCATAGTTTACTGCTTCCTCGCAAAGAAAATGGACGACGGAGCATATTAATAAGGAAAACTCATACATAAGGAGGCGTATTTATGACAAATGCAACAGAACTCGGCTACAATCGCAGCATAAGATCACAGGAATTCGCACATAACAGAACACTCTACAACAAAGTGCAGAAAGTCCGCTCACGTCTGATATATTTCTATATCGCGCCTCTTGCAGTTTATCTGCCCGCAGCTGTGTTTATGGGGGTACTCTCATACGTATTGACTGCGGCGCTCGACGCACTCATAATAGTACCTATTGCAGCTTATTTAGCGTGGAAGGGCTGCTACAAGTACCATGACTTCTCGCTCATAGCTCTGCTGATGATACTTATCGGCAATCAGCTGCTTCTGACCTTCCTTAGTCCATACGAGAACAAGCTGTTCTACGATTTCAATATCTTCAGCAAGTTCTCCGTAATGCATCTGGTCATGCTGGCAATAGTCGGCACAGCAGCGGTCATAAACCTGAAAATAAACGTTTCCTACCACAAGCTTGAGGCTGCCGACGGTTTTCCGCAGTTCAACGAGCGCTTTTTCGAGCAGGAAATGGATATCAGACAGGGCAAAATAAAGGATCCCTATCAGCAGATGATAGACGACCGCAGAAAGACTGCTTCCGACACTATGTCAGATGTAGGCAGCATACCCGCTGCAGGCGGGCATGACAGCAGCGGCAGCATGGACGAGCTGTAATCTCAATGTGTAATTTATACAGAAACTAAGGCGGCTGAGTGCCGCCTTTTTTCATTGACACAGCAGGGATATGATGATATAATTGAAATGAGGTACTGTCGAAGTACGACAATTGATATAAAAGGAGTAGATCAACATGAGCAGTAATATCAACAGCTACGAAAGCCCATTCTGCACACGTTATGCAAGCGAGGAAATGCAGTATATTTTCTCCGCGGATAAGAAGTTCACCACTTGGAGAAAGCTCTGGGTGGCACTTGCAAGAGCCGAAATGAAGCTGGGTCTCCCCGTTACAGAGGCACAGGTGAAGCAGCTCGAGGAGCATATCAACGACGTTGACTATGAAATGGCAGCAGAGCGCGAAAAAATAACACGCCACGATGTTATGGCTCACGTTTTCACATACGGACAGGCTTGCCCCGACGCAGCAGGTATTATCCACCTTGGCGCTACATCATGCTATGTAGGCGATAATACAGACGTTATCATCATGCGCGACGCTCTTAAAATAGTCCGCAGAAAGCTCATAAACGTCATGAACAACCTTGCAAAGTTCGCAGATGAGTACAAGAATCTCCCCTGCCTTGCTTATACACATTTACAGCCCGCACAGCTCACCACTGTGGGCAAGAGAGCTACTCTCTGGCTCAACGAGCTCCTCATGGACTTTCAGGACCTTGAATACCGTATGTCCACACTGAAGCTCCTGGGCTCAAAGGGCACAACAGGCACACAGGCTTCATTCATGGAGCTCTTTGAGGGCGACACAGACAAGATAAAGAAGCTGGAGCAGATGATAGCAGAGGAAATGGGCTTTGACGCTGTAGTTCCCGTATCAGGTCAGACCTACTCACGTAAGGTGGACTCAAAGGTGCTGGAGCTCCTCAGCGATATCGCACAGTCCGCAAGCAAATTCTCCAACGATATGCGTATCCTCCAGTCCTTCAAGGAAATGGAAGAGCCAAGAGAGAAGAAGCAGATCGGTTCATCTGCTATGGCATACAAGCGCAATCCTATGCGCTGCGAGAGAATAACCTCTCTTGCACGTTACGTAATGATAGACAGCCTTAACCCTGCATTCACAGCAGGCACACAGTGGTTCGAGAGAACTCTCGACGACTCCGCAAACAAGCGTATCAGCGTGGCTGAGGCATTCCTCGGCGTTGACGCTATCCTCAACATCATGATGAACGTTACCAACGGCATCGTGGTTTACCCTGAGATGATACGCCGCCGCGTTATGGCAGAGCTTCCTTTCATGGCAAGCGAGAACATCATGATGGACGCTGTTAAGAAGGGCGGAAACCGTCAGGAGCTCCACGACCGTATCATGGACTACTCCATGGAGGCAGGCGCAAACGTCAAGGTCAAGGGTCTTGACAACAACCTCTGCGAGCTCATCGAAGCCGATCCTATGTTCATGGTAACAAAGGAGGAGCTTGACGCTGTTCTCAAGCCCGAGAACTACACAGGAAGAAGCTCACAGCAGGTGGACGAGTTCCTTGCTGAGTACATCAAGCCTATTCTCGACGCCAACAAGGACATACTCGGCGAAAGCTTTGAAATGAAGAATTGAGCGCGGAGCCCGTGCTGCCTTGCCACGTTGGCGCTCGTAAACTCGCTCACTACTATTGAAACCGTTACTCGTACATCACTTACGGCACTTAATTATCGGACGGATAATATCCGCCCCTACACTAATCACTATGCACTAACCACTAAAGATCACAGGAGATACAATGAAAAAACCACTCATCATCGGCGGGACTATCCTCGGTTTTCTGCTCGCTGCCGCAATGGTAATATTCATATTCTTTCCGGGACTTCCAACTTATCTTAAAGTCAAGCACAAATACGACCACATAGACGAGCACGTTCCCGAATTTGAAAAGACTGATGTCCCCTCGGATTATGTAAGTCATACACTGAAAGGCGTAAAATTCAGTATCCCTTCCGACTGGGAAGGCAGCAGTCCTATCAAAGGTGCGGAAGCAAGCTCATACCAATCGGGTGAACAGTACAAGATCCATGTATTCAAAACCGACTACCAAGAGCTGACCGGTGACGAAAACAGCCTCTATGATCCGTGGGAATATTATAAGTACACAGAAGCAGATTACAGGCATTTCTACAAGAATATCGGCGTTGACCTGCCGCAGTACGGACTTGCATATACTATGGTTTTTTATACAAGAGACTATGTCACAGCTAAAGAATGTCTTAAACTCCGCGGAAAGGATAAAGATGTGTTCCTTGACCTTGCAGAGGACAAGGAAGAAGCTGTTGACATGGAAAAAATGTGGAAGCTCAAAAACAACGAGTATACCGCTTATGCCGTGCAAGTACTGTACAGTGATTACAACGGCAATACATGGGATGTAAATATTTTCCCGAACAATAATAAAAATGAAGTCTATACCGTAACTCTGAAATGTCCCGACGAAACAATGGCAAAGCAGATAATAAGCTCCGCAGAGCTTGAATAATAAAGGATAAACTATGAAAAAGGAATATCTCGAATCAGGCAAGATAGTCACCACCCACGGTATCCGCGGCGAGGTGAAAATAATGCCCTATACCGACAGTCCCGAGCTTCTTGCGGAGTTCGACAGGCTGTTCATAGGAAAGAACCACGAGGAAGTGTTCATTGAGCGCTCCCGGGTGTTCAAAAATACAGTCATAGCCAAGATAGAGGGCGTGGATACTCCCGAGGCTGCGGAGAAGCTCCGCAACAAGGTGCTGTATATGCACCGCGACGACCTCGAGCTTGACGAGGACACCTACTTCATACAGGACCTTATAGGACTTGAAGTACGCGACGCCGATACTGAGCAGGTCTACGGCAAGATAATAGACGTTATGCAGACAGGCGCAAACGACGTTTACGTCATAAAGGGCAATGACAAGGAGTACCTTGTCCCTGCTATCGCAGATGTGGTTGTTTCCACAGATGTGGACGGCGGAGTAATGACCATACGTCCCCTTGACGGTCTTTTCGGCTGATATGAAAAAAAGCAACATCATCGCTCTCGGAGCGCTGACGGCGGCATTTATAGGACTTGCCCTGTGGTCACTCTCGGCTGACAGTGATATACTGCAAAGCTATAAACAGCTGCCGAAATGGGGCATTTCCATGATCGGTGTAGTTTTCCTGCTCATGCTGTTTATCCCCAATATCATATGGAGCAAAAAACAGCCCGCAGGCTATGAGGAGTCCGCAAAGCGCGAAAACAAGGTGCTCCTTGCCCTTGAACGCTCAGGAGAGGCTCTTGTGAGCGTATTGGTGCTCACCGACAGACGCCTTGACCGCTTCGCTCTTTCGCCGCGGCTGGGCTGCCTGATACTCGCGCTGGTGCTCATGATACTTTATGAGCTTTACTGGATAAATTATTTCCGAAGCAGCCGCACTCTTGCGGATATGTACTCGGACTACTGCGGATTTCCGCTGGCAGGAGCTTCCCTGCCCGTGTTTGCAGTATTTCTTCTTGGAGTTTACGCCTGCAATGCCTTTCTTATTGCAGCGTCGATAATACTCGGGATTGGACACATCGGCATACATCTTATGCATAAAAAAGAGCTTTGAGCTCAAAAAAGAGATAGAGAAAAATAAAAAGAACAAAAGAAAAACGGCGTTACCACGCCAAAAGGAGGCACTTACCATGAAAAAATTCTTAGGCATACTATTTTTACTCATAATCGTCGCAGCAGGCGTCTGCGCCTACTTATTCCCCGGAATACCCTACAAATACAAGTGCACCAACGAATTGCAGACTACCGACAGTCTCTGGAATGATACTCCCGGGGATCTTCAGCCCATTTCAGGCGAAACCGCCGACTACTCCAACTTTGGTCTGAAGCTCACTGCATGGGACGATATGAAGCCCGTCCGCACTGACAGCAAGGATTCGGCAATGTGGCAGAACGGCGACGAGATACACCGCATAGGTATTTCCGAGGAGCATCTCAGCGAAAGCGAGGATTTTCTCGACAGAACGGGTATTTCCCACGAAGCCCTCGACAAATATTGCAGAGCCGTGGAAAAGACCACTCCGGAAAGCGAATATGAGTTCACAAAACTGGTCATGTCGCTGAATATGGAGGATTTCGATATCCATAACTTCAAAAACTCAAAGACCTTTTATCAGCTTATGAAGTGCAAGAATGAATCATATATCGACGAGAGCGATCCTGCCAGATACTATTCCGTTGACGGAGTAGGCTTCCGCGGCTACCTCAACACCATTGAGACGCCCGACGGATATACGGCACATGTCTTCCTGTATCCCGAAAGAGAAAAGCGCACAAGATACATCATAAAGATCAGCACTGAAAACTTCGGCGATATATTCACAATAGCCGACAGCATCAAGCTTACATAAGAATATCCGAGACCGCTTCATGCGGTCTCAAATCATAAAGGAGCATAAATATGCATATAGAAATAGCAACACTGTTTCCCGAGATGTGCGAGGCAGTCCTCGGCGAGAGCATAGTAGGAAGAGCCCGCAAAGCAGAGAAGATAAGCCTCCACTGCCGCCAGATACGCGAGTACACTCAGGATAAGCACCGCCGCGTTGACGATACACCCTACGGCGGCGGAATGGGCATGGTCATGCAGTGCGAGCCCATATACAACTGCTACAAGGCGGTCTGCGAGGACTTGGGTGCAAAGCCCCATACCATATATATGTCTCCAAAGGGCAGGATATTTGACCAGAAAAAAGCCATCGAGCTGTCCAAAATGGACAATATCCTCATTATCTGCGGTCACTACGAGGGAGTTGACCAGCGCGTCATCGACAAGATAGTTGACGAGGAGATATCCATAGGCGATTATGTGCTCACAGGCGGCGAGCTCCCTGCAATGGTAGTTGCCGATACCGTAGCCCGTATGTGCGAGGGAGTACTCTCCGACGAGGTATGCTTCACCGACGAGAGCATCTACAGCGGACTCCTTGAGTATCCCCAGTACACACGCCCCGAAGTATGGGAGGGCGAGGCTGTGCCGCCCGTGCTCCTTACGGGACATCACAAAAACATCGAGACATGGCGTCACGAGCAGAGTTTAAAGCTCACAGAGGAGCGCCGCCCAGACCTTTTTGCAAAATATAAGGAAGAAATTGGCTGACCAATTTTTAAACATTTTGTTCCACAAAAAAGGACATTGTTCCACAAAGTGTTCCACACATAACTGGCTGTATAGTCAAAAATCTATTCTCCCTTTAGAAAAAAATGCCATATTATTATGTTGATAAATATGCACTTTCCACAATCACTATCAACAATTTTTTGTAGTGATAATAAACAAGCAAGTTGATAAAATTTCATTCACATTTAATCTAAATGTAGAATTTAGCGAAAACATGCCCTTTAATCACAAAAATCCGTTGACTAAGCAAAAAATAGACTGTATAATAAAATCAGCAAGTGAAACAAATTTGCAAACGGCAACACAGTCTTTAAATAGAATCAGAGAGACTGTAACTTACGAGAATAGGAGAGTTGTTTATGTTTGTCAGAGAAGTAATGGTAAAGAATCAGGTTGGACTTCACGCAAGACCCGCAACCTTCTTTATTCAGAAGGCTAACGAGTTCAAGTCATCGATCTGGATCGAAAAGGAAGAGCGCAGAGTAAATGCAAAGAGTCTGCTTGGCATTCTTTCGCTCGGTATTGTAGGCGGTACAAATGTAAAGGTTATCGCTGACGGCGCTGATGAAAAGGCTGCAGTTGACGCTCTTATCGAGCTTGTTGACAGCGGTTTCAGCGAGGAAAACAGATAATCAGACAAAAAACTTGGGGCGTTACAGTCGTAACGCCCATTTATTTTTTTATCAGTAAAGCTCGGAAGCCATGTTTTCGGCAAATATACCGTATCCTTTGGTGGGGTCGGCAACAAAAACATGTGTTACCGCGCCGATGAGCTTGCCGTTTTGTACTATAGGACTGCCGCTCATTCCCTGCACTATGCCTCCCGCAGTATCAAGAAGCCGCGGGTCGGTTATGCGTATGACCATATTCTTGGAGCTTCCGCTGCTGGCGTAGTCAACGCTGACTATCTCCGCAGAGTAGCTTTCGGGAGTATTTCCCGAAACAGTGGTGTATATCTCAGCATCGCCCTCGGTTATCTCCTGACGGAAAGCCATGGGGAATACCTGACAGTCCGCCGATAATTCGGCAAGAGCCTCATCACTGAGCCGTCCGTAGATACCGCTCTGCCTGTTGCGCTCAAGGACGCCGAAGCTGTCCGCCATGGCAAAATTACCGCGGAGCTCCCCTGCCAGACCACGGGCGCCGCGCTTGACCTCGGTTATCTCCACAGGCACAGCCTCTCCGCTGTGAACAGGGACTATCCCGCCCGTATCGGAATCACAGATAGGGTGTCCCAGACCTGCAAAGCAGCCTGTTTTTGTGTCAAAAAATGACATAGTTCCTATGCCTGCGATACTGTCACGGACCCACATACCGCCTTTCCAGCCGCCGCTTCTCCGCGAGAGAACGGGCTGCAGCTCCATAGCTATATCCTCATCGCCGCGGCGCACCGAGAGTTCAAGGGCTTTTCCGCCCGAATCCGCGATCATCTGCTGTAGCCGATCATTGGAGGTGAGCACCTCCCCGTCTGCAAGACGGATTATATCGCCCTTGCACAAGCCTGCTTCCTCGGCAGGACATGACAGGGAGCCGTCCTGCCCCTCAACGTCCCCAAGTCCCGTGACCATGACGCCCTCCATGAGCAGCTTTATGCCGAATGGACGCCCTCCCACAGCAAATACGGGAGTTTCCGTCCTGCGAACTTCAATATTTTTGACGGGTATCGCTCCGAACAGGGAAAAAGTAACCTGTGACCCGTCCGAACAGGTACCTGCGGCAGGTACCGCAAGCTCGGGAGAAGCGGTACAGCTTAGCTGCGGAAATCCCGCTATTTTCAGGTCATCTTCCGATGAAGCACTGATAACTGCGGGCAGCTGTGCGGAATAATATCCTGCTGTTCCGAATAATCCCACAAAAGCTGCAAATAATAATGCCGCAGCGGTTTTAACCATTTTTCTTTTAAAAAACATATTTTTTCCTTTCTTGAATTGCTCCGTCAAAACGGGAGCAATAAATATTATGCTTCGGCTGAGTGATATTATAAATGTGAAATACCCACAGCCGAAAAATACATAGGGAGTTAAAAATGAGCAAAAAAAATACAAAAAAGCTTCCTGCAAGGCGATCGCCCCTGATGACCGCATGCAAGGTCATAACGCTGATGCTGAGTCTGTGGTTTTCGGGAGCTATGACCGCTCTTTCGGGGGCAGGTCTCATATACAACAGCGACAGCTACGGCGCGGAGCTGAAAAACACAGGCATATTCCTGATAATATCCGCAGTACTTATGCTTTCGGGAGCTGTTCTTTGTCTTTTTCGGAAGAAGCTACCGAATATACTGGCTATCCTGTTCACAGCAGGCGGACTTGTCCTGTGTCTGGTCATGCTGCATAAGCTCACAGACCACGCCGACATGAGCGGCTGGACGGATAAATACACGATGCTGCCCGTCAGCGATATGTACACGCGCAGGATACTGCCAAGCATAGTCCCTGCGGCACTTACGGCGATAATAGCGGCAATACAGCTCTTCTCACAGCGCCGAACACCTCAAAGCGAAGAAAAAGCACCGTCTATCGTTTAGTTGAGAGTTGAGAATTGAGAGTTGAAAGTTATGGTGTCGCCTGCGGCGACATTATTTAAATAACGTGAGCGAAGCGAACACATTAACTCTCAACTCTACACTCTCAACTCTAAACTGCTCATATGCTCGGCAAATAAATATTATACATCAGACAAGGACGCGAAAACCGTCCTTTTTTGCGTTAAGGCATCTTTTAAGCTCTGCAAAAACGTCATTTTTACCAATTTTACGTGTTTTATCTTGCATTATTTGTTTTTTTATGGTACAATGTTATCAATATTACCGAAAGGAACTCTCTGACATGAACGTAAAATCCGAATTGCTCGCCTCTCTCGCAAGCGCAGACGGTGATTACATCTCGGGTGCTGCACTTGCGGATAAGCTGGGCGTGAGCCGCAATGCTGTGTGGAAAGCCGTAAAAGCCCTTGAGACCGAAGGCTTTTCTATCAGCTCGGTGACTTCAAAGGGCTATAAACTCAACGACGACAATAACAGACTTTCGGCAGACCTTATCACACCTCTACTGAAAACAAAGGAGCTGGGACGTAACCTCCGCGTGTATGATACAGTGGAATCCACCAATAATATCACCAAGGAACAGGACTCAAACAACGTCCCCCACGGAACCACCTCCGTTGCGGAGCGTCAGACCGCAGGCAGGGGCAGGATAGGCAGGAACTTCGTTTCTCCCGCAGGCAAGGGTCTCTATATGAGCACTCTTGTACGTCCCCGATTCAGCCTTGAATATGCTCCTATGATAACAGGGGCGGCTGCCTGTGCAGTTGCGGAAGCTGTGGAGTACTGCTGCGGTCAGCCCGTTATGATAAAATGGGTCAACGACCTGTATATGAACGGCAAGAAAATATGCGGCATACTCACTGAGGCTTCATTCGGTCTGGAAATGCGCACCCTTGACTGCGCTGTTATCGGTATCGGCATAAACGTCCGCAGTGTGGGCGACAGCTTCGATGAGGAGCTCCGCAAAAGAGCCACCTCCATAGAGGACGAAACAGGTGTCGCGGTAAACAGGAACAAACTGTGCGCAGAGGTGCTCAACCGTCTGGAAATATATATGAAAAAGATCGAGAACCGCAGCTTCCTCGCAGCATACAGAGAGCGGGAGATACTCACAGGAAATATCATAACCGCAAATGTGGGCAACAAACAGATAATCGGCGAAGCTATGGGCATCGACGACAATGCCAACCTCATAGTGCAGCTTCAGTCGGGTGAGACTATCCACCTCAACTCGGGCGAGGCGAACCTGTGCAGGATAAAAAACGTGTAACGGCGGATATTCCGCTGAAATATAATATAAAAATGATGTAAGGAGGGTATGTCTGTATGAGATATACAATTATCGGTCACCTTGTACCTGCCGTAGAATGCGAGCTCAATCAGGGTGAGTCAATGTACACACAATCAGGAGGAATGATCTGGCAGTCGCAGGGTATCAAAATGAACACCAATGCCAGAGGCGGACTGGGAAGAAGTCTGGGAAGAATGTTCACAGGCGAGTCAATATTCATGGCAAATTACACAGCTGAGGTGCAGGGCGCAAAGATAGCCTTCGGCTCAACAGTTCCCGGCTCGGTAGTTCCCGTAAATATCTCACAGAACGGACTTATCTGCCAGAAGGGCGCTTTTCTCTGCGCTGAGCAGTCGGTAGACCTGAAAGCAATATTCACCAAAAGATTCGCTTCGGGACTTTTCGGCGGCGAGGGCTTTATCCTCCAGCATCTCTTCGGAAACGGCATGGCTTTCCTTGAAGTAGACGGCGATATGGTGGAGAGGAACCTTGCAGCAGGCGAGGTCCTCAAAGTTGACACAGGTAATGTGGTAGCCTTTGAGCCCACTGTAAAATACGAGGTCGAGACCGTAAAGGGGCTTGGAAATATCTTCCTTGGCGGCGAGGGACTTTTCCTCACAAAGCTGGTAGGCCCCGGCAAGGTAATACTCCAGACTCAGAACTTCAACGACTTTGCAGGCAAGATACTTGCAATGGGCGTAAAGAGATAATATGAAGCAATGGTTCATAGCCGCCGCAGTTGCGGCGGCATACCTGTTATTCAGCGTATTCACAGGACTTTGGGCGATATCATGGATAATCTGGGTATTCTACGGAATATACAGGATAGCTGATTACATCAAGTCACAGCAATGAGCAGCGTGACGCTGCACCCTTGCCACGTTGACGCTCGTAAACTCGCTAACTCTCAGCAAAAACGTTCATCGTACATCGCTTACAGCACTTTTTTGTCTACAGATAATGAGGTGAAGCTTATGTTTATATTCGGATTCCCCGTTGTGGGCTTGCAGTACATGACCAACGGCATGGAGATATTCCGCATGGCTGCCGAGAATAAGGCTGCTCCTGTGTGGAACGGCGATAAATGGCGCTGTATATGCGGACAGGAAAACAGTACCAATTTCTGTCCCGAATGCGGCATGAAAGCTCCCGTGAAGCCGTGGAAATGCAGCTGCGGCAGGGACTGCACAACCAATTTTTGTCCGGACTGCGGCGCGAAAGTCCCTGTTTAATTCGGAATTGATGTGTCCGCTGACGCGCACGAATTATAAATGACGATCTGTAGGGGCGCCGTTTCGGCGCCCGTCATATCCATACGTTTTTACTCGGGCGGATAATATCCGCCCCTACAAGGGACGTCGAGGACGCCGTCCCCTACAAAAGCTAATAGCTAAGGGCTAACGGCTAATGGCTGATTTTGCGCAGCAAAATTCTGGCAAGGTATTGACAAACGCATTTTTTCCGTGTATAATACACTTAATAAATTAAAAATGCTATGAAGGGAAACAAAGCTTGTATAAGTTTTCACAGAGAGCCGACGGCTGGTGTAAGTCGGCAGACAGATACAAGTCATAACTCCTCCCCGAGCAGCCGACCAAACAAAGCAAACCGCTTCCAGTAGGCTCGGACGGGCTCTCCCGTTACAGAGATATGCGTTGATCCGACGCAGATGAGTGGGTGTATTCTTACATCAAGAAGAGTGGTACCACGGAGTATTATTGCAGCTTCGTCTCTTCCATGCCATGCATGGAGGAGATTTTTTATTACCCTCCTGCGAGGTCAAACGGATCGGAATGGAGGTTTTAAAATGAAAAACGTAACCAAGTACACAAGACAATTCTTTGAAGCACCGAAAACAGCTATGAAATGGACGGAAAAGTCCTATATCGACAAGGCTCCCCAGTGGTGCAGCGTAGATCTCCGCGACGGAAATCAGGCTCTTATAATACCCATGAGCTTAGGCGAAAAGCTGGAGTTTTTCAAAAAGCTGACAGATATCGGCTTCAAGGAGATAGAGATCGGCTTCCCTGCCGCTTCCGAGACCGAGTACGACTTCTGCCGCACTCTTATCGAGCAGGATCTCATTCCCGACGATGTGGCAATACAGGTACTCACACAGTCCCGAGAGCATATCATCGAAAAGACCTTTGAAGCTCTCAAGGGCTGCAAAAACGCAATAGTCCACCTTTACAATTCCACCTCCGTGGCTCAGCGTGAGCAGGTGTTCCGCAAGAGCAAGGAGGAGATAATCGATATAGCGGTCAGCGGAGCCAAGCTCCTCAAAGAATACCGCGAGAAGTACGAGGGCAATTTCCGCTTTGAGTACTCTCCCGAGAGCTTCACGGGCACTGAGCCCGAGTTCGCACTGGAGGTCTGTAACGCCGTTCTGGACGTGTGGCAGCCTACTCCCGAGGACAAGGTCATAATCAACCTGCCAGTAACAGTTCAGCTCTCAATGCCACATGTTTACGCAAATCAGGTGGAGTACATGTGCGAGAATCTGAAATACCGCGAGAACGTCATAGTGTCGCTCCACCCACACAACGACCGCGGCTGCGCCGTGGCTGATACGGAATTCGGTCTCCTTGCAGGTGCAGACCGAGTGGAGGGAACTCTCTTCGGCAACGGCGAACGCACAGGAAATGTGGATATCATAGTCCTCGCCATGAACATGTACTCTCAGGGCGTTGACCCGCAGCTGGATTTCAGCAATATACCTGCCCTCTCCGAGGACTTCTCACGTCTGACACGCATGGGTATCTACGAGCGCCAGCCCTATTCGGGAAAGCTTGTATTCGCAGCATTCAGCGGCTCTCATCAGGACGCTATCGCAAAGGGCATGAAATGGCGGGAGGAGCACGGCGAAACTGTCTGGAACGTGCCCTATCTCCCTATCGACCCGCAGGACATCGGCAGAGAGTACGAATCCGATGTTATCCGCATCAACAGCCAGTCAGGCAAGGGCGGTATCGGCTATATCCTCGAAACACGCTTCGGCTATGACCTGCCAAAGAAGATGCGCGAGAGCGTGGGCTATCTGGTCAAGGGCATTTCCGACAAGAAGCACAAGGAGCTTCTCCCCGACGAGGTATACGCTATATTCAAGACCAACTACGTGGATATAACCGCTCCTATTAATATTAACGAAACTCACTTCGTACAGCGCAACGGCATCGAAGCTACCATAAGCTTTGATTACAATGGCAGAAAGGTAACGGCTACGGACATGGGTAATGGTCGTCTTGACGCTGTCAGCAACGCTATACGCTCATATACAGGCGCAGACTACAGTCTCAACAGCTACACCGAGCACGCCCTTGAAGTGGGCTCGGCTTCAAAGGCTGTGTCCTACGTTGAGATAGTCACAAAGGACGGAAAGAGCTTCTGGGGAACGGGTATCGACAACGATATCATCACTTCCTCTGTAAAGGCTCTTGTCAGCGCAGTAAACAATATGCTCAAGACTGCATGATAAAGGAAGTGTGAAAATATGGCAATGACAATGACGCAGAAAATACTTGCGGCTCATTCGGGAAAGGAGTCCGTCAGCGCAGGAGAGCTTATCCTCGCAGACCTCGACTTAGTACTCGGAAACGATATCACTTCTCCCGTAGCTATCAAGGAGTTCGCAAAGCTCGGCAGAGACAGCGTGTTTGACAGAGACAAGGTCACCATGGTCATGGATCACTTCGCACCAAACAAGGATATCAAGGCGGCAGAGCAGTGCAAGATGTGCCGCGATTTCTGCATGGAAAAGGAAATATCTCACTTCTACGACGTTGGAGAAATGGGCATTGAACACGCCCTGCTCCCCGAAAATGGTCTGGTCACCGCAGGAAACGTGGTCATCGGAGCAGACTCTCACACCTGCACCTACGGAGCTCTGGGAGCTTTCTCAACAGGCGTGGGCTCAACGGATATGGCTTGCGGAATGGCTACGGGCAAGGCGTGGTTCAAGGTGCCCTCGGCTATGAAGATTGTCCTCACGGGAAGCCTCAGGAAGTACGTGTCGGGCAAGGACGTTATACTCCACATCATCGGTGAGATAGGCGTTGACGGAGCGCTGTACAAATCAATGGAATTCACAGGTGAGGGGCTTTCCTCACTTACTATGGCTGACCGCCTGTGCATGGCAAATATGGCCATAGAAGCAGGTGCAAAGAACGGCATCTTCGAGGTGGACGATATAACCCTCGACTATATCCGCACACACGGCGGCGCGGAGCCCGTTGTATACAGGGCTGACGAGAACGCTGAGTACGACGAGGTCCTCACCGTTGACCTGTCGGAGATAGAGCCTACCGTGGCTTTTCCTCATCTTCCCGAAAATGCCAAGACCTTCGCTGAAATTGGCGACGTCAGAATAGATCAGGTGGTAATAGGCTCCTGCACCAACGGCAGGCTTGAAGACCTCATTGCTGCGGCTGAGATAATGAAAGGCAGAAAAGCCGCAAAAAACGTCCGCGTTATCGTTATCCCCGCAACTCAGCAGATATACCTTGACGCTATGGAAATGGGGCTTATCCGCATCTTTATTGAGTTCGGCGCAGTAGTCTCCACACCTACCTGCGGACCCTGCTTAGGCGGATATATGGGCATTCTCGCCGCAGGAGAAAGAGCTGTCGCCACCACCAACCGCAACTTCGTGGGACGTATGGGACACCCCGAATCCGAGGTATACCTTGCAAGCCCCGCAACTGCGGCAGCAAGCGCCGTAACAGGCAGGATAACAAGTCCGTGGGAGGTAATGAACGAATGAAATACACAGGAAATGTTATAAAATACGGCGACAACGTGGATACCGACGTAATTATCCCCGCACGTTACCTCAACACCAGCGACCATAAGGAGCTTGCCAGCCACTGCATGGAGGACTTGGACAAGACCTTTGTGAGCCGCGTAAAACAGGGAGATATCATCACAGCAGGCGAGAATTTCGGCTGCGGCTCCTCCCGTGAGCATGCTCCCATAGCTATCAAGGCAAGCGGCGTATCGCTTGTTATCGCCAAGAGCTTCGCCCGTATCTTCTACAGGAACGCTATCAATATCGGACTTGCTATCGTGGAATGTCCCGAGGCTGCGGAGGATATCTCCGAGGGGGATATGGTCGAGGCAGACCTTGATAACGGTATCATACGCAATATCACTGCGGGCAGGGAGTACAAAACCGCTCCTTTCCCCGAGTTCGTACAGAGCATTATCGAAAACGGCGGACTTATGCAGGCCATAGAAAACGGAGTTATTTAATGCATAATTGTAGGGACGGCCATTGGTCGTCCGTGTATGCCGTTTTGTAAAATTATGATATATCAATATAACCATGTAGAGGCGCCCTTTGGACGTCCGCAGGTTTCTGTAAAATTATGACGGGCCGCCGCAGGCAGCCCCTACAAGCTAATGGCTAATGGCTAAAGGCTAAAAGCTAAAAAAGGACGTTATTACTATGAAAATATCAGGTGCAAAGATAGTCGTAGAAACTCTAATCGAACAGGGCTGCGACACTATATTCGGCTACCCAGGCGGTCAGGTCATAGACCTATTCGACGAGCTCTACAACGCCCGTGACCGCATAAAGCATATACTTACCGCCCACGAGCAGGGAGCTGCCCACGCCGCTGACGGCTACGCACGTTCAACGGGAAAGGTAGGCGTTGTCATAGCTACCTCGGGACCAGGGGCTACAAACCTCGTAACAGGCATAGCTGCGGCATATCTTGACTCAGTACCCATGGTTGCTATCACGGGAAACGTTTCCTGCGACCAGATAGGCAGGGACAGCTTCCAAGAGGTCGACATCGTAGGCGTTACCATGCCTATCACCAAGCATAATTTCATCGTAAAGGACATAAAGGAGCTTGCGGACACTCTCCGCACAGCCTTTAAAATAGCCAAATCGGGCAGACAGGGACCTGTTCTTGTGGATATCCCCAAGGACGTACAGACGGCTCTCTGCGAGTACGAGTCAAACGCTCAGCCGGTTATACCCTATCCCCTCACCTTTGCTTCCGAGGTAAAGCTGCAAAAGGCTGCGGAGCTCATAAACAGCTGCGAAAGGCCCTATATTTACTTTGGCGGCGGCGTCATCAGCGGCAAGGCTTCACAGCAGGTAACTGCCCTTGCGGAAAAGATAGACGCCCCTATGGGCTGCTCTCTTATGGGGCTTTCAGCTGTTCCCTGTGACCACCCGAAGTTTCTCGGCATGCAGGGCATGCACGGTCATTTTGCCTCCACAGTGGCTGAGGACGAGGCTGATCTGGTCATTGCTCTGGGAGTTCGCTTCAGCGACAGGGCTACAGGTGAAAACAGCCGTTTCTCCAAGCATTTCACCATTATACACATAGATATCGACGGCGCGGAGCTCAACAAGAATATCCCTGCCGACCTGTCCATACGGGGCGACCTCCGCGACTCGGTGGAGCGCCTTATCGCTATGGTGGACGAGAAAAAGCACCCGAACTGGGAAAATCGCATTGCGGAGCTGAAAGCAGAGGAGCTCTCACGCACTGAGTCCGCACTGACTGCCGCCAAGGAGAAGCTTGCGGCAAAGGGCAGCGCTCCAAAGCTGAGCCCCTATGAGATAATCGACATAATAAGCGAACGCGCAGGCGACAACGTTATAATCGCTACAGACGTGGGGCAGCACCAGATATGGACAGCTCAGCGTTATCCCCTCAGAAAGCCCCGTACATTCCTGACCAGCGGCGGTCTGGGAGCTATGGGCTACGGTCTGGGAGCAGCTGTGGGAGCTTCTACTGCTACAGGCAGGCGCGTGGTGCTCTTCACAGGCGACGGCAGCTTCGGCATGAACCTCAGCGAGCTGGCAACTGCCGTAACGCAGGCTATCCCCGTAGTTATCGTAGTCATGAACAACGGCGTGCTCGGTATGGTTCGCCAGTGGCAGACTCTTTTCTACGACAAGCACTACTCAAACACCACATTCGACCGCAAGACGGATTTCGTCAAGGTGGCGGTAGCCTTCGGCGCTAAGGGCTGTCACGCGGCCACGGCTGAGGAGCTGAAAAAAGCCGCAGATGAAGCCTTTTCGAGCAGCGTTCCTTTCGTTATCGACTGCGCAGTTGACTGCGACGAACTGGTTCTGCCTATGCTTCCGCCAAACGGTACGGTAGACGATATAATCACAGAGATAAAGTGAGGTGACATTTATGGAACAGCAGTATGTAATAGGAGTTATAGTTGCCAACGTTTCGGGCGTTCTTTCGCGTGTTTCGGGAATGTTCACACGCCGCGGCTTCAACATCGACAGCCTTACCGTGGGCGAGACGGAATCCAGCGGCTTTTCACGAATAACCATTGCCTTTCACGGCGACGAGGACATGAAGGAGCGCATACTCCAGCAGCTACAGAAGCTCCATGATGTCAGAGAAGTAGAAGTCCTTGACACCAAGGACAGCGTTATCCGCGAGCTTCTGCTCATAAAAGTAAGGAACAAGGCTGAGATACGTCAGGACATAATGACTGCCGTTGAGATATTCCGCTCAAAAATAGTGGACTACTCCCCCACATCACTCACCTGTGAGCTCACAGGCGAGACCTCAAAGATAGATGCGTTCATAGAGCTGCTGAAGCCCTTTGGTATCATGGAGATGTGCCGCACGGGTATCGTGGCTATCGAGCGCGGCGAGAACTGCCTGAAAACTGTTAAGTAATCAGTGAGTAGAAAGTAGTATTGTAGGGGCTGGCGTCCTCGACAGCCCGCTAATCACGATAAAAACATGATTAGCACAACGTAGGGGCGCCCTTTGGGCGTCCGCAAGGTTTTATGAAATTAAGACGGGCCGCCAAAGGCAGCCCCTACAGTCGTTCATTTATGTTTTTTCGGGAATCGACGGGACGTCGAGGACGCCGTCCCCTACGATTTGTCATTTGTGTTTTTATGGTTATTAACGGGCGAACAGCGTTCGCCCCTGTCGCGGATCATGTTGTATGTTTGCGGACGCGCAATGCGCTTCCCTACAAGCTAACGGCTAATGGCTAATGGCTAACAGCTCGGGCGGATAATGTCCGCCCCTACAAAAAAGGAGGGGCTTTTATGGAGCTCAACATAGCTCTTTTAAAGGGCGACGGCATAGGTCCCGAGATAGTGGACAGCGCCGCTGCCGTACTTGAAAAAATCGCAGCTAAGTTCGGACACAAATTCAACTTTACACCATACCTCATAGGCGGCTGTGCCATTGACGAAACAGGCATGCCTCTGCCTCAGGAAACTGTGGACGGCTGTCTTGCCTCCGACAGCGTTCTCCTTGGAGCTGTGGGCGGTCCCAAATGGGACGGCCTTGCAGGAGATATACGCCCCGAAAGGGCACTACTCGGAATACGCTCAGCTATGGGACTGTACACCAATCTCCGTCCCGCAAAGCTCTACCCCGCACTGAGAGGGGCTTCACCCCTGAAAGACGAGATAGTGGGCGGCGGCTTCGATATACTCATAGTAAGGGAGTTAACAGGGGGTATATACTTCGGCGACCGCGGCTACCGCGAGGGCAGGTACGGTGAGGAAGCCTACGACACGGAAGCCTACAGCGTCACTGAAATAGAGCGCATAGGCAGAGCTGCCTTTGAAGCTGCCATAAAGCGCAGCAAGCGGCTTTGCAGCGTGGATAAGGCAAACGTTCTGGAGTCCTCGCGGCTCTGGAGAAAGACCATGCATGAGCTTGCTGAGGAATACCCCGATGTGGAGTACAGGGATATGTTCGTGGACAATGCTGCAATGCAGCTGGTCCGTGACCCGAAACAGTTCGACGTTATCGTTACGTCCAATATGTTCGGAGATATACTATCAGATGAAGCCTCGCAGATAACAGGCTCTATCGGCATGCTGGCTTCGGCTTCGCTGGGAGCTTCAAAGCGGGGGCTTTACGAGCCTATACACGGCTCTGCTCCCGACATTGCAGGCACAAACAAGGCAAATCCCATAGCCACCATACTCTCGGCAGCTATGATGCTAAGGTACTCCTTCGGACTTGCCGCAGAAGCAGACGCAATCGAAGCAGCTGTGGACAAGGTGCTTGATGCAGGCTGCAGAACTGCCGATCTTATGGGCACGGATAAGGGTACTCCCCTTACCTGTACGGAAATGACAGATATAATACTGAAAAATATTTAGGAGGAATTAAAATGATAAAGATCCACACAGAAAAGGCTCCCGCAGCAGTAGGACCTTACTCACAGGCGATAGTTTCAAAGGGAATGGTCTACACAAGCGGTCAGATAGCCATTGACCCCGTTACAAACACCGTTGCGGGCACTACTATCGAGGAGCAGACAGAACAGATAATGCGCAATCTCGGAGCTGTTCTTGACACGGCAGGCTCGGGCTTCGATAAGGCTGTAAAGACTACCTGCTTCCTTGCGGATATGAACGACTTCGCCGCTTTCAATGAGATATACGGCAAGTACTTCACTTCTCTGCCTGCACGCAGCTGCGTTGCGGTAAAAACTCTGCCAAAGGGCGTTCTCGCCGAAGTGGAGGTCATTGCGGAAAGCACACTTTGATACATAAAAAAGGACAGCTTCGGCTGTCCTTTTTTAGCCCTTAGCCGTTAGCCATTAGCCTTTAGCTTGTAGGGGCGAGTTCCGCTCGCCCGACATAAGCGCCGCCGAAATCAACGGGCGTCCCTACACATTGTTGCGGCATAATTGCATTGTACCCTGCGGACTGCCAAAGGCAGCCCCTGCACATAGTTCTTAATTCTAAGCTCTTAGCTCTTTAACTCTTGAATTTTAAGAAGCAATGTGGTATAATTGATTAGAATGGGTGTATTATAGGCTCATGTATCAAATTCGCAACAAGGAGACCGCTATGAAACTTCTCGCTATCGACGGAAACAGCATACTCAACCGCGCTTTCTACGGCATAAAACTGCTTTCCAATAAAAAAGGACAGTTCACCAACGCAATTTTCGGCTTTATGAACATCTACCTGCGCAATGTGGGCGACGTGAAGCCCGACGCTGTGGCTGTTGCTTTTGACCTGCGCTCTCCTACCTTCCGACACAAGGCTGTGGCGACATATAAGGCTAACCGCAAGGGCATGCCCCCCGAGCTTGCAGAGCAGCTCCCCCGCGTTAAGGAACTCCTGACCCTTATGGGAGTAAAAGTCGTGGAGTGCGAGGGCTATGAGGCTGACGACGTACTGGGTACCCTCTCCAAGCTCTGCTCCGACAGCGGCAACGAATGCTATGTGCTTACGGGAGACCGCGACAGCCTGCAGCTTATCGACGACAAGGTAACTGTTATCCTTGCCACCAACAAGGAGAATATATACTACACTCCTCAACGATTTACCGAGGATTACGGCTTCGAGCCCATAAAGCTCATCGACCTGAAAGCCCTTATGGGCGACAGCTCCGACAATATCAGCGGAGTTGCAGGTATCGGTGAAAAGACTGCCTCCGCACTTATCAAGGAGTACGGAAGTATCGAGAACCTGTACGAAAATTATGAGGACTCCACCCTCACCAAGGGCGTGAAAGCCAAGCTTGCCGCAGGCGTTGAAGCCGCAAAGGAAAGCAAATGGCTGGCGACTATAGTCCGCAGCGCTCCCATAGATACAGACCTTGAAAGCTACAAGCCCACAGCTCCCGACAACGGGGCTATCGGGCGCATGCTCAGTGAACTGGAAATGTTCAAGCTCCTTGACAAGCTTGGCATAAGCGCAGCCGATAGTACCAACTCAGCTCCCGAGGTGAAGGCTGAGGAAGCTCCCGTGATAAACGCAGAGGTGGGCGAGCTCACAGCTGATATCATCGGCAAGCTTACTGAGTGCGAGTACCTTTTCCGCGACGGAAAGCTCTCCCTGCGCGACGGCGATAACGTATATACCACCGAGAACGAGGAGCTTATAAAGGCGTTCTTCGCATCTGACTGCGGCAAGTCCACCGACGATGCAAAGGCACACTACCGCTGGGCTATGGCTCACGACAGTGAACTGAAAAAACTGAAAAACGACGCGGCTATATGCGGCTACCTGCTGAACACTTCCGCTTCGGACTACGCCGTGGATAAGCTCTGCGCCGAGTACGGCGTTCACTACTACAGCGAGAACGGCGACCTTGCTGAGCTCCTTTCCCTCCGCGGGCTTATATCAAAACTCCGCACCGAGATAGAGTCCGAGGGCATGACAGAGCTTCTTGAAACAGTGGAGCTGCCCCTGACTGAAGTCCTTGCTTCCATGGAGGACACAGGCGTTCTCATCGACAAAAAGGGCGTCGAGGACTTCGGCGTGTACCTCTCGGAAATGATAGAGGAAACTCAGCAGATGATATACGACGAAGTAGGTCACGAGTTCAATATCTCCTCCCCAAAACAGCTGGGCACTGTCCTCTTTGAGGAAATGGGACTGCCTGCAAAGAAGAAGACCAAAAGCGGCTATTCCACCAACGCGGAAGTCCTTGAAGAGCTGAGAAGCTACGCTCCTATCGTGGACAACGTACTGAAATACCGCCAGTATACAAAGCTGAACTCCACCTACGTTGTGGGACTTCTGGATAAAATAGCTCCCGACGGACGTATCCACACATGGTTCAGACAGACTGAGACAAGAACGGGTAGAATAAGCTCCACAGAGCCCAATATGCAGAATATCCCCGTCCGCACCGAGCTGGGCGCTCAGATGCGAAAGTTCTTCACCGCAGACGAGGGCAAGACCCTTATCGACGCCGACTACAGCCAGATCGAGCTGAGAGTTATGGCGCACCTCTGCGGCGACGAGAATATGACCGAGGCTTTCACCTCGGGTGAGGATATACACACATCGACTGCGGCTCAGGTCTTCGATATGCCCATATTTATGGTAACTCCCGAAATGAGAAGCGCCGCTAAGGCGGTAAACTTCGGTATAATCTACGGTATCGGAGCTTTCTCCCTTGCCAAGGATATCGGCACTTCCGTGGCAAAGGCAAAGAAGTACATCGCGGACTACCTTGCCAAGTACCCCAAGGTAAACGAGTTTATGGAGACCACTGTGGACAACGCCTTCAAGGACGGCTATGTCACCACAATGTTCGGCAGAAAGCGCCGTATCCCCGAGCTTTCCTCCTCCAACAAGATGTTACAGGCGGCAGGCAAGCGCATCGCCATGAATACTCCCGTGCAGGGCACGGCTGCCGACCTCATAAAGATAGCCATGATAAACGTGTACAATCGCCTCAAGGCTGAAAAGCTGGGTGCGAAGCTCATATTGCAGGTACACGACGAGCTTATCATCGAGTGCGATACAGCCTGTGCGGACAAGTGCGCGGAGCTTCTCAAAGAGGAAATGCAGGGCGTGTACGATATGCGCGTCCCCCTTGCGGTAGACGTTCACACAGGACATTCGTGGTACGACGCCAAGTCATGAGTGAGTAGTGAGTAGAAAGTAGAGAGTAGTGTAGGGGAACCCGCCCTCGGGCTCCCGCGCCTGACAATGCAACTGACATGAACGCATTGTAGGGGCGGATATTATCCGCCCGTTAATCCACGTAAAAATCCAAATTACCATGTGTAGGTAACGCCGCCCTCGGCGTTCCGCAAATCACACATAAAAGAGCAAAAAAATGAATAATTCTCAATTCTCAATTCTCAATTCTCAATTAAATTACGACGAGCTTTCCGCTCTTGACAAGCTCTGCGTTGGCGCGGACGGCTGGTCTGCGGAGAACTTCCGCTCGGAGGCTGAAAAAGACGGCGGCATAGTCCTTGCCGCTTACGACGGGGACTGCCTTGCAGGTCTGATAGCAGGCTTCACCGCCGCCGATACGGGAGAGATACTCACCGTTGGGACTGCTCCACAGTACCGCAGACAGGGCGTGGCAAGAATGCTCATGGAAGCTTTTTTAGCAGCCATACCCGATGACGTGGAAACTATAGCCCTTGAAGTCAGGCAGTCCAACACCGCAGCCATAGAGCTGTATAAAAGCTTCGGATTTGACAAGGCAGGAGTGCGGAAAAGGTTCTACCGTGACCCCATTGAGGACGCAGACGTTATGGTTCTCGCCCGAGCCGTTAGCCATTAGCCTTTAGCTTGTAGGGGCGCCCTTTGGGCGTCCGCAGGTTTCTATAAAATTAGAACGGACTGCCAAAGGCAGCCCCTACAATCAATTCGTCCGCAAAGCGGACACAATTAATTCCGAATTCCGCATTCCGAATTCCGAATTAGATCATTCGTCCCTACAAAGGCAAATAAAAACGAAAGAAGATATAGTATGCTTATACTCGGAATAGAAAGCTCCTGCGACGAGACCGCCGCAAGCGTGGTAAAGGATCGGCGAGAGATACTCTCGTCGGTGATCTCCACTCAGATAGAGGAGCACAAGAAATACGGCGGAGTTGTCCCCGAGATAGCCTCACGCCGACACTGCGAGAATATCCTCGGCGTGGTGAGACAGGCTCTTGACGATGCTCAGGTGAAGCTCTCAGACCTTGATGGTATCGCCGTTACATACGCCCCTGGACTTATAGGAGCTCTCCTTGTGGGCGTCAGCTTCGCAAAGGCTCTTGCCATGTCCTCGGGAAAGCCTCTGATACCTGTTCATCACATCGCAGGTCATATCGCAACGAACTACCTCACCTTCCCCGACCTTGAACCGCCTTACCTCTGTCTTGTGGCAAGCGGCGGTCACAGCCATATAATCGAGGTGCTCAGCTATACCAAGTTCCGCGTGGTGGGAAGAACTCACGACGACGCCGCAGGCGAGTGCTTTGACAAGTGCGCCCGTGCTATGGGCTTCCCGTACCCGGGCGGAGTTCACATCGACAATGCCGCCAAAACAGGCGACAAGAGCGCTTTTAAGCTGCCCCACCCTGCTGTTGCGGGAAGCGAGTTCGATTTCAGCTTCTCGGGACTGAAAACCAATGTGATAAATCTGCTCCACAACGCCGAGCAGAAAGGCACAGAGATAAACCGCAGCGACCTTGCGGCAAGTCTGCAAGCAACTATTGCAGAGATACTCACGGACAAGACTATCCGTGCCGCAGAAGCTCTCGGCTATAAAAAGGTTGCCCTTGCAGGGGGAGTTTCCGCAAATACGGGAGTCCGCGAGACACTGTCGGAAGCCTGCAAGCAGCGCGGCTTCGAGTTCTATATGCCAGAGAAGAAGCTCTGCGGCGACAACGGAGCAATGATAGCCTGTCAGGGCAGCTATAATCTCCTCGCAGGCATAACCGCTGACGAAAGCCTTAATGCCATAGCAACACTCTCAATGGAAGAAATTTGACTTATAGTTGAGAATTGAGAGTTGAAAGTTATGGTATCGCCTACGGCGATAAAATTTAAATAACGTGAGCGAAGCGAACACCTAAACTCTCAACTCTACACTCTCAACTCTCAACTTAGTACAACAACTCACTGGCGGGACGGCGTTCCGCGTACAATATATACATGAAAGGAAGTATAAATATGACCCTTCGTGAATTACAGGATAAGATAATAAAGCTCAAAAAGGAAACAAACACCGCTATCCTCGCCCACTGCTATCAGGCGCGTGAGATATGCGAGATAGCCGATTTCGTTGGCGACAGCTACAAGCTCAGCGTTGACGCAAAGGACGTTGCAGAGGAAAATATCCTCTTCTGCGGAGTTCATTTCATGGCTGAGACTGCAAAAATGCTGTCCCCTCAGAAGCGCGTCTACCTGTCCAACAAGCATGCAGGCTGTCCAATGGCTGAGCAGATGGACAAGGACCTCATAAGCGCTATCCGCGCTAAAGAGCCCGACCGCACTGTAGTTGCCTACGTGAATACCACAGCCGCTCTCAAGACTGTCTGCGACGTGTGCGTTACATCGTCCAGCGCTCTGCGTATCGTCAGGGCTCTCGACAACGACAAGATACTCTTTATCCCCGACTGCAATCTTGGCGACTACATACAGAAGCAGTGCCCTGAAAAGGACATAAAGCTCCTCAGCGGCGGCTGTCCCACACATGCAAGGATAACCGTGAATGAAGTCAAAAAGGCTAAGGAAGAGCACCCCGACGCCCTCTTCCTTGTACACCCCGAGTGTACTCCAAAGGTAGTGGAGCTTGCTGACTACGTTGGCTCGACTACGGGTATCATGGACTTCGCAAAGAAGTCCGACAAAAAGGAATTCATCATCGGCACTGAGAACTCTATCGTGGAGCATTTGCAGTATGACTGCCCCGAGAAGAAGTTCTACCCTGTGAGCCGTGACCTTGTCTGTCACAATATGAAGCTCACGACTCTGCCCGATATATACAACACTCTCCTTGCTATCGGCGGCATGGGCGGCGAAGCCTTTGAGATACTCATGGACGACGAGCTCATTGCACAGGCAAGAAAGTGCATAGACGAAATGATAAGGCTGGGCGGCTGATATGACCGAATTAGTCGAAAAGCTGTACCGCACAGGCGACCTCAGCCATGAGGAGCTCGCCGCACTTATCGAAACTGATGACAAGGACGCCGCGGAGCTTCTCCGCAGATATGCCGACGAGGTTCGTCAGAAAAGCTACGGAAAAAAGGTGTTTCTCCGCGGACTTATCGAGGTTTCAAGCTACTGTAAAAACAACTGCCTTTACTGCGGCATACGCCGCGGCAATGCTGACGCAGACCGCTACCGCCTGTCCCGTGAGGACATACTGAAATGCTGCGAGAACGGCTATGAGCTGGGCTTCCGCACATTTGTCATGCAGGGCGGCGAGGACGCATTTTTCACCGACGATTTCCTCTGCCCACTCATATCCGAGATAAAGGAGAAGTACCCCGACTGCGCGGTGACTCTGTCCCTCGGTGAGCGCTCCTACGAGAGCTACAGGCGGCTGAAAGAAGCAGGGGCTGACCGCTATCTGCTCCGCCACGAAGCGGCGTCAAATGAGCTGTACTCGAAGCTCCACCCCGAGGAAATGAGCCTGCAAAACCGCAAGGACTGCCTGTTCGCACTGAAAGAGCTTGGCTATCAGGTGGGCGCAGGCTTTATGGTAGGAGCTCCCTATCAGACCACGGAGCATATCATAGCCGACCTGCGCTTCTTGCAGGAATTACAGCCCCAGATGATAGGCATAGGACCTTTCATTCCCCACCACAACACGCCGTTTTCCGACGAAAAGGGCGGCACTCTCGGACTTACCCTGAGACTTCTCGGTATACTGAGACTTATGTTTCCAAAGGTGCTGCTGCCTGCCACAACGGCTCTCGGCACTGTGGCTCCCAACGGCAGGGAGCTTGGTCTGCAAACGGGCTGCAACGTGGTGATGCCCAACCTTTCACCCGTTATGGTGCGCAAGAAGTACGACCTCTACGACAACAAGATATGCACAGGCGAGGAAGCCGCAGAGTGCAGGGGCTGTCTGCAAAGACGTATCGAGTCCGCAGGCTACGAAATAGCGCAGGAGCGCGGCGACTGCATAGATTAATTTTTGCTTTGCAAAAATTGATCTTAGTTTAGAGTTGAGAGTGAAGAGTTGAGAGTTTAGGTGTTCGCTTCGCTCACATTATTTAAATAATGTCGCCGCAGGCGACTCCATAACTTTCAACTCTCAATTCTCAACTCTCAACTTAGTAAAACTCTCAACTTTCAAGAAAAGCACTAAAATCAGCCTATACATTAAATTAAGGAGAATACTATGCGAGTACGTTTTCATCTGCCCGATTTTTCGGGAAACTTCAAGCTTAATCTGCTCTTTGCGGAGCTCTTAGAGCACCGTCCCGACTTCTTCCGCGAGGGCGTTGAGATCGCTTCGTTCTACGGCGTTTTTCCGCCCTCCATGTGGAACGGCGGCAGGACTCAGGGCGGCGTATGCGACAAGAACTTCGTGAAAAGCGTCATCAAGACCTTCAACGAAAAAAGCATACCTCTCCGCTTCACGTTCACTAATCCTGCTCTCGAAAAGAAGCACCTCAGCGACCAGTTCTGCAACATGGTGCTGAATCTTGCCAACAACGGTCTCAACGAGGCTATCGTTATGTCGCCCATACTTGAGGACTATATCCGCAGGAACTTCCCAAAATACAAGCTGACAAGCTCCACCTGCAAGCGCCTTAACACCATTGAGGGACTTCTTGATGAGCTGAAAAAGGACTACCACATCGTTGTTATGGACTACGACCTCAACAACAGGTTCGACCTGCTGGAGCAGATACCCATGGCGGACAGACCCCGTATCGAGTTCCTGTCAAATGCCTGCTGCGAGCCCAACTGCCCGCGCCGTTCAGCACATTACCACTCTATCGGCGTTCAGCAGATAGCCTACAACGAGCATATCAAAAAGTACCCGAATCTGCCATTTGACGCTTCAAAGTACGACCCCGAGCACTTCCGCGACTGTCCCTACTCGCAGAGAGGTCTTTTCGAGATAAGAAGTCTCCGCACACATATCTCTCCCGACGATATCTGGGAAAAGTACGTGCCTATGGGCTTTGAGCAGTTCAAGATAGAGGGACGGACCGCAAGCCCCATAAACGTCCTCGAAACATATATGTATTACATGGCAAAGCCCGAATGCCGCGACGAAGCGCGTTTCATGCTCCTGAAGGCTATGGAGAATTCGGGTGCGCTGTCATTCAAATAAAAACCAAGAAAATCAATGAACTGAGGTGAATTTCCATGAAGGCTGCTGCTGTTTTCAGCGACAATATGGTGCTGCAGCGAAACAAGAATATCCGCGTTTTCGGTACTTGCAGCAAAAATGAAAAGATCATAAACGTCTGTATCCCCGAGCTTGAAAGCTCCGCAAGGGCCATGGTAAAAAACGGCAGGTGGGAGGCGGTGCTCCCGCCGCGAAAGGAGTACAACTCATGTACTCTGGAAATATCCTGCGGCGCTGTCAAGAAAATATTCCGTAACGTTGCCATAGGTGAGGTCTGGCTGGCAGGAGGTCAGTCAAATATGGAGTTCGAGCTGCAGAACGAGCGCAAGGGCGCTGCGGCTCTGGCAGGCTGCTACAACGAGAATGTCAGATTCTACTATACGCCTAAATGCCCAATGCTTGACGACGAGCTGACAGCTGCCGAGGCGGAGACCTGCTGGTGCACGCCCTCTCCCGACAAGGCAAGGGCATGGTCGGCTGTGGGATACTACTTCGCAAAGGAGCTCAGCCGCAGACTGGGCGTTACCGTGGGAATTATCGGCTGCAACTGGGGCGGCTCCTCCGCTTCCGCATGGATAAGCCGTGACTATCTCAGCTGCGACAAGCGCCTGAGCCCATACCTGGACGAGTACGACAGTGCCATAGAGGGCAAGTCCGACGAGGAGATGATAGCCGAGTACGACGAGTACAGCACCTATCAGAGTGCATGGGAGAAGCGCGTGGCTGCGTTCTACGCTCAGAAGCCCGACGCCAACTGGACAGAGATAATCGAAAACTGCGGCGAGAACCGCTACCCCGGACCTCACAGTATCAAAAACCCACTGCGTCCCTGCGGTCTGTATGAGACTATGGTGAGCAGGATAGCTCCGTATACGCTGGCAGGAGTTCTGTGGTATCAGGGCGAGTCCGACGACCACCGTCCCAATACATACGAAATACTGCTGAAGCTCCTTATCGAGAACTGGCGCGACCTCTGGAAAGACAAGGAGCTGCCCTTTATGATAGTACAGCTGCCAATGTTCAAATATATCGACGACGCTGACACAAAGAGCTGGGCGCTTATACGCGAGGCTCAGGAGAACGTTTTCAAAACCGTGAAGAATACAGGTCTGGCAGTATGCCTTGACTGCGGAGAGCTGAACAATATCCACCCCACGGACAAGTCTCAGGTAGCTCACAGACTCTATCTACAGGCTATGAGCGAGGTGTACAAGGTCATCACACGCCGCGATTCACTGCCGCCTATGTACGATAACTATGAAGTCATCGGCAATGCCATGCTCATACACCTGACCAACTGCGAAATGGGTCTGGGCGGCAAGGACGAGCACTGTCTCGACGGCTTTGAGATAGCAGGCTCGGACGGCGTATATTACCCTGCCGAGGCAACGGTAAGGCTGCCCTATATCGAGCTCCGCAGCAGCAAGGTAAAGGTGCCTGCCGCGGCACGCTTCAAGTGGACGAACTACGCGGACGTGGGACTTTTCGGTATCAACGACATGCCCCTGCCGCCATTCCGCACCGACAAATACAATGACTAATTTCAAAGGAGATTATTTATGCTTTTAGCAGTAGACATCGGAAATACAAACATCGTTTTCGGCTGTGTTGACGACAAAGAGGAGGTAGTTCTCTTCGAGCGCATCAGCACCGACCACAACGCTACAGCCGCTGAGTACGCAGTACTTATCAAGACTATTCTGGAAATGAACAGCTTCAATATCTCGGATATCGACGACGCTATCATGTCCTCAGTAGTTCCCTCGGTGACGAACACCGTAAAGGAAGCGGTCCGCAAGCTCTTCGGCGTTGACGTGATGATGGCAGGTCCGGGAGTAAAGACAGGTCTCAATATCCTCATCGATAACCCTGCACAGCTGGGAAGCGATCAGGCTGTGGACGCTGTTGCGGCTATAAATCAGTACCCCGTGCCCCTTATTATCATTGATATGGGTACTGCTACGACTCTTTCAGTGGTGGACAGCAAAAAGAACTACCGCGGCGGACTTATCCTCACGGGTATGAAAGTAGCAGCAGACGCTCTCACAGCAAGAACTGCACAGCTCCCCAAGGTAAACTTTGAGGTGCCTGCTCACGTTATCGGCACAAATACTATCGACTGCTTAAAGAGCGGTATCCTCTACTCGAATGCAAGCGCTCTGGACGGTATCATCGACCGTATCGAGGAGGAACTGGGCGAGAAGTGTACAGCTGTAGCTACGGGAGGTCTCTCCGAGCTGGTAGTGCCGCTGTGCAGGAGGGATATTATCCTTGATAATAATCTGCTCATCAAGGGACTGGCGATAATCTACAAGAAAAACAAGAAGTAAGCAGCGTGACGCTGCACCCTTGCCACGTTGTCGCTCGGCGTGGAGCCCGCGCTGCTTTGCCATGTTGTCGCTCGGCGTGGAGCCCGCGCTGCTTTGCCATGTTGTCGCTCGGCGCGGAGCCCGCGCTGCCTTGCCACGTTGTCGCTCGTAAACTCGCTCACTCTTATAGCAAACGACAATCGTACATCGCTTACAGCACTATAAGTACGCCGAGCCCACGAATGGGATTCCAAAGGGAGTATACTCCCTTTGGTCAGGTCAAGGGCTGACAGCCCTTGTGGGGCGTGGGGCAAAGCCCTGCAGTTACAAAGCGCTCCGCAAGGGTGAATTCCGAAAACAATCCAGTGAATTGTTTTCGGAAGAGGGACGCCCTGCAAGAGAGGGCGTCCCTTAAAAAATGACTTTATAAATACCACGAAAAAAGCTCTGTTTCATTACAAAACAGAGCTTTTTCCGGTAATTGGAGAGAAAAATCCTTTTTAAAAGTGAGGTCTTTAAATTTATTTTTGTCCGTAGTAGGCGTTGGCGCCATGCTTACGGAAAAAATGCTTATCAAGCAATCGCTGCGGCATATTCGGCGTGTCGGAGCGGAGAGTCTTTGTTATCCACGCCATTGCGGAAAGCTCCTCCAGCACCACTGAATTATGCACGGCTTCCATGCAGTCCTTGCCCCACACGAATGGACCGTGGTTTGCAACAAGGGCAGCAGGGATATTTTCATAGTTTTTGCAGCACTCAACGATGACCTTGCCTGTTTCAAGCTCGTATTCACCGTTTACCTCTGCGTCTGTCATCTCGCGTGTACAGGGTATCTCGCCGTAGAAATAGTCCCCGTGGGTAGTACCTAAGGGCGGTATACCCATGCAAGCCTGCGCAAAGGACGTTGCGTAGCGGCTGTGAGTGTGGACTACTCCGCATACTCCCTCGAAATTCCTGTATATCTCAAGATGTGTGGGAGTGTCGCTTGACGGGGAGAGCCTGCCCTCCACTTTTTTTCCGTCAAGTGTCAGGACTACTATATCCTCAGCCGTCATGGTGTCGTACTCGACACCGCTGGGCTTTATGGCGATAAGTCCCGATTCGCGGTCGTATTCGCTGACATTGCCCCATGTGAAGGTAACAAGTCCGTACTTCGGGAGAAGCAGGTTTGCCCTCAGCACACGCTCTTTCAGCTCCTTAACGTCCATATATAACATCTCCGATCATGATGTCGCGTTCAAGTCCGTTCACGGTAGTATCTTTGTTGATAACAACGAGCTCGATACCCATGATACGTGCGAAGCTTCTAACAGCTTCATCGGATATATCGTAGGAAAGAACGGTATGATGTGCTCCGCCTGCGATTATCCAGCATTCAAGTCCATCAAGGAAGGACGGTGCAGGTCTCCACATAGTTCTTGCAACAGGGAGATTGGGCATTGACTGGAACGGCTTTACGCACTCGATATCCTGCTGGATAAGTCTGAGTCTGCCGCCGATGTCGATAAGGGAGAGCACCTTTGCAGAGCCTGCCTTGCCCTCGAAAACTATTCTTGCAGGGGGCTCCTTGCCGCCGATACCCAGCTTGTGGACCTCGATACGGGGTCTGTCAGCTGCGATAGAGGGGCAAACCTCCAGCATATGTGAGCCAAGAATGAGCTCCTGCTTGTAATCGTATGTGTAGTCCTCCATGAAAGAGGTATTTCCCTCGGGATACATAGCCTTGACGATAGCTGTCATGCCTGCGGTCTTCCAGTCACCCTCAGCGCCGAAGCCGTAGCCCTTGTGCATAAGGTGCTGTGTAGCCAGTCCGGGAAGCTGCTTCATGCCGTGAAGATCCTCAAAGGTATTGGAATATGCCTTTGCGCCCTCGCGGACGAGAATCTTCTCAATAGCTATCTCTTCACGAGCCTGATATCTGATAGTCTCCTCGTCTTCCTTCTTGTAGTCGTAGAGCTCTGCGTACTCTTTCATAAGAGCGTCTATCTCTGCGTCTGTAACGGCATTCATTATCTCAACGAGATCGCCTACTGCAAAGGTATTTACCTGCCAGCCAAGCTTGAGCTGTGCTTCGATCTTGTCGCCCTCGGTAACTGCTACCTCGCGCATATTATCGCCGAAACGGACAATCTTCAGGCTCTTGCTGAACATAACGCCTACAGCGGCGCGCTGCCACTCGGCTATCTTAGCCTGGACCTCGGGATCCTGCCAGTGACCTGCAACAACGGCTCTCGGCATACGGAGCCTTGCTCCGATAAAGCCGTGCTCTCTGTCGCCGTGAGCGGACTGGTGAAGGTTCATGTAGTCCATATCTATAGCTTCATTTGGGATAGTCTCATTGAACTGTGTGTGGAAGTGGAGCCATGGCTTCTGGAGAAGCGCAAGTCCGTTTATCCACATCTTTGAGGGTGAGAATGTGTGGCAGAATGTGATAACTCCTGCGCACTCGTCGTCAAAGTTAGCCTCCTTGATGATACGCTGTATCTCGGACTCCGTCTTTACTGTGCTTTTGTACTCAACAGGGAAAGGAAGCTTCAATCCTGCTACGATCTTTTTTGAGTCTTCATCTACCTGTCTGAGCGTTTCCTCGCCGTATAAAAACTGGGAGCCTGTTATAAACCAAAATTTCATCCTTTATCAATCCTTTCTATTCCTCGGAGGCTGCTGCTCTTACAGCCGAAAGTCCCGAGAGGTATTTCTTCATATACGCATTGAGACCGTCAACGTCTTCCTTTGCAGGAGATACCGTGCTGCCTTTCATATCCGCAAACACTCTTGTGCTGAGATAATCCGACAGCGTTTCGCCGCTGTTCCTGTCAGCCATATATGAAGCAAGAAGCGCTATTCCCCACGCTCCGCCCTCGCCTGCTGTCTGCATTAGGGTAACGTCAGCACCCAATGCGGCTGCAAGGAAATTCTGCGTAGGTACAGGCGTCTTGAAAAATCCGCCGTGAGCATATATCCTTTCAAGGCTTACGTGCTCCTGCTCGGTGAGTATATCCATGCCTGCCTTTAATGCGGCTACGCAGGAATATACCAGACTGCGCATAAAATCCCTGATATTGAATGCAGTATCGGGACTGCGCATGAGAAGCGGAAGTCCGTTCTTGATGCCTGTTACGGGCTCGCCTGCATAGTAATTGTAAGAGATAACGCCGTTACAGTCGGGAGCGCCCTCTGCTGCAAGGCTGTAGAGCTTGTCGTAGAGCTGTCCCTTTGGCATATCCACGCCGATCTCTTTCAGGAATCCGCCGAAGATACCGAACCATGCATCAAGGTCGGAGGTACAGCTGTTGCAGTGTACCATAGCCACGGGATCTCCGCAGGGAGTAGTGACGATATCTATCTCGCGGTGAACCGCCGACAGGTCTTTTTCAAGAACTATCATGGAGAAGATAGATGTGCCTGCGGAAACGTTTCCTGTTCTGGGAGTTATGCTGTTTGTGGCTGCCATACCTGTCTGTGCGTCGCCCTCAGGGGGACAGAACGGTATATCGCCGCGGAATGATCCCGTAGGATCAAGGAGCTTTGCGCCCTCCGCCATAAGTCTGCCTGCACACTCGCCTGCGGGAACTATACGGGGAAGTATGTCTGCAAGCTTTTTAGTGAGAGCTGTGCCCTCTGCAAGCTTGTCGAACTTTGCCATCATAGCGCTGTTATAATCGCAGGTCTTTGAGTCTATGGGGAAGATTCCCGAAGCGTCGCCTGCGCCTATGACCTTTTCGCCTGTGAGGATATAGTGTACATATCCTGCAAGGGTGGTCATAAATGAGAGCCTGCCAATGTGGGGCTCCTTGTTCAGCATTGCCTGATACAGGTGAGCTATGCTCCAGCGCTGCGGGATATTGAAGCTGAACTCCTCAGTGAGCTTGTCGGCAGCCTCCTCGGTCATGGTATTGCGCCATGTCCTGAAGGGTACCAGCTGCTCATCATTTTCATCAAATGCCAGATAGCCGTGCATCATAGCCGATATGCCAATGGCAGCGGCTGTCTCCAGCTTTACGCCGTATGCTTCCTCAACATTTTTCATAAGTTCGGCAAAGCATTCCTGCAATCCTTTTCTGACGCTGTCAAGTGAATAGGTCCATACTCCGTCAAGCATCTCGTTCTGCCAGTCGTGAACGCCCGATGCCAGCGGCGAGTGGTCCCCGCCTATAAGGACCGCTTTGATACGTGTGGAACCAAATTCGATACCTATTACCGCTTTGCCGTTCTTTATTTCTTCTGCACTGCTCATGTTTTTACTCCTTTTGCTGCTGCGGGCTTTGACGCTGAGAGGTTTGCCTTTTTGCGGCGGGCAATAATGATACTCTGAACTATAAGGAATATGCAAAGCATCGAAGCGTTTGTGATTCCTGTCCACCATGCCTGGTCAAGTCCGACTGATGATACGATATTCTGAATAAGAGCAAGTGAAAGTACGCCGAAAAACGTGCCTATAATGTTTCCGACGCCGCCCGTCAGCATGGTTCCTCCGATGATAGACGAAGCTATCGCGTTCATCTCCGCACCCGTTGCGTGTGATGCAGAACCCGAACCAACGTGCATAAAATAAACAAATCCACCAATTCCGCCTAATATTCCGCACATGAGGTATGCAAGGAATGTAGTTCTCTTTACGTTTATTCCAAGCATGAGTGCGCTCTGCTTATTGCCGCCTACTGCGTAGAAATTACGTCCTGTCTTGGTCCATTTGAGGAAAAGGAAAAGTGCGGCAACGATGAGAAGAGCGATGATAACGCCGATCTCTATATAGGCGTCGATATAATCGCCTCTTTTGTTGATCGATCCCATTCCCGGGATTATTATTCTTGTTTCCTTGAGCTTTACGAAAGCCTCGTTCTGTACGTTGAAGGGGTTTGTATTTACAATGGTAGTCATACCTCTTGCAAAGAACATACCCGCCAGCGTTACTATGAAGGGCTGTATGTCAAGGTAGGCTACAAGGAAGCCTTGTATAAGTCCGAATGCAAGTCCGATACCGAGAGATATCATTATCGCACCGAACACGCTGCCGCTGTGCATATCAAGGTAAACAGCCGAGCTCATACTTACGAGAGCTGCCATTCCGCCGAGAGATATGTCGATACCGCCTGTTATCATGACCAGCGTCATACCGCAGGCAAGTATTATAAGCGCAGCATTGGCATTTAGCATATTAAAAAAAGTCTGTGCCTTCAGAAATCCTGCTCCCAGTCCGAAAATAGCGAAAACATACATGAGTATGAATACTATTATGGTTATGGACATAAGCAGATTGGTATCTGAGATACCCTTTAACAGATGTCGGCGCGGTGTGCCGGCAGTCATATCTGTTTTCGGCATATTTATTCCTCCATTCCACGCTTTGGTATTCAGCTTTTACTCTCTGCTTTTGCAGGTGAACGCAGGCTCTTGAAAAATGCTGCGATCTTTTCTCTTACGATCGGTGCACTGAGAACTACCAGTGCGATAACTACTACAGCCTTGTATGCAGGCAGAGCGTCCGATTGTACCTGGAATTTGTAAAGCGTTGTGGTAAGGAACTGGATAACATATGCTCCGAGTATGGAAGCAGATATGTTGAATTTACCGCCGCTGAGAGAGTTTCCTCCGAGAGCGACTGCCAAAATAGCGTCCATTTCGATGTCCTTTGCAACTACCGAGTAGTTGATGGTGGACAGTCGGCTGACCTTGATGAATCCTGCGATAGCTACGCACAGACCAAGTATCACATATGTAACGAACTTGATGAGCGCAGGATTAAGACCATTCAGACGCGAAGTCTTTTCGTTGATACCGACGGACTGAACATACAACCCGAGGTTGGTGAACTTCAGTGCGAGCCATATCAGTATGAAGCAGGCTACTGCAATGAAAAACGGCGTCGGTATCGGTATACCTGGTATATATCCCCCGAAATATGTGAATGTCCTGTCACTAACAACAGGAAGCTCATTGTTGTTGATCCATGCGGCGATAGAACGTCCCGCAGTGAAAAGTATGAGAGTTGCTACCATAGGCTGTATCTTGAATACGGATACGAGAGCGCCGTTGAATGCGCCGAATATCATTGCCACAAGGCAGCTTACAAGAAATGCAACTATTATGGGAGCCTGTAAGGTCTCGGGACGGGAGTTGGTTCCGCAGAGCACTCTGAGTACCACGCTTCCGCTGATGGCTATGGCAGCTCCCACACTGATATCCTGTCCGCGGGAAGCTGCTGTTACCAGCGTCATTCCGATGGCGAGGATAGCAAGCTCCGAGCCGTAGTCGATGATCGATATGAGGTTTCCCGAAAGGATCGGGGCTCCGTCACTGTTGTGTCCGAGCGTTATCTTGAAGAACGACGGATCCATGATAAAGTTGAATATTGCAAGAATAAGCAGTGCAGCTATAGGTATGAATATCTGCTTTCTCACTATATTTGCAAGAAACGAGCCTTTCTGTGCAGTCTTTGGTGCGGCTGTCATTCACGCTCACCTCCTGCTATAGTATTCATAATTGTATTCTGTGTGAGCTCATCGCCTTTAAGCTCGCCTACAAGCTTTCTGTCACGCATAACAAGAAGTCTTGAACATGTGCGGAGCATCTCGTCTGTTTCCGATGATATGAAGGTTATGCTCATACCCTCGGAAGCAAGCTTGAGGACCAGCTTCTGGATATCCACCTTTGTACCTACGTCGATACCTCTGGTGGGCTCGTCGAGAATGAGATATTTCGGGTGAGTAAGGAGCCAGCGTCCGAGTATGACCTTCTGCTGATTTCCTCCCGAAAGAGATTTTATGGGTGTATTCACAGAGGCTGTCTTGATATCGAGGAGCTTGATGTACTCTTCTGCGAACTTAGTTGCCTCTGCCTTTGAAAATGGCTTGAAGAAGCCTTTCTTTACCTGTAATGCGAGGATAATGTTATCGCGGACAGAAAGATCGCCTACTATTCCGTCACGCTTACGGTCCTCGGGAAGATAAGCTATGCCGTTCTTCATAGCGTCAATGGGCTTGCTGATATCGACCTGCTTGCCGTCTACCTTCACCGTGCCGCCTGTTACCTTATCGGCACCGAAGATAGCTCTTACGCACTCGCTTCGTCCCGAGCCGAGAAGTCCCGTGAAGCCGTTGACTTCTCCCTTGCGTATATTGAAGTTGAAGGGCTTGATGCCCTCAGAGCTGCAAAGTCCTGTGGCTTCGTAAACGAACTCCTTGTTCTTGTCGTCGAAAACAGGGATATCGTTTTTGATATCAGCCATATCGTCAAGCTCCTTGCCCAGCATCTTCGATACCAGCTGGACTCTGGGGAGATTTTCGATCTCATATTCTCCCACGAGCTGCCCGTCGCGGAGCACTGTTATCTTGTCGCATACCTCATATACCTGATCGAGGAAATGTGTAACGAATATTATGCCAACGCCGCGGGACTTTAGCTGACGCATAAGGTGGAAGAGCTTGGCTACCTCCGATTCATCAAGTGAAGAGGTCGGCTCGTCAAGAATGAGCACGCTGCACTCCATATCAACGGCTCTTGCAATGGCTACCATCTGCTGTACTGCTATAGAGCAGCTTGCAAGCTGCTGTGTAGGCTTTACAGCTATGCCCAGAGAGTCGAGGAGCTCTCCTGCCTTTTTGTTCATGGTACGCCAGTTTACCAGCTTGCTCTTGCCTCTTCCGAGGAATATATTCTCTGCCACCGAGAGGTTGGGGCAGAGGGAAATTTCCTGATATACGGTACTGATTCCCAAATTCTGTGCTTCCTGCGGGGAATGTATCTGTACGGGACCCGAATGTCCCTTTATGTAGATATCTCCGCTGTCCTTGATGTGCACACCTGTGAGGACCTTGATAAGGGTAGACTTGCCTGCGCCGTTTTCGCCCATGAGCGCATGTATCTCTCCTTTACAAAGCGTAAAATCCACATTCCTGAGTGCCTTGACTCCGGGAAAGGATTTATAAATCCCACGCATTTCCAGCAATGATCTTTCCTGCATTGCTTTTCCTCCTAAGCGAGTTGTATGTACGGATATTCCCTGTTTTCCGCAGGAATATCCACGTATTTGCTTAAAATATGTGCGGTGACATAAAGCATTCACGAATGCGTCACCGCACTTATTCATCTATATAGTTTTGCGTCCTGTAAACAAACTATCAGATACCGTACTGCTCAACGTCAGCGTCGGTGATTGTCTTTGCATCGAAGCCCTTTTCGTCCATGATGATAGTCTTCTGAGAGAGGGTCTCACCATTTTCGAGCTTTTCGATGATGTCCTTGATGTAAGTTGACTGGAAAGGATTGCACTGTCCGTCGTAGTTCCAGTTGCCCTTCTTGAGCTCCTCAAGTGCCCACTTGTTGCAGTCGAAGCCTATAACGACTACATCCTTGTCAACACCGTGTGAGATATTGGCTCTGTCAAGTGCAGCAACTGCGCCCTTTGCCATATCATCGTTCTCTGCGTAGATTACATTGAACTTCTTGCCTGCATCGATAGCGGACTGAACGATCTGCTGTGCCTTTTCAGCATTCCATTCAGCTGTCTGCTGTGTAACGATGTTCCAGCCAAGCTCCTTGGCTGTATCGTCGAGAGCTCCCGAACGTCCCTTCTGAGCAGCTGTGCCCATTACGCCCTGAAGGTGGATAATGTCGTAAGCCTGAAGATCCTGAGATTTGAGCCACTCTACTGCCTGCTCGCCTTCCTTAGCCATATCGGAAACGATAGAAGCATCATAGAGACTCTCGTCAGCGTCGATGGTACGGTCGAAGAGGATAACTCTTACGCCTGCGTCCTTAGCGTCCTTGAGAACCGAATCCCAGCCTGCTGTATCAGCTGCTGAGAGAAGCAGGTAATCTACTTCATCCTGAATGAACTTCTGAGCATAGTTGATCTGCTCTTCGTTCTTGAGGCTGTATGCAAAAGAAGCGTCGAAGCCGTTCTCCTTTGTGAATGTAGCCTTCAGGTCGTTAACATTAGCTGTACGATAACCTGACTCGTTAGGATCGTTATTGATTATGCCGACTTTGATAAGTGCACCGTCAGAGCTTCCGCCGCCGTTGTTGTTTTCCTGTGTGTCTGCGGTATCAGCGTTGTCAGCCTTTGTGGTCGTTTCAGCCTTTGATGATGAACTGCTGCTTGATGATGAATCGCTTGCTGCTCCGCAGCCAACGAACATTGCGCCGCAGAGTACTGTGCTTGCTGCCATTGCAAAGATCTTGTTGATTTTCATAATTAGAATTCCTCCATCCAATTTAATATGCCCATTAACGTACATTCCGTTAACTTGTACTTACATTATAATCACTTTGTACATACATTGCAACCAAAAATTTTTCACAAAATGTTTATTATATTTTGAATTATATTTCCAGTATACAAAATTACGGACAAATATTTGCATTGTTCTGAAATTGTCTGGGAGTCTGTCCCGTATACTTCTTGAATATCTGGCTGAAATAGCGGTAATCCCTGAATCCCACGTCGTAGGCTACCTCGTACACCATTTTCGATGTACAGCAGAGAAGCTCCCGAGCGTGAGTTATCCTTGCCACTGCAAGATACTCGAAAAGATTCTGTCCGTACTCCTTTTTGAACTGGGTACTCAGATAAGAGGGGCTCAGCCCTACAGCATCAGCCACCACAAGCAGTGACAGCTCGTCGTTCATGTAGTTTTTGTCTATATAGTCCTTAGCCTTTGCGATTATGCTCCTGCCGCTTTCCTTTGCCGATTCTATGCGCCATTTTATGCAGCCGCGCACCAGATCGTGAAGGAATTTCCGGGTATCCTCGGTGGTCATCAGCTCCGCACCTATCTCGTCGGCAGTTCCGAAGCTCTCAAAGAACTTCTCGCTGCTTATGCCTATTTTCCGGGCAAAGGCGTGGGCTGCCACATATATGTCCATACAGACGTACAGCCTCAGCATAAGAGACTGTATCTTGGCGAACCCCACCTCGTCGAGGACAGAATCCAGCATAGCGTCGCAGTTTTCAAGGCTTCCGCTCTGCAGCAGTTCTTCTGTTTTCTTGATGTCAAGACGTTTCACGTCCTGCATTATCTTCGACTCTTTATTCATTTTAATACCCCGCTATGATTGTCAAACACACTATGTTTCAGATGCTTTTTACAGAGTCGCGGATCTTGAGCTCGGGAGTGAATATGATATCATCGTCGTCCGAGGGATAGGAATTTATCATATCTATGAGCTTTTCAGCCGCCGCTTCGCCGAGTCTGCGCTGTGGGTGAGCCACAGAGGTCAGCGGTACATCGCAGATCGAAGCGTATTTTGAATCGTCTATGCCGATGACCGAGAGGTCGTCAGGCACGCTTATGTCGCGCTCCTTGCAGAACTGGAGCAGCTTTATGGCAATATTGTCATTATAGCAGACAAACGCCGTAGATTCGCTTATCAGCTCCAGAAGTCTGTTGCTTCCCGAGGTGAACACCGAGTTCTTGTCCGATGTTGCGAACCAGAGCACGTTGTCCTCTGCGTTTCTCTGTCCGTGTGCGATACAGCTCTTTGTGAAGCCGCTGTAGCGCTTATGTCCCTGTATATCGTCAAGCGCGAATATTCCCGCAACTCTTCTGTGTCCCTGTGAAAAGACATAGTCCGTAGCTATCCTGCCTGCGGCTTCGTCGTCCATGGCAACGCAGGGACAGTCCGACCATGGGTACTTGGCATTGAAGAACACCACGGGGATATTCTTGCTGCGGAGCTCCTCATACAGCAGTGTATTGGGGTTTGGCAGAGCGCTCTTGGAGGGCTCCACGATGAGTCCGTGAACTCCGCCCGAGATCATGCTCTGGAGCGCCTGCTGCTCCTCAGCCACCTTATTATGGGTGATAGCGAGCTGCATGGAAAAGCCCGAATCATTGAGCACGCTTTCGATGCCCGTAACTATATGAGGGAAGATATAATCAGTAAAATACGTGGATATTACGCCGATATTCCTTATCTGACCCACTGTATCGCCCTGTGAATAGCCCGACGATACAAAGGCTCCGCTTCCCCTGATACGGCTGATGACATTCTCGTTTTCAAGGCACATCAGTGCCTGTCTTACGGTCTGTCGGCTGACGCCGTGTATCTCGCAGAGCTCCTTTTCCGTGAGGAATCGGTCTTTGGGCTTCAGCTTGTGGGAGCTTATGAAGTTCTTGGACCACTCAACGATAGTCATATATTTGTAGTCTTCCATAATTTCCTCCGAAGGGATACCGATAGTATCGGTTTTTCTTTATAATACCACTTTTGCACAAATTTGTAAATACAACTTTTGAATTATGTCTGTAAATTTGTATGCACAGACAAAACTGCCTTACCCTCTTTGTGCAACACGACAACAATTTGCATACAAATTCCTGCGGACAACAATACAACTTCTCTCAGCTTGACATTGAACGGGCAATGTTGTATGATTTTAATAGCTTGTTTCACACCTTAGGGCAAAATAAGCCCTGCATAAAAAAGTGATCCTCAAATTACCCTACATATAATATAAATGCAGTTCAGAGCAATGACTGCCTGACGGCGGTCATTGCGTATACATTAAAGGAGCAGACCATGAAGAACAACATTCTTATAATAGATGACGACGCCGACCTCTCATTCGTTATCACCGATATGCTGGAGGGCTACGGCTACAATGTGACCTCTGCCGAAAGCGCAGATGAGGCTTTCGGACTTCTCAGCAGCAGGCACTTCGACCTTATCCTGCTGGACATAAATCTTCCCGACTCCACAGGCTTTGAAATATGTAAAGAGCTCCGCCGCGTTTCCGACGTGCCTGTAATATTTGCCAGCGCACGCACCAGCGAGTCCGACAGGATAACAGGCTTCGATATCGGCGGCGACGACTACCTCCCCAAGCCCTACTCCATGGCGGAGCTCTTTTCGCGCATAAAGGCGCTTCTGCGCCGAGCCTACGGCGACAGCGACGAAAAGGCGCCAATAGTGTTCGGCAATGTCAAAGTGGATATCTCCGCACGCTCCGTCACCAAAAACGGCGTCCCCGTAGGACTGTCCCTGAAAGAGTTTGACCTGCTCGCCTGCCTTTGCGGGCACATGGGCACGGCGGTCTCAAAGGAATCCCTGCTCTCGGAGGTATGGGGGACATTCTCCGACGTAGAGCCCTCAACGCTGGCTGTACATATCCGCTGGCTGAGGGAAAAGCTTGAGGACGAGCCAGCCTCTCCCAAGTATATAAAGACCGTCTATAAGGTGGGCTACATTCTGGAGGTGAGCGAATGAAAAGCAGGATAATCGGCATCACTCTTTTCTTTATGGCGCTTATCATCGCTGCCTCGGCACTCTTTATATATAATGACAGGACAAATTATACTCCCGACGCAAACGGTGAGCTCATCATCGCGGTAAACGAGGTTGAACAGCTCATAAACATGGGCGACACCGCTCAGGCTGCTGAAAAGGCTGCCGCACTGAAAGAGGAGCTCCGCGGCTTCACACAGCCTGCTCCCGACAGCTCAAAGGCTGTTGCCGTATGTATAATCGGCTGTATATTTGCGGCTGTTATCTTCGGCTACATTTACTTCTCCATACTGCGCCCCTTTGATAAGATGAAGAACTTCGCCGAGAAGATAGCTCAGGGCAATTTCGATATCCCTCTGGACTATGAGCGTTCCAACTACTTCGGAAGCTTCACATGGGCTTTCGACAGCATGCGCCGCGAGATAACCAAGGCGCGTGCCTGCGAGCGTGAAGCCATTGAAAACAACAAGACCGTCATCGCTACCCTTTCCCATGACATAAAGACTCCCGTTTCGTCCATAAGAGCCTACGCCGAGGGACTGGACGCAAATCTGGACAGCTCCCCCGAGAAACGCAGAAAATATCTGTCAGTAATTATGCGCAAGTGCGACGAGGTATCAAAGCTCACCAACGACCTGTTCCTCCACTCCCTCTCAGACCTTGACAAGCTGAAAATACAGCCCGAGAAGTTTGAACTCACCGCGTTCATGGAGAGCACTGTTAAGGAGATAGCCGCCGAGCATGACGACGTAAGCTTCCTGCGTCCCGATTTCACAGCCGAAGTCAGCGCCGACAAAAACAGGCTCATGCAGATAACCGAGAACCTCATAAACAATGCGAGGAAATACGCTAAGACTGATATCACCGTATCAATGGAAAAACAGGAAAACAGCGTGGTGATGCGCTTCTGCGACAGGGGCAGCGGTATCCCCGATACGGACATGCCCTTTATTTTTGAGAAGTTCTACCGCGGCAAGAATGCAGGCTCTGAACAGGGCTCGGGACTTGGCCTTTACATCGTCAAGCACCTTACAGAAGCTCAGGGCGGCGGGGTGAGTCTCAGAAATCTCCCCACAGGCGGTCTTGAAGCCTCTGTCACTCTGCCATTGTGCAGCACCGAAAAGATCTTAAGTACTTCTTAATAACTTTCGCTGTATAATAAACACAGAATCAAGCGAAAGGAACACACAGCTATGAAAAAATCCATTTTGACCGCAAAAGGTCTTTCAAAAAGCTTCGCCCACAACGGCGGACAGGTGCATATCCTGTCGGGAGTCGACCTTGACATATACGAGGAAGACTTCACCGTCATAATGGGCGCTTCGGGCTCGGGAAAATCCACCATGCTCTATGCTCTCAGCGGCATGGACAGAGCCACCGCAGGCTCTGTGATGTACGGCGGAAAGGACATCGTAAAAATGAAGGAAAAGGAGCTTGCAGGGCTGAGACATTCGGACTTCGGCTTCATTTTCCAGCAGATGCACCTTGTAAGCAATCTCTCCATGCTTGAAAATGTTACCGTATCGGGCTATCTCGGCAAAAAGAGCTCTGCCGCAGAGGTAAGGAAAAACGCCGAGGAGCTCCTTAAAAGAATGGGCATCGACCGTGTAAAGAACAATCTTCCCTCACAGGTATCGGGCGGTGAGCAGCAGCGCTGCGCAATTGCAAGAGCTGTCATAAATCAGCCAAAGCTCCTCTTTGCCGACGAGCCCACAGGAGCTCTCAACCGCAAAAACACCACGGAGGTACTTGACCTGCTCACTGACCTTAACAAGAACGGTCAGAGCATACTCATGGTCACTCACGACGTCCGTGCAGCCGTAAGAGCCACACGCCTGCTCTATCTCTCCGACGGAAATATCATCGGAAGCCTTGACCTTGCACCGTATGACGCTGCCGAGGAAAAGAGCCGCGAAGCTCAGGTGAACGCATGGCTGAGCTCCCTTGAATGGTGAGGTGAGAGCTATGGATATACTCACACTGCTCAAAGCCAATATCCGCCGCAGAAAGGGCACATTCATCAGCATAGTCGTTCTCATGTTCATCATCTCCATGGCGCTGACCCTTATACTCAGTGTCAGCAAAAGCTGCGATGCTTCTCTCAATGAGCTGCACAGCTCAGCCCACAGCGGAAATGTTACTGTAATGATAAAGGACGCCGTTTTTACTGACGATATGAGACAGAAGCTTGACAATGAAGCCATACTCGACCACTACAAAGTCACTCCCGTAGCTGTAATGTCAAACGGTATGGACTGCGGAGATGTCAGCAATGAGAACTCCTGCTTCTTTTCGGTGCTCACCGAGGGCATAAGGCTTGTAAACAAAAGCTGCAGCGGCTATGAGGACAGTATCCCCCCACTCTCAAAAGGCGAGATATACCTGAGCTACGGCTCAAAGAACAGGCTGAAATGCAATATCGGAGACAAGGTGACCGCACACGCAAACGGCGGCGACTTCGACTTTACTATCAAGGGCTTTGTTGCAGAGCCTGTATTCGGAGCTATGCAGATAGGCTGGAAGTGGCAGTTCATATCACAGGAAGACTTCGACATGATAACAGCCGCAAACGCCGCCCAGAACGACGTTGACGGCAAGTGGGGCACGGGCTATATTGTACAGCTCTACAAGAGCGATGACTGCGGGCTCTCCGACGGAAAGTTCCGCCGTCAGGTAAATCTTGACAGCGATATCATCTCCAATTCATGGGGCTCTGTAACGCTGGATATGTCTAAGCATTACACCAACATCTACTCCGACAATATACTGGCTATACTGCTGGTGTTCATACTTATCCTCGCTGTCGTAGTACTTATCGTTGCCGGACACAGCATATCAACAGGCATAGAGCTCGACTATACAAATCTGGGCATATTAAAATCACAGGGCTTCAGCAGTTCAAGGATACGCCTGTCCATAATGCTCCAGTATCTCATAGCAGAGCTTGTGGGCAGCATTATCGGCGTACTTGCCGCACTGCCCCTCATAGGCGTGCTCACAGGTTTTTTTGACCCCATGTCAGGCTATATAACCGAGACCTCCGCCGACCTGAGCAAAACTCTGCTGTACCTCCTTGCTATTTTCGCAGTCAGCGTAGTATTCATACTCATCATCACTCACAAGGTCTGCCGTATCTCGCCTATCCGCGCTATTTCGGGCGGACGCAGGGAGATATACTTCGACAGCCGCCTTAAAGCTCCCATAAGCGCAAAATTTCTCTCATCGACACTGGCGCTCCGTCAGTTCACCTCCGCAAAGAGGAGATACATCGCTTCTGTTATCATTGCAGCGATACTGGTATTTTTCATGCTCATGGTGAACGCTCTCAGCACCGCAGCCAGCTCCAGAAAGGCTCTGAAAATGATGGGCGTGGGCTATGTCGACCTGTTCATTGACTTCAATGAGACAAAGTCCAGAGAGGAAATAGACAGGGTCATGGACACTGTAAAGGAAAACGGCGGCTTGCAGACAAGATACTTCTCTCACGGTGTTTACCTGTCACTGGACGGCGAAGAGATCTATTGCAGTATCGACCTTTATCCCGAGGATATATACGTCACAAAGGGCAGAGCTCCCAAATACGACAACGAGATAGTCATAACCGAAATAGCTGCCGACGAGTTTGATCTGAAGATAGGCGACAAGGTAGATATCGCCAAATACGACAAGCACTCGGAGTTCATTGTAAGCGGATTATATCCTTCCATGTCTGATACTGGTATGTCCATATCCATGAACGCTGACGGAGCCAAAAAGCTTGACGTAAAGCCCAGAATGGTGGGCGGAGCTGTTGAGCTTGCAGAGGGAGCAGACCCAGCCAAGATAAAGGCAGCTCTCGAAAAGGAGTACGGCGACGATATAAAGGTCACCATAGCCGACGAAAACGATGAAATGGAAATTTACGAAACGGCTATCCAAGCCATGAGGTTCATCATCTACTCGTTCTCGCTGTTCTTTGCTCTGGTGGCAGTTACCATGGTAAGCACCAAGGCTTTCACACAGGAAAAGACCGATATCGGCATATTCAAGGCGCAGGGCTTCACCACAGGAAAGCTGAGGCTGCAATTCGCGGTAAGGTTCCTTATCGTATCCGTACTGGGAGCTCTCCTCGGAACAGCTATGGGTATGCTATTAATCAACAAGCTGCTGTCAGTGATGCTGAAAGGCATCGGCATAACAAGCTTCTACGCAAGCTTCACACCAATGTCGGTGATCGTACCCGCAGCAGCAATATGCCTCTGCTTCTTCCTGTTTGCACTTTTTGCTTCACGGAAAATAAAAAAGGTGGGCATCAGACAGCTTATAACAGAATAAAAAAGCAGGCGGCGATGAATGATACATCGCCGCCTTTTGTCATTCTTTCTGTATGCCTGAAGTACGCCTGATATCCTGATAAAAGAGCCCGTGCTGAGTGCAGTACCACACCAGCCGTCCCGACTTATAAAATGGAAGCGTCACCTGTAGATTCCACTCGGGATACTGCTTGAACACCATTGCTGAGCTGTCGGTCACATAAGCCACAAAGGAGATATAGTGCTCCTTTTTCATTTCGTGGTCTGAGGATATGAACCACTCCCCGCCCAAGTCCTCGGTGCTGAGCATATCTGTGCCCTCAGCCTTTACAGGCTCCAGTGGGGCAAGCTTGTTCCCGCAGCAGGTCACAGCCGTCTCGGAGGTAGCTGTGATGATGTTGCCGCACTCCCTGCATACGTAAAATTTCAGCTTTTTCATATTGCCTTTCTCACTTTCATTTTTATCTATCCTGCCCGAAAGCAGTGTCTGCACATCTGTGCCGAATATTTCGGAAAGCTCAGACAGCAGCGATACATCGGGACAGCCGTTGCCGCACTCCCATTTTGATACTGCCTTGTCACTGACATTTAAACTTTCCGCCAGCTGCTTCTGGGTAAGTCCGCAGTTTAGCCTGAGCTGCTTTATGAGCGCTCCTGTTTTTACCTGATCCATAATATTCACCTCTCCGACTTCGGGTCTGTTCCATGTCTTAATTGTAGCTCACAGCCGCGGAAAAGTCAATCTACGCTCCGTAGAGAAAGGCAGGTCTGCGGTAGGCCTGAGAGTTACCGCGCTGAAAGAATCGCAGCCTTAAAATGTGACTCCCTGCATATATAGTCCTCATCGCCGCTGATATATTTAAGGAACTCCACTCTTTTGGGCAGCTCCTCAATGTCAGCCGAAAAAGACCTGTGCCACACAAACATGGGAAGATGTCCCATATCGCCGCTGCTGTGGACTGCCACAGCACAGCCGAAGACCCACTTCTCCGCGGGGAGCTCCCCGAAGCCGAAGCCCTCGGCGGCAGCCATAGACGCAAAGCGCTCCCATGTCTCCCTGCTGTCGATGTATACCCATACCTTTTCGTCGCTGCCGAGCATTTCTCTGATAGTACGCATAAATCATGCACTCCCTGTAAAAATATTCCAAAAGAGTACAAAAGCGACCCCATCGTAACGACAGGATCGCTGCATAAGCATTATTCACATCCCATCGTTCAAGCTTTAGCACCTTACATAATGCAGGTTGCTGTACGGTCAGCGGGCTTGTCCCTCGCGTACTCTTTATGGTACTTTTATCATAGCACAGTTTTCGGCTGCTGTCAAGTACTGTTTGCAGATTTCGGCATAAAAAGATTGAACAATAAAACCTGTTCTTATTTGTGAATGATGCGTAAAATTTTTAAATTCTGTTGACATTCATTTGGCGACGTGATACAATTACCATAGGATATTATTGGAAAGGTTGTCATAAATATGGAGAAAACTAAAATTATTGAAGAACTCAAACATAAAAATGACATACAACCTAATGAATTTGACGGAACATACAGCTCTGTCCGCGAAGCTGTGGAATGCTATGCAAAGCTGAAAAAGACCACCCTCATCGACTACAAGGATCTTGATCTGCTTTATTACCTGACGCTCGGCATCTGGTCGGGGGACAAGGATGAGCTGAAGCTCCGCATTCAGAACAGCCACCTGCTCCACATCGACAAGCATATGCTTTACACCACTATCGATAAGATATGGAGCAAGGGCGCAAGAATGCTGTTTACTCATGTGGCAAATAAGTATGAGAAGAATTTCCTTGTGAATCCTCTCTCCTTCAAGAGCGCTCTCATTGCCGAAAAGCCTGAGTCTATACAGTTCTTCTTCAAAATGTGCATAAACCTGTCGGGACTGGACAACGACACCAAGCTCCTTGATACTGCGCAGAAAATGCTCAACGCACAGATCAAGGATTCGGGAATGCCTGTGTTTGCTTTATCAAGGATACTTCACTGTCTTAAACCCAATACCTTTCCTATACTTGGCGAAAGCATCACCGATTCCCTCTGTTTCAGAGAGCTTGGCATCCCACTAAGAAAAATAGAAGATCTGTCGCAGTATATCCACAACTGCCGAAAGATACTTGAATTCCGCAATTCTCATTTCAAGTTCAAGAATATGAGAGTATTCGACATTATGTCATGGCAGCTCCTCGGCGAGCTGAAAGCTCCTGATGAAAAGGAAGAGGAGGAGCAGGCGGACAAGACTCTTGCGGATTATCAGTTCAGAAAAAAGGTCGCTCCCCTTAACCAGATCCTTTACGGACCTCCCGGAACAGGTAAGACCTATAACGTAGTAAAGTATGCGGTGGAGCTTATCGAGGGCAGAAAGATAGCTCCCGATGAAAAGTATTCCGTAATAAAGGCTATATACTCAAAATATACAGCTTCGGGTCAGATAAAGTTCACCACCTTCCACCAGTCCCTCAGCTATGAGGAATTCGTTGAGGGTATCCGTCCCGTCGTAGTTGACAGATACGGCAACGACACCAGTACAGCCCATGAGGATACTACTGTCATTTACCGTCCCTACAACGGCATTTTCAAGTCGCTGTGCGAAAAGGCTTCAAAGAGTCCCCATATGAAATTCGTGGCTATCATAGACGAGATAAACCGAGGCAATATCTCAAGGATATTCGGTGAGCTCATAACCCTCATCGAAGAGTCGAAGCGAGGCTCATCGGTCATTCTCCCCTATTCACAGACCGATTTTTCCGTGCCGCCCAATCTGTATATCCTCGGTACAATGAATACAGCTGACCGTTCCATCGCCATGCTGGACACTGCTCTGAGAAGAAGATTCGACTTTATCGAAATGATGCCTCAGCCCTCACTGCTGGGCGAATGCGGCGGCGTAGACCTCTGCGAGCTGCTTACCGCACTCAATGAGCGTATAGAGTATTACTACGACCGCGAGCACGCTATCGGTCATGCATACTTCATGAACAACGACGGCTGCATAAAAAGTCTCGACGAGCTGAGAGAGGTCTTCTCCACAAAGATAATCCCTCTGCTTCAGGAGTATTTCTTCGATGACTACGAAAGGATAAAGCTTGTGCTGAACGACAAGAATGCTTTCATCGAATGCATTACTCCAAAGTACATCAAGCAGTTCGATTCGGGACAGAAGCTTTACCGTCTCGGCAATCCCATGAACTGGAACATGGATAACTTCATAAATATCTACCGCGATGTTTTATGATGAACGGAGAATACAATGTACACAAAACACCTTTGCGTATCGGCAAATGAAAATATCGCCGAAATTTCCGCAGAAAACGGCAAGCTTTCGGAAATGCTGGGCGAGTTTGCGGAGGTCTGCGGAGCTGACGGCAGAAAAGTGATAGCTGTCAGTGGAAAAAACGGGAAGAAATACTTCACGGCAGGCTCATACTGCGGATTCGCATATCTCACCGACAGAACTCTTATCGAGGTGCTGCCCCGTACAAAAAACGGTACGGCAGATGCAAGAAAAACGCTCTGCGCCGAGTTTTGCAGGCGGTGCGGATATACCTTCGTCCCGTCGGCACTCGACCCCGAGATGAACTTCATGGAGTACTTCATATCCGTGTTTGCGGACGAGACCATGAAGATAATCAAAAGCGGAGTTCTCTCGCGCTACACAAGCTGCGAGGAAAACATGACTTCGGTGCAGGGAGCTATCCTGTTCTCGGAGAATATCCGACGCAATCTGGTACACCGTGAAAGGGTATATGTGCGCCATGATATCTTCACTCCCGACCGTGCGGAAAACCGCATAATAAAAGCGGCAGCAAAGCTGCTCAACAAGATGACCGCTGATCCCCGAAGCTCACACCTGCTGAAAGAAACGCTGTCATTCCTTGACGAAGTCCGTGTGCCCCACGACATTACCGCAGAGTTCGGCAAATGCATAAACACGCGGAACACAAAAAAGTACAGCACCACCCTCAATATTTGCAGAATGCTTTTTGACAAGAATGAGGGTACTGCCTTTTCGGGAAAATACATATTATGCGCACAGTTTTATAAAATACCGTAAGGAAAAGGGACTTTCCCATTGGAAAGTCCCTTGTTTTTATGCCTTGAATATGAACTTTATGAAGTTGTACATAAGCGGTATAACAGTGTTTGCATCATGTCCGCCGCCGGGAACGGAGATATAGATATTCTCTGTGCCGTGCTGTGTGAACAGGTCGCTGTACTGCTTGGGGAAGTCATTTACCATAGTGTCGTTTGTACCGCCTGCGATCATAAGCAGATATGGTGAATAGGGAGGGTCTATCCTCATATCGTCCTTGCTCATAACGCCGGGATGTGTCATGAACTGATCCTGTGTGGGGAAGATACCCGGGGCAGGTGCGCCGCCGCCGATGTAGCCTACCTTGTCACTGCACTTCATGCCGATGTAGAGGGATTCTCTTCCGCCCATTGAGAAGCCTGCAACTGCGGTGTTCTCACGTCCTGTCTTTACAGGATAGTGGGACTCGATGTAAGGCATAAGGCTGTCGGGCATATCCTCTACAAAGTTATCATATCCGGGGACGTCTGCCTGACCGTTGCCTGTCTGCTTCTCATGGTTCGGGTCTGTGTACTGATTGGTGAAAACGATTATCATTGGCTCAGCTTCGCCGCTCTTGATGAGGTTTGTAGCTATCTCGCGGATACCCATACCGTTCATCATCGAGGACTCATCGCCGCCGTAGCCGTGGTTGACATAGAACACGGGATACTTCTTGCTGCTGTCATATCCCGGCGGGAGCCATACGTTTGCGCCCTTGTTGCGGTTTGCCTTTTTCGAGAAATATGTGATATGCTCAACTGTGCCCTCTGCATTTTTCAGTACTGTTGAGGGAACGTTTACTGTTATCTGGTCGCGTATGCTTGCCATGTAAGCGCTTGGGTCTGCATTGGTGGTCGTAGTTGTGGTTGTGGCAGTCGATGTGGTCGTTGCCTTTGTAGTTGTTGCAGCTGTGGTAACTGTCTTGATGTCGTCGGAGTAGCTCTCAGGGAGCTTTGTGATAGTGCCTAAGAGGAACTTCTGGATAACGAGGGCGTCGTTGGCTGTGATACCGCCGCCTGCTTCACTTACGTCTGCGTTAAATGCGCCTGTCTCAGAAAGAACATACTTGTTCGGATTTGCGAGAGACTGCATTATGAGTACAACGTCAGCCATGTCCACGCCGCCGTCGTTGTTGGCGTCACCCCATTTGGAGACCTTTGCGTCAAGTGCAGCCTTTGGATCGGCAGTTGTTGTAACGATCGGTGCAGCTGTAGTAGTGGTCGTGGTCGTTGTGGTGGTTGTAGTAGTTGTTGTTGTTGTAACAGCCTTTGGACCGTCGATAACTGTGCCAGCCTTAGCAACGATTGCCTCGTCGATAGCAAAGTCATCTGTGCCCTCTTCTGTCTCAACATAGAGCTTGATGTTGGAGGCGCCCGTTGGGATAGTGTAGTTTGGATTTGCAAGCTGTACATACTCGCCGTTGGAAACTCCGTCTGCGATATGATCGTATTTAGTTTCGCCGTCAGCTGTGTATTCCAGTGACAGCATCATGTTGCCAGAGCCCTTTGCTGCAACGCTGAAGCTGTAGGACTCCCCTGCCTTGAATGTAAGGTAGTCCAGAGTCTTCATTGCGCCGTGCCATGCACTGGTTCTGCCAGATACTGTGAGAGCCTTGCTGCCTGCGTATGCTGAACCGCCTGTGGAAACTGTAGCACCGCCTCTGCCTTCCCAGCCGTTGCTGTCGTCCTCGAATGTGTCGTGGTAGTAATAACCGTTTGCATCAGGCTCGATAGGTTCGGGAGGTGTGGGATCCTTGCCGCCCACGAAGCCCTTGCCGTCGCTTTCAAGAGCCACAACGAATGTGGAAACGCTGTTTGCGGGGAGCTGTGCTGTGAACGATGAACCGCTTGCTGAAACTCCGCTTATGCTTGCGATATTTTCGCTTCCGGAGGTTCTGTAGGTCTCAACGCCAGTGACATTTCTGCCGCTGAGGGTGAACTGCTGACTTACTGCACCGCTGCCCTTATTGATTGCGACTACTGTAGCCTGTGTGTCGCTGTGCTTATATGCTGATACAAGAATGTTTGTATTTGGCTGCTCTGTAGCGTCGATACGAACGTCGCCCGGGCGAACCCACTTGGAGAACTGAGCCATTGCATATCCGCGCTTGGAAATCTTACCGGTATCCCACATTGGACTGTACTGTCGGCGTATGTACCACCAAACATAAGCGTTCATGTTGCCTACAACGAGTGCGTTGTGGATGTTTTCTGCGACCTGAACACCCTCTGGCCAGCGGTCAGCGGAGTTGTTATCACTATTTGGAACGTAGACCTCGGTCATCCATATTTCCTTGCCGCAGTTTTCAAGGGCAGGGAAGTCCATAGCGTTGCGCTGTGTTCCGTAGAAATGAGTGCCGAACATATCGCAGTTTGCCATAGCCTTGGAATTGTTGAGGATTGCGTTGTAGAAGCTCTTGTTATAGCTGAAACTCTCAGGTGACATCAGCTTTGTTGTGGTGCCGGCTGTTACAGACTTACCGTAATTTGCAATGAAGTTTGCAGCACGGTCTGCACTCCATGCAGTCCACTCGCCTGACCAGTCAGGCTCGTTCTGAACAGAGATAGAATTGAGCTGAACGCCTTGATTGTTGCAGTACTTGATGAAGTCATTGAGGTGCTGAGCGTACTGAGCTTCTGCACCCTGTTTGAGGACGTACTGACCGCCTGTAGGACCGCCTGTGCCGTTTGTTCTCATTGAAGCTGGCGGATTCCAAGGTGTAGCAAATACTGTAGCGCCGAGCTTCTGAGCTCTCTGAGCTGTCGGGATAGCGTTCTTCCATGCATTCTTGTCATCGCTGACGAAGATACGCAGAATTGTAAGTCCCAGCTCGTCGGCGCCGTTTCCAAAAGCTTTCTGAACCTGAGCCTCGGTCATGTCTCCCGGAGCGCCGTTCTGAGCATTATAGCTCTGCCACTCAGGGTGGTTCATGCCGCCGAAGCCGCGGATAGTCTGGTATTCCTTGTTTGTGTTGATGGTACACGCACCTGCTGCCTCTGCACTGAGAGGTGCGCGTGTCGGGAACGCTGATGCTGTGCCTATCAGCATGGTTCCTGCCAGAACTGCTGAGAGTGCAGTTCTGAGTTTTTTGATCTTGCCCATGATCATTTCCTCCTTCAATAAAAAAATTGTCCGTACAAGACAAAAACGAAAAAAATATTCCACATCTATCATATAACATATTTTTTATTTGTTAAACCCATTTTTCACAGTTTAGGTGGACAAAAAAAGGATTGTAACTATAAACTGTTAAAATTGTATGTGATTTTACCAATTTGCATTTCCCGAGCACAGCTCAGTTTTTCCTGCTTCTCAAAGCGCTTGTTTTTTTACGAAAAAAATGTTAGAATTATATGTCTGATTTTCTTTTTTACTTTCGATTATATTAGTGAATGCATTCAATAAAGGAGGATTTCCTGATGACAAACAACGAGCTGCGCTTACTAATGGCAGACTCAGTTCAGAAATGCCACAGGGCGGTCTTTGATAAATACTGCAACTACGTCTACACTATCGCATTCAGTATCCTCAGAAGCTGCGGAAGCCGCGAGGACGTTGAAGAATGCGTCAGCGACGTATTTATGAAGATATATAAGCTTCTCGACGAGGATACGGACTTTACGGATAATTTCAAAGCCTTTATCGGCACCGTCGCTCGGAATACGGCTATCGACTCTTTCCGCAAAATAAGCTTACGCATCAGCAGGACGGCTTATGTTGACGAAAACACTATCAATGAGCTCCGCGACGACAACGATATAACCGAAAACACTGAACGCAGGGAGCAGTCTGATATCATTCTCGGCAAGATAAAAGAGCTTGGCAATCCCGATTCCACTATCATCATACAACAGTATTACTACAACCGCACTGCAAAGGAAATAGCAAAAAGCATATCTATGTCGGCGGCAGCTGTTCAGAAACGAAGCAGCCGTGCAAGGCAAAAGCTCCGAACATTGCTTATGGAAGCAGGTATAAACAAGGAGGGCTTGATATGAAAGACAATGATCTTTTCTTTGATCTCGACGACGAGACTATTGACATGCTTGCTCAGGAATTCTCCGTACTCACTGATGAAGAGAAGGAGAGAATGTATGCCATGAGCGAGAGAAAGTACAATATATCAGAAAATACAAACGAGGAATACAGCAGTGAAACCGAGGTAAGCGGTGTTGAGCGTTACAGTCGTCCGAAGTGGAAAACAGCTTCTGTTGCAGCTTCACTTGCGCTCCTTATAGGTGCGGGAAGCTTCGGCGGCTACAATATCGCAAAGCAGCTCCACAGCGGCACAGAGAACGATCCCAACGTGCCTACCACAGTCTCTGAGGATATGTCACAGGTAAACACCGAGGATCCCCGCACTGAGGAGTACCGCAGCATCACTGATGATCTGCTGAATAAGTATAACGATTTCCTTGCGCCGTACAATGAGGACGAACTGCCTAAAAGCGATGAAAACAGCTATATTGAACGCGCTGACGGCATGACAGATGAAGAATGGGAAGCGGCTGTAGCCGAATTTGACAGAAAAGCCTCTGAGATCCACGATCAAGTATGCTTTGAGATCGGCTCGGGCGATCCGCTTGACTACCCGAATTATAAATCGATCGGTTTATGGAATTACGATCACTATACAACAGGTATGAAATACAGCAATACCGATGAGGTAATGGAAAAGGCTCTTTCCTTTATGTCACAGAGCCTGATCGATAAACAGTTCCCTGATCTTATCGGCGGTGATATTTCAGGCTGTGAGAGCAATACCTACTATAATCAGGATACCGACACTTATCCCGATTTCGGTGTTTACGCTATGCGCGACGGCAAGCTGTACTGCGCTTCATTAGATTATGACGCAAATGGAAATAAATATATACCGTCTACCTACAGATTCTATAACTGCCTGAACGAACCTGCCGTGATAACCGACATCACCGATGATTCATTTACTGCTGTTGTAAAGTATGAGTTCACAAATATCCCAAACAAGTACGATATGTCCATGAAGGTGGTAAACAGGGACGGCAAATGGATTATTGACGATTTAGAGCCTACTGGTCCTGAGCTTGATGCTCAGAAGCTTGATATTGTAGACAAGATGATGAACAGCGGTGACTATTATGATAAGATAAGTGTAAAATACGGACATTTCTACAAAGCCCCCGAGGGATCTCCTGCGGAGATCAGAGATTATTCCGTAAAAATCGATGTTACCTATGCCGATAACAGAACGGCAAGAAAATACAGCTATGGCTATTACGCTGACCGATACAACGGCAGCGAGGATATTGCAAGTATGGTAAACTATGCAAAAAATACATTCTCTGCCGACCATGAAAAAGAGGATGAAGACTACTGTGACGGTGAGAAATACTATTACTGGCATAATCCCACAGAGCTTGACCCCGACTACAGCTGGTATGACTGGAACAATCGTATATATCACGATGAAGACGCCGATCAATACGGCGGCTATGATTCATTCAGATTGAATTCGGAAAAACTGCCGATCTGGACACGTGATACATATAAGCCTTTTATCTGTCCAAACGGACAGCTGATTGCAACAAATTACTTGTATGAGTTTAATAATTGGGATATTACAGGCGAAACGACCTTTGAGAGCAGAGACTGCTGTATCATTGAAATGGACATTCCCGATTATTTATCTTCTTACAGCAGCGATTACCATGACAAGCTTACCGCCTACATCGACAAGGAAACAGGTATCCCAATGCTTGTGGAAATGCTTGATGAAAACGGTGATCTGGTTGAAGCAAATTTCTACTACGATGTGAAGCTCAACGATCAGGCAGAGTCTGTTCCCGAAAAGGATATGAGCTGGTTCGACACCGGTCTCAGCAATTTCAAATAACAAAGAACCGCTTAGAAATTAATTCTAAGCGGTTTTCTATTTTTACTTCTTAGTCTGTTACAATTCCCACGGATATCCATGTAAGTATTTCGCACTACTTAACAAAGTCGTATAGTTCAAAATACTTTTGATCATCAAAGGTCTCTAATTTGCTTATGGTCTTTTTGAAGATCTTATAATGTATCAGATATGCAAGAATAAAACTGATAATACCCAAAGGTATCACACAGCAGCCTATCATTGATACTATCAGGTCAGTTATGTCTTTACAATCGTTCCTGAGGACAAAATACCCGATGATAAGCCCTATCAAATACAGTAAAAGGCAAATTGCAGGCATAGCCAGATTATAAAACGAACTTGTCGGCAGCTTATCAACGCGCATAGCTCCCGTCTGACCGTTCATTGCAAAGGTGTATTTTTTGTCCTTATAGGGAATGTTCAAAAGCCATACAGGCACAAGATAATAGTTCAGTTCCCTGTCCGAGATGCTTGTATTTTTATGCGCCTCACGCACATATCTCGAATCATAGTCTGCAGACTCATAGATACTTTCAGCCTTTGACGCTATTCTGAGCGAGCATATCCGTTTTACTTCAGGCTCTGTACTGTTCAGTGCATTTTCGGCACCTATATTATATCTGCTTGCGTAAAAGCCTGTAAGACACGATGCGGTAAAATCTTCAGCCTGACCGAATTTAAAAGGCCAGACAGAATAAAAGATGTCCTTTCTTATGTTGGTCTCATTGGCAAGTATCGGGAAATTATTGACTTTTACATTTCCGCTGTAGTTATTGCCGTCTACACTGATCGAGGAACTGCATGTGCAGCTGTAGCTCCATACAGGAACATAAAATCCTCTTATATTTTCAAGAACTGCCTTATCCTTGAATTCCTTTGGCACATATTTCAGATCATTGATATAATCCGTAAAGCTCTGCCTGAATTTCTCCGCAGTAAACTTGAAAGGGATAACTTTATCAGGACGTATATCTCCTTCAAAATCCGAGGAAACTATTACATCGTGCTGACAGTAAGGACACCTTGCAGTGGCGGTCGAGGACCATGTTATGATCTTTCCGCCGCAGGAGGAGCAGTCAAACTCTTCCAGCTTTTCGGTCTCGTAGGGCTCCCATACTATTTTGGTCCTTTCGATCCAGTCAAAATCCGAAAGCTTATCGTCTGTCTCTTCATTAAAGTGAGAACGGATATAATCAAGATCAAATGTATTTTTACAGAACCTGCATGACATACTTCTCTGTTTTATGTCATAGTACATGGGAGCTCCGCATGACGGGCATTTATATTCTTTTATTTCTGACATTTTATTCACCTGTATTATCAGCCTGAAAATCAGCTGTTTATCATCTTCGGCGGCAATTTGCTTTTCTGCTCCGCTTACTCAGCGTCGTCCCATTCACCGAGATATTCTTCCAATTCCTCGTCTTCAATTTCACCGTCTAAGAAAACTGTGATATTGTATCCGAGCAGAGTTGTGATGTCATCGTATTCATCTTCATCGCCGTGATCGTTTGTTATTATCTTGTTGGTGTCAAGATCAAGCAGAACGATCTCGCCGTCGCCTATCATGTCGCCAAGATACAGATAATTCTTTGTGTCTCCCCATTCCCATTCTGTATCAAGCATCTCTTCGACCTGATCGAGTGTGCATATATCAAGGTTCGCAACACTAAGAGAGAAACCGTTTGTGAACTTATATAAGTCCCTTAACTCATCGGTAAGCTTTATATTTGTGCGCTTTTCAAATCCATCTATTTCTTCATCTGAAAGAGGAGCAAACAGCTGAAGCTCAACATCGTCGGGATAATTCTTTGCCAGATGAACAAGAAGCTTCATTTCCTCATAAAACTCTGCGCTTTCGGGTATTACTGCATTGTTGATATCCTGCCTCTCGGGCGGAATGTAATTGTCTGACATAATAACCACCTCACTTTTGTATTTCAGCTTAAAGCTGTATAATTTATTTTAATTATATATCATGCAGGGTAAATTGTCAATCAATAAATCATGTGGGGCTGCATATACAAAAAGCAGCTTCTCCGTTGCCGAAGAAGCTGCCCGTCATTCATATAAATGTATTTTTAGGAGGCTATACACTTAATGGTTTTCAGCTGTTTTTTGTTTGTCAATGCAACATCGTCCCGTGCTGCACATTCGGTCTGTACCTCTCACGACAGAGCGGAGCATACCAAGCACATAGGATATTCTGTTGTCCATTTTTACCGCTCCTTTCGTTTGGTATGACTTTATTATAGCACTGAAAATACGGTTTGTCCAATCCGAAAAAGTCATTGCGGACTATAGAAAAATACTATATCACCCCGTCAAGCTTACCGGCAATGTTTTCGCATAATTCCTGTTTAGAAAATATGTATTTCACCATATAATATATAGTCATTTCTCTCCCTGATAATATGAACGAGCATACATAAAAGACCACAGAGCCAACGGCTAAAATGCTGTTGGCTCTGTGGTTTACGCTGTATTTCAAGGGGTTGTCTATGCAAGACTTTTCTGATACTCTTGAATATCATACTCCGAAGAGGAGCTTGTCGTATGCAGGGAATGGCCAGTAGGACTCAGCCGTTATTGTCTCAGCCTTGTCAGCTGCTGCACGTAGCTTATCCATTGCAGGGAGCATAGTGTCGCGGACGAACTCGGAAGCCTTTATGATAACGTCCTGCTTCTTGAAATCAGCAGCTGCTTTTTCAAGCTTTGTTGTTGCTGTATCCATTTCATCGATGAGCTCTGAAAGCTCAGTAACAAGACTGCTCTCATACTTGCAGGCTGCCTTTGATACGCTCTTTTTAACTGCAACAGCAGAAGCTGTATCAGCTGCGAATTTAGCAACAGCAGGGATAATTTCCTTGCGTGCCATGTCTATCATGGTGATAGCTTCGATGTTTACTGTCTTGATATAGTTTTCAAGCATGATATCACAGCGTGAGAAAATTTCTGCCTCTGTGAATACACCGTGAGAGGTAAGCATATCCACGTTCTTCTTGTCGCAGATATGGGGCATAGCGTCAGCAGTGGTCTTCAGATTCATGAGACCGCGCTTCTCTGCTTCCTTTATCCATGAATCATCGTAGCCGTTGCCGTTGAAGATGATACGCTTGTGATCCTTGATAGTCTTCTTGATAAGATCATGGAGAGCCTTGTTGAAGTCCTTAGCGCCCTCAAGCTTATCGGCAAACTGCTTCAGCTCCTCAGCAACTGCTGCGTTGAGGTGGATATTTGCGCAGGAGATACTGTTGGAAGAACCGAGCATACGGAACTCAAACTTGTTTCCTGTAAATGCAAACGGTGAGGTTCTGTTTCTGTCAGTGGAGTCCTTGCTGAACTTAGGAAGAACATCAACACCAAGCTGCATTTTCTCCTTCTTTGTTCCGCCGTATGGCTTATCCTTTTCGATAGCGTCGAGAACTGCTGTGAGCTCGTCGCCAAGGAATATGGATATTACAGCAGGCGGAGCTTCATTTGCGCCGAGACGGTGGTCGTTGCCTGCAGTTGCAACTGAAAGTCTCAGCAGATCCTGATAATCGTCAACAGCCTTTATAACTGCTGCAAGGAAAAGCAGGAACTGGGCGTTTTCAGCGGGAGTCTCACCGGGTGAAAGGAGGTTCTCGCCCTGGTCTGTGGATATAGACCAGTTATTGTGCTTACCTGAACCGTTTACGCCTGCAAAGGGCTTCTCATGGAGCAGACACACAAGACCGTGACGGAGAGCCACCTTCTGCATAACCTCCATTGTCAGCTGGTTGTGGTCTGCGGCGATATTTGTTGTATCATAAATAGGAGCGAGCTCATGCTGTGCAGGAGCAACTTCATTGTGCTTTGTCTTAGCAAGGATACCAAGCTTCCACAGCTCCTTGTCAAGGTCAGCCATGTACTCGGCAACTCTTGGCTTGATAGAGCCAAAGTAGTGGTCGTCCATTTCCTGACCCTTAGGAGGCATAGCACCGAAGAGGGTCCTGCCTGTCATGATAAGGTCTTTTCTCTTCTTCCACATCTCACGGTCAACGAGAAAGTATTCCTGCTCGGGACCAACAGAGGTCTTTACGCTCTTTACCTTGTCATTGCCGAAGAGCTTCAGTATACGGATAGCCTGCTTGTTGAGAGCTTCCATTGAACGGAGAAGCGGTACTTTCTTATCCAGTGCTTCACCTGTGTATGAGCAGAATGCAGTTGGAATGTAAAGTGTGCCGTCCTTGATGAATGCATAAGAAGTAGGATCCCATGCTGTATAGCCTCTTGCTTCAAATGTTGCACGAAGTCCGCCCGATGGGAATGATGAAGCGTCAGGCTCGCCCTTTACAAGCTCCTTGCCTGAGAACTCAATAATAACTCTGCCGTCGGGAGCTGGAGAAATGAAGCTGTCGTGCTTCTCGGCTGTAACACCTGTCATTGGCTGGAACCAGTGAGTGTAGTGAGTTGCACCCTTTTCAACTGCCCATTCCTTCATAGCAGCCGCAACTGCATTTGCAACGGATATATCAAGGGGAGTTCCCTTGTCGATAGTCCTTTTAAGTGATCTGTATACTTTATCTGAAAGGGTCGCTTTCATGATCCTGTCATCGAATACCATTGAGCCAAAATAATCAGTTATCTTTTCCATTTTAAATACCTCCAAATCAAATTTTAAAGTGGACTGCGAGCAAGCTGATGCCCGCAGTCACATCTTGTTATTTAAGCCTTTTCCCACTCTGCCGAATCATGGAGAGCGTTGTAGCCTTCTTCGCCTGTTCTGATCTTGATCACGTTCTCGATATCGTAAATGAACATCTTACCGTCGCCGTAGTTGCCTGTGTAGAGAGCAGCCTTAGCAGCAGCTACTACCTTGTCAACAGGAACTGCACATACAGCGATCTCAGCCTTTACCTTAGGCAGCAGGTTCATTTCAACAGCTGCACCACGGTAGTAGTTTGTCTGTCCGTTCTGCATACCGCAGCCCAGAACGTTTGTAACTGTGATGCCCTTGACATCGATGTGCTCCATAGCCTCGATGAACTGCTGGAGTTTCTGCTGTTTGAATATAACAACAATGTTTGTGAGCTTTGTTGCACCGTCAGGTGAAGGTGTGGAGTAGTTCTTTACCTCTACTGCTTCATCAACTGTAGCAGCAGGCTTCTTTTCTGTCTCCTTTGTATCCTTCTTCTTTTCTACCTTTTCTACGCTCTTAGCGTCGTCCTTAGTATAGCCATACATTCCTGCGTCTGTAAGTGCGGGAGCGAAGTCTGCATAAGAGGAAATAAGACCGTGTTCTGTAACGTCGAGACCGATGATCTCCTCCTGCTCGGAAGCGCGGAGACCGATAGTGTGCTTGATAAGCTGGAAAACGATTATCATTGAAACTACTGTGAATGCTGCAATGCATACAAAGCCTGTGAGCTGTCTGCCGAGAAGTCCGAAACCGCCGCCGTAGAAGAGACCTGCAAGCTGGTCGCCGTTCTGGTCAACAAGTGAGTAACCCGGAACCTCAGGGTTTGCAAAGAGACCAACTGCGATTGTACCCCAGATACCGTTCATCATGTGAACTGCTACTGCACCAACAGGATCGTCGATGTGGAGTACATAGTCGAGGAACCATACACCGAAGCAAACGAGTAAGCCTGAAACGATACCAACTATTGAAGCGCCTACACAGTCTGTTACGTCACAGGGAGCTGTGATACCTACAAGACCTGCAAGTGAAGCGTTAAGACACATTGAAACATCGGGCTTGCCGTATTTGAGCCATGTGAATATCATACAAGTTACTGTTGCGATAGCAGGAGCAACTGTTGTTGTAAGGAATACTGAACCGAGCTGATCGATAGATGTACAAGCTGCACCGTTGAATCCGTACCAGCCGAACCAGAGGATAAAGCAGCCGAGAGCACCGATTGTAAGGTTGTGACCCGGGATAGCGTTTACCTTGATCTCGCCGTCCTTTGTCTTGTAGAACTTACCTATTCTTGGACCGAGGATAGCTGCACCTACGAGAGCTGCGATACCGCCCACCATGTGGATATGTGCTGAGCCTGCGAAATCGTGGAAGCC